>JAEDOC010000003.1 GCA_016302185.1 Clostridium sp. | reverse complement strand
TGCCAGGATTATTCGCATATTCTCATCTCCCTGTGCCGCCAGAAGGGCATTCTGGCCCGATATGTGGTGGGTATGCTGATGGGCGAGGGCTTAAGCCATGCCTGGGTGGAGGTCTATGACAACGGCTACTGGTACGGCCTGGATCCCACCAACAACCTGCTTGTGGACGAGCAGCACATCAAAATCTCCCATGGCAGGGATTATAAGGACTGTCCCATCAACCAGGGCGTCTTCTGCGGCAATGCCAGGCAGGTACAGACCATCCACGTCCATGTGGTGGAATGGCCGCTGGAGGAAAATTCCTAGCTTTTATTTGACAGAACCATCTTCCAAACTTATACTTATAGCAGTAAATTGTGAGAAACCATTTTAAATTCAGGCAATAGAACGGCAATAAGAAAAGGACAGGAGGACGTACCATGGCATCCACCATTCAGATAAGAAAGATAACTCTGGGAAGCGGCAGACCGAAGATCTGCATCCCTTTCACTGGCAAAAAAAAAGAGGCTTTACTTTCCTCTGCTAAAGATGTAACCCGGCCGGACAGCCACTGTGATCTGGTGGAATGGCGTGCAGACTTTTTCGAATCTCTTCTGACACCGGAGAATCCTGTGGATTCCGGCAGCCTGCAGGCCACACTTACCGCTTTTCGTAATACTCTGGGAGAAATTCCCCTCTTGTTTACGATTCGCACCAAAGCCGAGGGCGGCGAGATCGCCATTGACACCGACTCTTACGTGCAGATCAATCGGACAGCCATTGAAAGCGGCTGTATCGATCTGGTGGATGTAGAGCTCTCCCGCGGGGAAGACGCGGTACGGGCCATCGCCGAGGCTGCCCACCGCGCCGGCACAGCCGTCATCGGTTCCTGCCATGATTTTTCCGGAACACCGGCCAAAGAAGACATCGTCGCCACGCTCTGCAGGATGCAGGATCTGGGCTGTGACATCGCGAAATATGCTGTGATGCCGACGAGCGAACGGGACGTCCTCACCCTTCTGGATGCCACCCTTACCATGAAAGAGGAACATCCAAAAACTCCGGTTATCACCATGTCCATGGGCAAACTGGGAGCCATCAGCCGAATCTCCGGAGAGCTTTTCGGCTCCTGCTTAAGCTTCGGCACAGCAGGGGCGGCCTCTGCGCCGGGGCAGCTTCCGGCCGATATGCTCTCTCAATTTTTTAACACTCTCCGCCCATTTTGATGCCGCATCAGAATCCTTATCTATTACATTCTTTGAAACACATTCTGCAGCGTTTGAACGAGCTCATCAATCTGGATGGGCTTGGACAGGAAACCGTTCATACCGCTTTCTAAGGCTGCCTTGCGATCTTCATCGAAGGCGTTCGCCGTCATAGCCAGAATTGGAATTCCGGCCAGCGCCGGCTCTTTCAGCGCACGAATTGTCCGGGTTGCCTCGTAGCCGTCCATAATGGGCATCTGAATATCCATCAGGATCAGATCGTATTCTCCAATCCGGGCGGCAGTTATTTTCTCCACTGCTTCCGCTCCGTTTTCCGCCGTGTCAATCCGGAAGCCATACTCGCTCAGAATCTCTACTGCGATTTCCCGGTTCAGCTCGTTATCCTCGACAAGAAGCAGGTGTTTGTCTCTGAAATCATCTGAGTCGGAGACAGCAGGAAGAACAGAATCGCCCCTGGGTTTCTGCTGACCCAGCGCATTCAGCAGAGAGTCTCTCAGATCGGACATGAACATGGGCTTAGCGCAGAATGCGGTTACACCGGCGGCTCTTGCCTCAACCTCAATATCAGACCAATCGTAAGCAGTAAGAATAATGATCGGAGTCTCGTCTCCCAGGCTACGAATCTGGCGGGTCACCTCGATACCGTTCATATCCGGCAGCCGCCAGTCGATAATATACGCCTGGAAAGGATCGTTCAGCTCCATGGACTGTCTGGCACGGAGGACTGCCTCCTTGCCAAAGAGTGTCCACTCCGACCGCATTCCCACCTGTACCAGCATCTTGGTCACGCTGTCGCAGGTGTTAAAATCATCATCCACCACCAGAGCCTTGAGCCCTTCCAGTTCCTTGATCCGTTCCACGCTGCGGCGCTCCGACTGCAGACGCAGCGCCAGACGAATGGTAAATTCCGTTCCCTTGTCCTTTTCGGTCTGCACTGTGATCGTTCCGCCCATCATGTCAATAATATTTTTTGAAATAGCCATTCCCAGACCCGTACCCTGAATCTTGCTGACGGTGGATGTGCGCTCCCGTTCAAAGGGCTCAAAGATCCGCTGGGCAAATTCCTGGCTCATGCCGATACCGGTGTCCTTGACCCGAATCTCGAACAGGCCTTTCCCCTCCGGCGCATTGGGCAGCTGGGCCACACGGATCGATATCGTGCCGCCGGGAAGCGTGAACTTGATCGCATTGGACAGAAGGTTCAGCAGCACCTGATTCAGACGCGTCTTATCGCAGAACACATCCTCATCAGTCACGTCTATTACATCCATATACAGTTCCAGCTGCTTGGCATGAATCTGGCCGCTGATGATAGTTTTAATGTCATGAAGCATATCAGACAGATTGGCTTCCTGCTCCTCCAGCTGAATCTTGCCGCTTTCAATACGGCTCATATCCAGAATATCATTGATAAGAGACAGTAAATGATTGCTGGAAGACAGGATCTTGGTCAGATAATCCTTAATCTTTTCTGTGTTGTCAATATTCGCCATAGCCAGCGTGGCGAATCCAATGACTGCGTTCATTGGGGTCCGGATATCGTGGGACATATTGCTGAGGAAAGTACTTTTCGCTTTGTTGGCTGCCTCCGCGGCAACCATTGCATCCTCCGCAGCCAGTCGCAGCCGGTTCAGTTCCTGGTTATTCTGCTGCTCAACCTTCACCATCTGATTTCCTCGCCGGATCATAACAAAACTGATAAAAGCCAGCACGATCAGAACCACCAGAACCGACATAAAAAGAATCAGTATGCGGATAAATGAGTTTACCATATTCATCGTATTAAACGCCACATACTTTGCCGGAATCAGCAGCATCAGAGTCATATCGAACTGATTCAGATCGGTCAGGCAGAAGTAATATTCCGTCTGGTGGAGCATAATATTCGCAGCAACGATTCCTTTCTCTTTCAACTGTTCTCTGAGCGCCTGAAAATTCTGCCCATCCACATATTCAGCCTTCTCCAGTGCCTTAAAGACATTCCTGGCCCCGATAATATCATCTTCCGCGTCATAATAAGCCAGAAGCCCATTCTTTTTGATAATATAAGTCGCAGCATGACCGCCATAAGACTCCGTTGTGTAATATTTTTTCAATGTCTCGATATCTTTCAGCAAAACCAGATGCGTAAATCGATTGTCTTCCGCACCGACGGTAACCGGATTCTCCAGTTTCTCTACAAATGCAAGAAAGGTACCATCCATATTACTTGTCTCTGAAACAAAGGTATGGCGGTCTTTTCCGTCCGAAAGACGATTGATATCGTCCCAGATGCCCTTTTCCCCCTCATCCAGATAAGCTGTCCCAAGGGAATCCAGCAGCATCAGCCTGCAGTCATAGAGCTCTGTGCAAAATGTTGTCTCCAAAGCAGCAATCGCATCTGTCAGTTCCTCCTGATCAGCAAAATTCTTTCCCTCCAAAACACCGTCGATCGCAGAAGTCAGATTCCAATGCGTTCCCAGACCATATTCCAGATTGGTCTGAATCTGTGCACTGATCTGCTGCAGCTGTGAGGAACGTTCCTCTATCGTCTGCTGACTCATATAAGACCGAATGTATAAAATGCCCAATCCGAGAAAAAGAATTAACACTAGCGTGCACAGCACGGGAGGTATATATCGCTTTATCTGTTTTCGTTTTGGCATCGCATTTACCTCCATCGGAAATCTACTGTGCATACCGTTATCATCTCAGTGTAAGGTAATCAGTCGGTGCTTCCAGCTGACCGCCCTCCTCTATCAATCGCTTAAAAACATATTCTTCAAAGTGGACGTCGTCAATCTCATAATCCTCGCAGCCGACTGCCTTCATGGCATCAACTACATACCAGTCGTAATCACTGCAGAGAAGCACGGAATAGACTGCATCCGGATCCGGCTTTTTTCCTTCCATCGTCAGATCATTCAATACATAACCGGTGTCCGTTCTGGAGACATCCATCTCAAAGCCGCTGGATACATACAGAGTACTGTCATTGCAGACAGCGCCTCTGTTGCCCTTCAAAGAAAGGGTATTTGAAACAAGATCGAAAAGCTGTTGGCCGGTCAGACGGGCAATTACCGGTTTTCCCACATCGTTGTTAATCAGGTAACCCAAATCCTTCTTCGTATAATCTCCCGCATAGACATCGCTGCTGATATAGCACGACTGGCCAAACACCAGATCCACATCTGCTTCCGCAAGAACCGTATTGTAAACAGCAGATGCCGCCATATTGCCATGATCCGGCGTAAACCGATCAGAATAAGCAGTATCAATGTGAGCCACCACTGTGTCAGACGATTTCTCCTCAGCCAACTGGGTATTGAACGCCGCAAATGCCTCTTTCGGTGTTTTCAGCTCACCGGTCAGGATACGCTGCACCACATTCTGTGAAATACTGAACATCTCACTGGACGCCAGACGGATATACATCTTGTTTTGTTCTATGTAAGACTTTATGTTATCCAGCTCGGGCAGCAGTTCCAAAGTCACATTCTTGTTGTAGGGAATCATGTTCTTACCGTAAGTGATACAGCTCTGGCCGTCCTGACTCAGCATGGCCGTCATAATCTTCAGAAGAAGCTCCTCCCGTTCAGGATCTTCCATTGCTTTTTTGCTGGCAGCTACATGGAAGGACGGATAGGTCAGATACCAGTTGTCCTTCTCCGTATCGCCAAAATAAGGAAGCAGAGTGGATCTGTCCCCCTCACGTCCGGGAAAAGCAATCACATCCGTGCCTGTACCACGATACATCGCCAGTTTACCGGCAGTATAGAGTCTCTTGGGATCCTGATTCGTCATCTTCGTTTCGGCTTCGCCAAGACCGGTCTTCTCCTTCATGTCGAAAAATTTCTCAAAGACAGGCATCCAGACATCTTCCGAAAGCTGATTCGTAATCCCGCTCTCATATTGCTGCCGCCACTCACGGCCCTCCATAGACAAAAGCTTTGAGATGGCAAAGCCCTGCAGCACTTCCATACAGGTATAATCCGAACCGAAATCAGAGCAAAAGCCCTGAATGCCCTGCTCCTCAAAGGCCTCGCAGGCTGCAATAAAAGAATTATAATCCGAAGGAATGGCGATATTATGCTCCTGAAACAGCGTCTCATTCACAATAATACTATCTACATCCGCACATGCCGGCAGCCAGTTGATCGTACCGTCAGGATATCCGGCAGATCGTCATGGTCGTTCCGATAACGGTAATAATCCGTAGAATTGGTGGCCAACACAAATTCAAATTCCACCTCCGGAAACATATCGCACAGATACTGGGTGTAATTCTCCAACAGCTGCGTCCCCCACAAGGCAACTCTTACTTTTTCTTTTTCATTTTCCTTCTTTTCATTCACGGCTGTCTGTGTCCCGCATCCGGTCAGCAGCACTGTTGTCATTGCAAGCGCCAACAGCTGGCAAAATTGTTTTTTCATATGCATTCTCCTGTCATTAGATTGTCTACCAGGCTGCTGAGAATATCCACAGACTGCTGGTAAGCTTTGGCATCATTCATAGCAATCAAACTCCTTTGCGCCTCTCAAGGATAGGCATCCGGCCTGTCCAATTAATCAAAGGGGGGATAAAGGAAACGAGAATAACGGCGATCAGAATGATGCCTAAAATAATCTGCTTTCCGATGTTCCTGTCGGAACCGGATAGCTGTTTCTGCATTCTCAGCCCCCCACAATTCATTCGTTATCCGCCTTTTCCCTTGTCATATAAAGTGACACATTTGTAACTAAAGATTACAAAAATAAATCTCCCAATTTATCCCTTATTTATATTGAGTATAACATGCACGCCGGTAACACGCAATCACAGAATCTCTTTCATTTATCAATTTTGAGTAAATTATTTAAAAAAATATTATCATCTGCCTGTTTGAGGCATTCTATTCCATTTTTTCTGTTTTGAGGAGAAATTGTATGTAATAAAAAATGACTTTTTACTTCTGTGCCCGAACGAAAAAGGCGCAGACAAAAAACGGGCCGCCAGTGTTGCCACCGGTGACCCGTTTTCAATCTTTTTCTTCTACGCCAGATACACTTCCCGCTCCCCGGACAGCCGTTCCATGGCCGCCTCGGCTGCCTTCCAGTTATCGTAGGTTTCCAGCGTCTGGTTGGTCTTTCTGTCCAGTACTTCAATCTCCATGATCGAGGAATCCAGGATATCTCCCCCGCCGCAGAGCCGTCCTTCCTCATCATACTCGTTCTCCTGAACAAAATACTCGGTTACAAAGTAAGAACCGCCTTCCTTGCTGATCTCTGCCGGATGGGCTTCCAGCTCCATCAGTGCCTCCTCCTTTACCTCAAAAGGCATAAAAATCATAGAATCCACCTTTTCCGGTGCATCGATGGCACAGCCGGGATGGATCTGAAACCGATCCTCTTCTTTGATTTCTGCAATCACTCTTACCACATCATATCGAATTGTTTTCATATCAAATTAAATCTCCTTCTCAAATTACAGTGAAATCTCTCCTCTTGCCCGTGCTCTTCTGTCCTGGATGGACTGAATCACCGGTACCAGGAAAATGGCCACGATACCTCCGGCAAACCCATTGTTATAAAGATTCATGCCGCCATACACGATTCCGATATTCAGCGCCACGGAAGCGTGCAGAAAACCGGCCAGCGTTCCCCAGAATACGCCGAACTCTCCCGCAATGGGAGCCAGCGTGGTGGAGAACAAAAGCGCCAGCAGAGCTGATGGATCGTTGATACTCCAGAAACCGGTGATACTGGCAACACAAACACCTATCATAATCGGGAAGATATTCCGTACATGCTTACCGGTAGAACTGAAACCGACAATTGTGAATATACCGCCGATAGTCGGTCCGTTCAGCTCGCCGCCCACCGCCATCACAAACAGAGTGGCGAAAAGACCATTGATTCCCATATTCAGGGCCACTGCGGTACCACCCTCTTCCTGCAGATAATCGGTTCCGCTGACACCGGAGGTTTTCAGAATCCGGCGGTACGCGGCCACCACCTGTTCCCGCCCGATTACCAGGGCTCCCAGGATCATGCTTCCGAACAGGAAAAACAACAGGAAAAACAGAATCCGGTTGTTTCCGCTGGACCAGATCAGCCTTGCCTCCGTCTCAATACCGAAGGATTTCATCGCAGAGGCAATCACCGTGGCGATAATACCGGCAGAAAAACCCACATTGTACAGAGAGTATCCCAAATGAGCGTAATGCACATGAGTAGACAGCGGCGGAAGCACGAAGCCAATCCACATACCAATCAGAAGCGTAATCACCAGCCGCAGCACAAAGGGCAGATGTACCATATGCATGATCTGCGTGATAATCGGCGACAGGCTGGTACCGTAGAGCGCCACATAAATATACCGGGACATATGGGTTTTATGGTATTTTGCATATAGAAGCACTCCCAGAAGGATCGCCCAGATATTCAAGATATTTTTTCCAAAGAGAGAAAACCCAAACATCAGACAGCTGGAGGTGATGGTATGGCCATCCATCTCCTTTCCCAGATAGTAGATAAAGGCGATACTGAGCAGCATCATCGCACCGGCATTGGCAAAGGCCGCACCGATACCGCCCACGGCGATATAATCCGTGATCAGAATATCCGGCTCTGTCACAATCGCATACAGCCCTTGTGCAATCTCCTCAAAGGATTGAAAATAAAAACCCACTGCAATAAAATAAATAGGAATCAGAGCCAGAAGAAAAAATTGTTTCTCTCTGGACAGAGATTTCTCTTGCACCATATCCTCACGCCTTTCAAAAAAGGGTATGCAAAAATCATGCCTCTTTTGCATACCCCTACACACTCGTTAAAAAATCGCTAAATTACTCTATTATTTTATTGCTTTTTCCGTCATTTTGCAACTGGTATTTTCCGGCTGTAGCCCCGATTCTCCATCTCTTTACGCAGCTCATCCACCACGCATCCCAGACTCTTGCCTTCCTCGTCGATGGTGATATCGGCGTATTTTTCAAAATAAATGCAGCGTTCGTCATAGAGATCCTGTAATGTCATTCCTTCTTTTAAGACAACCCCCCGATCCACTACATCGCCCAGACGACGCAGAAGCTCCTCATAGCTGATCTTTAAATAAACCACCAGTCCCAGAGATTTCAGATTGTCCATGGCCTCTTTGCCATAGATCACGCTGCCGCCCGGCGCAATCACCGAGTAATCCGCAGAAACCTCCGCATTGATCCGGTTCTCCACCTCCATGAAGCCGTCCATGCCTTTTTCCTCGATAATCTCCTTCAACAGCTTTCCTGTTTTCTCCTGAATCACAATATCCACATCCACAAAGGAGTAACCCAGCCGTTTTGCCAGCAGAACTCCCACCGTGCTTTTTCCGGCAGACGGCATACCTATCAGCGTAATATTCTTTTTCATGTATTCCTTCCTGTCTTCTATCTTTCTGTCTTTTTCCCAGTGCTGTTCCCTGTCCCGTGTACCTTATCTGAATTTCTATGCAGCTTTCTCTGTTCCCGCTTCTTTTTTCCCGATTCCCGGCGCACACTGTAGCCAAAGGTTCCCAGAAGCTCAGAAAGCCCGTGATACTCTCCATGGGAGTAGACGATGGGCTTCGCCCCATTTAGCTCCAGTTTTCCGGTCTCGCTCATCCGGCTCTCATCCACATCCACCGACACCACATCCGCCAGAAACATGTGATGGGATCCCAGCTCCATTACCTCTCTGACCCGGCACTCAATATTTACCGGGCTTTCCGCAATCAACGGCACCGACACCTGAAATGCCTTCTGAGGTGTCAATCCTGTATCCTTCCACTTGTCCGTATCCCGGCCGGAGCGGACACCGCAGTAGTCCGTCGCCCGGACCAGCTCTTCCGTGGTTAAATTAATCACAAACTCCCCTGTTTCCTTCAACATCCCGTAGGAATACCGCTCCGGACGAACCGAGATATAGGCCATGGGCGGATTCGTGCATACGGTACCGGTCCAGGCCACGGTAAAAATATTGGAGTTCCCTTTGGAATCCGCCACGGTTACCATCACAGCCGGCACCGGGTATACCATATTTCCCGGCTTCCAGGAAAGCTTTTTATGAGCCGCCATCAGTCGTTATCCGGAAGAAGCTTTACCCGCACCATGATCTGCTTTACCACAGCTCCTTCTTCCAGAACAATATCTTCCATATGGGTCTGGGCCGGCAGATCCATACCATCCTCCAGCTCCACCAGAATCCAGTTCAGCGCGGCGTCTCTTGCATTTTCCACTGCATCCTCCAGATCCGGGCCCTCCGCCTCGCAGCATTCCAGATCCGGAAAGACTGCTTTATAGCCTGTCCCGTCTTTTTTCGGCGTAAATACCGCCGGGTATACAAATGTCATTCTCTTTTCTCCTTCTGTCAGGCATTACCTGACTTCTTACTGTTCAATCGCCACCATCAGGCTGGGCACCAGCTGCTTCTTTCTGGACACCACCCCGGCCAGTTCCATGGATCTGTCCATCTCTATTCCCTGATCCGCATTCATATGGAAGGCATCACACACCAGCTGAACGGCTCCCTGGCCGACACAGAGCAGGCAGGTGGACTCTGTCAGAATGTTGGTCAGCATAAAGAACATCATATCCATCTTTTCCTCTTCCTTGGCCTTTTCCATATACGGAAGCATCCGATCCTTCAGGCTTTCCAGTTCGTCCGCATTCAGGGAAGTGATCTGCCCTACGCCAAAGGAAAGCTTTCCGGCGGAAAATTTCTTGAAATCCTGATAGAAAATCTCCGCGTCGCTCTTTCCCTTCAGCTTACTGCCGGCCGCAAACATCTTGCTGGCCAGCTCCTCTACATTCACTCCGGCGATTTCCGCCAGCTTCAATGCTGCCTCCCGATCCACCGGCGTACAGGTGGGGGAACGGAACAGCAGGGTATCGGAGATAATGGCACTGCAGAGCAGTCCCGCGATCTTTTTCTCGATCTCCACATCATTTTCCTTATACATCTGATAAATGATGGTTGCCGTACAGCCCAGCGGCTGATTACGGAAGAAGACCGGTCCCATGGTTTCCACGGTTCCCAGACGGTGATGATCGATAATCTCAAGGATATTGGCATTCTCCATGCCGTCCACTGCCTGGCTCTTTTCATTGTGATCTACCAGAATCACATTTTTACCTCTGGCGCCTAAGAGATTCCGGCGGGAGATCATGCCCTTATACTTGCCGTTTTTATCCAGAATGGGGAAATCGCGGTGGCGCTTGCTGGCCATGACCTCCTTGATATCGTCAATATAGTCCTCAATATCAAAGGTTATCAGATTTTCTGTCTTCATAAAGTAGCTGATGGGCATACTCTGATTGATCAGACGGGCAGCCGTATACGTATCATACGGTGTGGTAAGAATCGTACAGCCCCGCTCCTGCGCCAGCTTCTTGATGGTCATGGACACGCCTGCACCCTCGCAGACAATAATACAGCTGGCCTCCATCTCGATAGCACACAGCTGGGATTCATACCGGTTACCCAGAATTACCAGATCATTTTTCTCAATATAATACTCCATCATATCCGGATTGGCCGCCGCGATGAGAACCTTTCCCTTATCGAAATAGGCATTCTCGTCGCCGATTACCATAGCACCTTCCAGCGTCTCGATGATGTTGGAATACTGGGTACAGGCCTTGGACAGAATGCTGCTGTCATAGACGTTCATATAAGACCGGGTGATATCACCGACCGTGATCAGACCTTCCAGAACATTGTCCTCTGTTACCGCCGGAAGTGTCACCACGTTGGCATCCTGCATCAGGTTCCAGGCCTTTTTTAAGGAGATATTACGCTTCACTCCCGCCGTCTCCCGGATCTCAATATCCTTGACCTGGGTCTTCACAGTCTCAATCTCCTTTGGCGCCGTCACGCCAAAATAATCCAGAACAAATTTCGTCTCGGAATTGACGTGGCCCGCCCGGCCCGCAATATATTCATTTCCTGTCAGCGCATGCTTTAAATTCGCATAGCAGATGGCAGAGCAGATGGAATCCGTATCCGGATTTTTATGGCCGATTACAATTGTTTTCTTTGATTTTTTCGCTGCCATGTTTTCCTCCTGACTGATGAACTTTCATAATCTGTTCACACTATGTTCATATTTTATTCACATCTCATTTTTATACTAATCTCATAAAGAAATTTTAATTTTTTCTTTTTTTATGTTGATTTTGCACATAGATTTTTCATAATTGCCCCGGTAGCTTTGCCGCTCCGGGGTCTCCTCATGTCTGAGGCTTTTTCCATTTCTTTAATCCAGAATCAGTCGTGCCGCACCGTAGATTCCGGCATCATTGCCCAGCGTCGCCAGGGTAATTCCCGCTTTGTTTTCGGACATCGGAGTATATTCATTGTAATACTTCTTTATCATATCGGTTAAGAAGGTTCCGGCCCTGGATACTCCGCCCCCGATGACGAAAATCTCCGGATCCACTGTCATGGAGATCATGGCCAGACCCCAGCCTAAGTAATAGCAGACCGTCTCCATCACCTCCAGCGCCAGCCCGTCGCCTGCCTTGGCACAGTCCAGTACATCCTTGGCTGTCACCGCGTCACCAAACCGGCGCAGCATGGAATCCACGTTCTTCGCCGCCATGGCCCGTCTTGCCTCTCTGGCAATTCCGGTGGCACTGGCCACCTGCTCCAGACAGCCGTGTCCCTTGCAGTTACAGGACTCCTTCTCACCCTCACGGATACGGATATGGCCGATCTCTCCGCCCATGCCGTGCTTTCCGGATACAATTTTCTCATCAATGATGACACCGCCGCCGACACCGGTTCCCAGCGTCACCATAACGATATCGCTGTAGCCCTTGCCGCCGCCCTGCCACATCTCGCCAAGTGCGGCCACATTGGCATCATTTCCGGTACGAACCGGCAGGCCTTCCAGCAGATCGCTTAACTGGCGCTGCGGATTGATATCATGCCATCCCAGATTGACACAGACCTCCACATAACCATCCGGCAGCACCGGTCCCGGAATGCCCATGCCGGCTCCGGCCACATCATTTAAGGTCAGCTTCTCTTCCTCCAGCACCTTACGGATGGAGGCTGCCACATCCGGCAGAATATTCTCCCCGCCGTTTTCCTTTCTGGTGGGAACCTCCCATTTTCTAAGAAGAGTACCGTCCAGTTCAAATAAGCCAACCTTTACCGTTGTTCCGCCAACATCAATTCCAATACATTTTTTCTCCATCGCCTTCTCCTCCTTTAAGCGCCAAAGGGCAGACGGAGGTCCGGAATTCATCCGCCCTGTCCGTCTGCCGCTTTGCTGCATCCGTTTTCTATTCAAGTGAGCGGACCGTTTCCGCAACATTCTCCGCAGTAAATCCAAACTTCTCAAACAGCTGTGCTGCCGGACCGCTGGCTCCGAAGCCGGTCATGCATACCATCCTGCCGTCCAGACCGATATAACGCTCCCAGCCAAAGCCGCTTAACGCCTCCACACCGACTCTTCTGCGCACTGCCTTCGGAAGAACCGATTCCTTATACTCCGCGCTCTGTGCCTCGAAAAGCTCCATACACGGCATGGACACCACGCGAATCTTTCTTCCCTCTGCTGCCAGCAGCTCTTTTGCCTTCACTGCCAGGGATACCTCCGAACCGGTCGCAATCAGAATCGCTTCCGGTGTTCCCTCACAGTCATCAATTACATAGCCGCCCTTCAATGCTTCACGGCTGCTTCCTGCCACCGGCGCCAGATTCTGCCGGGTCAGCACCAGAGCCGTCGGAGTCTTCTGAGAGGTCAGGGCACTGTACCAGGCTGCCTCGGTCTCAGTGGCGTCACAGGGACGGAATACGTTGAAATTCGGCAGAGCCCGCAGTGTTGCCAGCTGCTCAATCGGCTCATGGGTCGGACCATCCTCTCCTACGCCGATACTGTCATGGGTAAATACATAGGTTAACGGTACGCCCATCAGAGCAGACAGACGTGCCATCGGCTTACAATAATCACTGAACACAAAGAAGGTTGCCACATAGGCACGCAGCCCGCCGTGCAGCATCATGCCGTTTCCGATGGCGGTCATCGCCATCTCGCGGACACCGAAATGAAGGTTGCGTCCGCTCCGATCCTCTTTGGAGAAATCTCCCTTGCCGCTCATGGCCGTCTTATTGGACGGACCTAAGTCAGCGGAACCGCCCATCAGGTTGGGCAGCTTATCCTTCACATAATTCAGCAGACGCCCGGAAATGGAACGGGTTGCTTCCGGCTTCTCCTGTCTGGTCCAGAAAGCCTCATCCTCCTCCAGACAGCAGGCTGCCTGTGTATCATGATACTGCTTCCAGAGCTCTTCCATCTCCGGATACTCCTCACAGTATGCGGCAAACATTACGTTCCAGGCCGCCTCTGTCTCAGCCTTCTCCTCTGCCAGGCGGGAGAAATGCTCATATACCTCTTCCGGCACGTAGAAAGCTTCTTCATACGGCCAGTTCAGCGTCTGGCGAAGGGCTGTCACATTCTCCACCCCCAGCGGCTCGCCGTGTGCACTGGCCTTGCCCTGCTTTGCCGGACAGCCGTAGCCGATCTCGGTCTTCACGGTGATAAAGGACGGACGGGTGGTATCTCTCTTTGCCGCCTCAATGGCCATACCAATCGCATCAATATCATTGCCGTCTTCTACGGTAATCGTCTGAAAACCAAAGGCACGCATCCGTTCTTCCACATTCTCGCGGAATGCCAGATCGGTGCTTCCCTCAATGGAAATCCGGTTGGAATCATAGAGCACAATCAGCTTGGACAGGCCAAGAGTTCCTGCCAGAGAGAAGGCCTCGGAAGAAATGCCCTCCATCATACAGCCATCGCCGCCAAGCACATACGTATAGTGATCAACCACCGGATACTCTTCTTTGTTAAATACGCTGGCCAGATGTTCCTCTGCCATCGCCATACCTACCGCCATCGCCATACCTGCACCCAGCGGTCCGGTAGTTGCTTCCACACCAACGGTCTGTCCGTATTCCGGATGTCCCGGAGTTCTGGAACCCACCTGACGGAAATTCATCAGATCCTCTTTGGTTAAATCGCCGTAACCGAATAAATGAAGAAGCGAATAAAGAAGCATGGAGCCATGACCGCCGGATAAGATAAACCGGTCGCGGTTTGGCCAGTCAGGATTGGCCGGGTTATGATTCATCTGGTGAGCCCAGAGCTCATAGCCGATGGGCGCGCATCCCAGCGGAAGTCCCGGATGTCCGGAATTTGCCTTCTGAATCGCATCCGCCGAAAGAATTCTGACTGCATTGATTGATAAATTGTCGATCTGGTTCATTTGTAAACCTCCTAAGCCGGTGTATTCTTCTAATGTTATTTTAAATGGATCTCCCGCATTCTGTCTCCGCCTGTCAGAAGCAGCGAATTAAACCGGGATCCCCTGGTAATCTTTGATACGGAAAAATCAAACTCCCCGGAAAAACGTTCTTTTCCGGAAATACTGTAAACTCTGCACGAGTTATCATTATACAGAATAACGAAATCCCCGTCAATATCGATATTCTGCCACGGATACGTAAATTCCACCCGGGCGGTTCTGGTTCCATCTGCCCGGTAGATCTCCAGACAGCTGTCATACTCTCCGGAAGCGCTGTCCGTCACCACGGCCACATACTCTTTCGAATATGCAATGCTCTGCACCTCTGTCTCAAAGGGCACAGATACCGTAAGCTCCGGGCTGGTCACATTCTCCAGGGAGAAAAATGCCAGCATACTGTCCGCAAAAGCACAGGCGTGTTCCTCATCCAGAAAACGAACCCGGGGACAGATGCTGTCTCCGAACTCATTAAAACCGCCTACCAGACGATCCGGGTAGCTCTTTCCAAATTCGGAAAAATTATAAAATACCACCCGGTTCTTTAAACTGCCGTCCTGCAGATACAGATCCGACAGCATTACCTGCGATCCCTCCGGCGACAGTGAAACATCCATCAGGTAGCCGTTACCGGACATCACCGTCTTGATGGCCCAGTCCAGCTCACTTCCGTCCTTCTTATAAAAAGTGACATAGGACGCGGTGCTGTCCTCCACCAGGGCCGCCGCTACGCCGTACGCAGACACACTGACACGCAGAATCGGCAGAATCGTTGTCGCCTGCCCCTGACAGCCGTTCTTATCGCAGATATAGATGGCGTTGCCCTGCTGATCCGCAATCGCCGCATACTCCCCGTTCACATAACAGATCGGGGACTTCAGCTGGTAACTGATGGACCAGACCGCCTTGCCGGAACGGTCTAAGTAAGAAGCGCCATCCTTCGTATATTTAATTAAGTTATCGCCAAATCTCTCATAACCGGTAAAGCCGCTCTCGCTGGCCGGAATCTCCCTCTCCCAGGCCACGGTATATTCTGTGTACCGATACGCCGTCTTATACTGCCAGACACCCAGAGACGCCAGCAGCAGGAGAACCGCCGCAAATAAGACAAGCCAAAGACGCCGGCGCCTGGTACGGCGCTCTGCCCGCCGCACAATCGCTTCTTCCTTCTCTCCATGGCTGATCCGCCGCCCGCTGTCTGCCGGCGGCGGCGTACCGGGTTCGATCATGCGCCTCTTTAACTGTCTCTTCTTCTGCTCCCGGTTCATCGCATCCATTGCGCTCATTTTTTTCTCCCGTAAACAGAGTTGTTTTTTTTAGCTGAGAAGATTATACACTATTTTCCCGGCTTGCGCACTAAATTTTCCCAAGAAAAACAAGCAAAACCCAACATGTTAGTTGTTTTTCTGCTCCTTTTGTCCCGATTCCCCCAGATCCGGCAGAATCAGCTCCTGCCCTGCCAGGATCCGATCCGCATCATCCAGATGATTCAGTGCCCGGATATCATTCAAATAGTTTAAGTTTCCGTACAGTTTAAAACAGATTCCATACAGGGTTTCCCCTTCTCCGATCGCGTAGGTGCCTCCCGGCTTCATGTTGGTTACAGGATAATCCCTCCCAGCAGTGGCATTGCCGCCTGCCGCAGCCGTTCCGGCAGAGGGCTTCCGGAGTGACGGATCATTCTGTGCTTCCGGCTCCGGCAGCACATAGGGCTCTGTCTCCCGGGCAGCCGGCGTCTCTCCTGCTCCGGCACTCGCCCCGACGTTTGCCCCGGTACTCTCCCTGATGCTTGCCCCGACACTTGTCCCGGCACCGTCCTCTTCGTCACCTTCCGCGGACGCATAAACATCCGGTCCCATCGTCTCCGGTGCCACGGAACCGTGCACCTCTTCCACAATCAGGTCTTCTTCCGGCGTTCCGTCCGTTCCTATCCCCCGAATTCCTTCCGGCAGTACAGAAACCAGTACACTCTCCATCTCCTTCATACGCTGGTAATTGTTAAACATCACCACACCGCCGGCCAGCACTGCCACGGAAAGCACACTGCACAGCATTCCCAGCGTCCGAATCGTCCCGTGGCGGGAAACCGCCTCCTGCTTTCTCCCCTCCATCCGGTTGCGGAAATCGCGAATTACTCTATCTCCGGTCCCGGATTCCACTCGATGGGCATCCTTGCGGAGAATCATGTAATCCTGCATCATCTGATTCCGCTCATAGTAGATACTGTAGCCCTTTAACCGGTAAAAACCATCCTCCGATGTCACATACAGCGCTTCCTCTCCGTCAATTCCGCTGTTCAAATACATCAGCTGGTTTTTACCGCCGAAATACTGATTATGCTGCCGCCAGTAATTGAGCGGACTTAAGATACAGCCCGGTGCGCCGCAGAGAAACCACCCCTGTACGGTCCGTTTAGGAAAGGTCTCTTCGATCCTCTGATAAGCCTTCTTCCAGGCTGCCTCCGTAAACACCACCTTTTCTCCGGAAGCGGCCACCTCCTCCATCTCCATTGCCCCGTCGACAAAGAGATAGGGCACTCCCTCATAGGTTTCGGAGGTTCCCAGCAAAAGTCCCACCCGCAGATCGCCTCCGCCGGTGGGAAATAACCGCTTCAAATAGGTATTGACATAATCCTCCACATACAGCTTCACTACATCATCCTTCTCTCCAATCTGCCGTATATTTTTCGGCAGTCTGGGAAACGGATTAAATAATTCTCCCATGGACTCACCCCGCTATCATTTTTTAGATCTGAAAAATCATAGCACGGATCCCATAAAAAACTTGTCAAACCATAGCCGCCCTGTCCCATAACTTTTCGACAAGGCCCACACCGGTGCTGATGCAGTCCGCCAGCTCCATCACCAGAGACAGCCGGACACTCTGCAGATACAGCGGATCACAGCTTCCACAGCTTCCCACAATCCCCGTGATAAAAATGTCTCCCACCGCCCGCAACTCCTTGCTGACACCCAGCCCCGGTTTCAGAGGCCCCTTTCCCAGCGTCACAAAGCCCACGTGCTCCCGATTGCCCACCGAAGCATCCACTGCCACAATTAACGCATCCGAGTAGCATATCCGAAGTACCTCCAGATAATGCTCCAGATTCATGGCATGCACCGGACGTTCCAGGGTTCCGAACACAGCCGCCCCGGGAAGCTTCATCTGCTTTAATTTGTATCCGATCAGCGGTCCCAGGCTGTCTCCTGTGGAGCGGTCGGTCCCAATACACAAGAATACCGTCTCCTGCTTTCCCTTTCTCTTCCTCTCTTCCTCGATCAGCTTCGCCAGCCGGCCGGCAAATTCCTCCGGAATAAAATTCCGGCAGGAACTATAATAGTAAATCTCCTGCCCGGACCGGGCAGGCTTCCATTCCCATCGCTTCATCGCTCTCCCGCCTGTCTTCTCTGTTCCCGGATTGTCCGTTTTTTCTATTATAAACCGGCGGCTTTTAAAATATGCAGTTTTTCCAAAAGGAAAACCAGCCGGCTCCGAAGATCTTCTCCGAAACCCGCTGGTTCTTACGTCTAAGTTCTTATTTCTCTGACTCTTCTCTGTCCGGTTCTTTTCTACTTCTTTCCCCGGCTGCGGTACTCCTCGATCGCCTCACTTAAATTCACCGCAGTACCATTTTCCATGATCTTTATTAATTCCTCCAGCTTCTCCGGCACCAGGAATTCCTTGCCTAAGTAGCTCTCATAGGTATCTGTGATAAAGATCTTCTTCTCCTTCACGATGGTTTCCGTATAATGCAGGCGATCCTCCGCCTCCTGCTGGCTCTGCGCAAGCGCATCCAGCTTTGCCCGGCTGTTGCCCATGATCTCATCGGTAATGATGGTCTTGGTCACATTCTCAAAGGTATTCAGCGCCTCTTTCTTCTTCTGCGCCGTTTCCTCCAAATCCTGATTCAGCTGGGCAATCTCGTCATCAAACTTCTCCAGATCATAAATCTTCTCATTCCGATCCCGCTTAATCGAGGAAGTGATTACCGCAATCTTCTTATTATTCGAAGCAATCAGACTGCGAATGGAACGTCCCTCCTTCAGTGCGCTCAGATGGCGATCCTTCGTCAGATTTCCAATCAGGATATAGATGCCGCCGAAAATCAGCACGGCTGCCCCGTAAATCAGCGCCAGATAAAAAGTCTTCTTTTCCGGAAGAAAATAGTAAATTCCGTAAGGGATCAGTCCAAAGCAGATCACAAAGGTCAAAAGCAGTGTAAAAATCTCCCGAAAGCCTCGTGGGAAATACATGGCATAGTAAAAGTTTGTATTACAGATAAACGGTACCCGATCCGACTGGAACAGAGCCTTCATCCGCACCCGAAGCTCACGGTTGTGCTCGTGAAGCTCCATGGTTTCCTCTTTGATTCGGTCCCTCATCCCCTGATTCTTCGCCTTTTCCCGGCGGGCTCTGGTCTTCTTCAGCTTATCCTGAAGCTTTCCAATCTCCGCGTCATAGCTGCTCTGAATCTCCTCCCGGCGTTTCTTCACGGTAGAATTGATGGAATCATTCACCGCTTTCTTCTCCGCCGCCAGAGACTTCTCCAGCCTTGCGTTCTCCTGCCGGAGCTCTCCTTCTTTTCTGGAAAAATCATTCAGCTCCGTAACCGCTTCCTTTGCGTCCTCAAGAAATGACTTAAAATCTGTTATCGTCTGTGCCATAACTACCTCCCGGATAGTCTTCACTACTTCGTATAGTTGTCAAAATATCCCTGAATCAAAATAAACGGAGTTCCCTTATCACCGCTTCCCGAAGTCAGATCACAGAGAGAGCCAATCAGATCTGTCAGCCGTCTCGGGGTCGTTCCCTGAGATACCATATTGCCGGTCAGATTCTCCGCCTTTTCATCCTTCTTCCGGATATAATCAGAAATTGCTTCTTTTAAGGCATCGCCGGATAAGTCCGCAAAATCATTGTCCGCCAGGTATTTTAACTTCACTTCGTTGGGAGTGCCTTCCAGTCCGTCCGTATATCCGGGAGAAACTACCGGATCGGCCAACTCCCAGATCTTTCCTGCCGGATCCTTGAACGCGCCGTCTCCGTACACCATCACCTCAACATGGCGTCCGGTTGCTTCCTGAAGCTTCTTCTGCACATTCTGGACAAATTCCTGACAATGGATCGGAAACAGCTTTACAGACGTCTCCGTTGCCTTATTGGAGCCCAGCAGACCGTAACGGTCATTATAGCCGCTTCCGTCCACACTCTCCGTCATCAGTTCATCCAGAGAGCATACCTTCTCTGCTCCGGCAGCCAGAAGCAGCCGTTTCGTTCTGGCTCTGGTATGGATATCACAGTTAATCACATACTTTGTGTAATCCAGGATCGCTCTGGCATTGTTGGCGAAGACAATCTCCACCTCCGTACCGCAGTCCTCGATCAGCTTCTTATAATATTCCACATAATCCACGCCGGTAAACTGGTGCTTCCTATAACCAAACAGCTCACGGTATCTCTCCTCGGACAGAACATCGCTCCACGGATTCACTCCGCTCTCATCCAGCGCATCCTCGGAAATCAGGTGATTGCCCACCTCATCCGCCGGATAGCTGAGCATCAGAACAATCTTCTTACAGCCCATGGCAATTCCCTTTAAGCAGATCGCAAAACGGTTTCTGCTTAAAATCGGAAAAATAATACCTACCGTCTCTTCTCCGAACTTATTCTTTACATCCTTTGCAATCTGATCTACGGTTGCATAATTTCCCTGTGCTCTGGCCACCACGGCCTCGGTTACACCGATGACATCCTTATCCCGCAGTTCAAAGCCCTCACTCTTCGCTGCGTTTAACACAGAGTCCACAACGATCTGAACCAGATCGTCGCCCTGCCGGATAATCGGTCCGCGCACACCCCGGGAAACTGTACCAATCAGTCTCTCCATCCAATCGTCCTCCATACATATGCTGCGTTTTCCTGTGCAAAAATAAGCCCTTTTCCATTCAGAAAAACCTTATCTCACACGTAATAACTCTATCATATTTTAGGGGTATTGTCACGTATTTTCCTACTCCTCCAGAATCTGAATCTCCAGATAATCAAACTCAATTCCCTCGATAAAATTGTCCTGGGTAAAACGAGCCTTATCATGACGTTTAAACTCTTCCACCGTCTTATCCAGCCACAGCGGATGTCCCAGATCAAACTCATAACACAGCTTATCCACTGCATCCAGCACCATCGCCGTGCGGGACATGGAATAATCACCGTTTTCGATTACCGCATCCCTTAGCATCCGGTTATCCTTGAATATTTTTCCCCATAATCGGAACATATCAGCTCTCCCTTATCTCTTGTCGGTCAGAAATGGGCGGCGCGCCAAAGATCGGCTGCACCGCCCATTTTTACTTTCAATTTTACGATTCTGAAACTCGCTTGAATGCTTTATTATAATCTCTTCAGCAGCTCTTCTCTCGCAGCCTCATAGCCCGGCTTGCCAAGGAGGGCGAACATGTTCTTCTTGTAGCTCTCTACACCCGGCTGATTGAACGGGTTTACTCCCAGAAGGTAACCGCTTACGCCGCAGGCAAATTCGAAGAAATAGAATAACTGTCCCAGGTTATACTCATCCATCTGCGGAATCACAACCTTTAAGTTCGGCACATTACCGTCGGTGTGAGCCAGAATGGTTCCGTTCATGGCACTCTTATTGACGAAATCCACGGTCTTTCCTGCCAGATAGTTCATGCCGTCGGTATCCACATCCTCTTTCTCCAGGATGATCTCTGCCGGTGAATCCTCAACCTCCATCACGGTTTCGAACATAATTCTGGCACCATCCTGAATAAACTGTCCCATGGAGTGCAAATCCGTGGTTAAGTCAACAGATGCCGGGAAGATACCCTTCTGATCCTTGCCCTCGCTCTCGCCGTAGAGCTGTTTCCACCACTCGGATACATAGTGCAGGCTCGGCTCATAGTTTGCCACGATCTCCACCTGTTTTCCTTTTCTTAACAGGATATTGCGGACTGCCGCATATAACAGAGCGGAGTTCTCCTCATACGGGGTCTCCAGTGCTTTCTGTCTTCCGTAAGCAGCACCCTCCATCAGCTTGTCAATATCTGCACCGCTGACAGCGATGGGAAGCAGACCTACTGCGGTCAGAACGGAGAAACGTCCGCCTACGTCATCCGGAACAACGAAGGACTCATAGCCCTCCTCATTCGCCAGACTCTTTAATGCTCCTCTCGCCTTGTCGGTGGTTGCATAGATTCTCTTATTGGCTTCTTCCTTACCATATTTCTCAATCAGCATTCTCTTAAATACACGGAATGCAATCGCCGGCTCTGTGGTGGTACCGGACTTGGAAATGATGTTGATGGAGAAATCCTTGCCCTCCAGCACATCCTGTAAATCTTTGATATATTTGCTGCTGATGCTGTTGCCTACGAAATAAATCTCCGGAGTTTTTCTCTTTCCCTTCGGTAATATATTGCTGAAGCTATGGGATAAGAACTCGATCGCTGCTCTCGCGCCAAGATAGGAACCGCCAATACCGATTACCAGCAGTACATCGGAATCTCCCTGAATCTTCTCTGCGGCCTTCTTGATCCGTGCAAATTCTTCCTTATCATAATCTACCGGGAGATCAATCCAACCCAGATAATCATTACCCGCTCCGCTCTTCGAAATAAGAGTCTCTCTTGCGGTCATTACGCTGGCTTTAAAATTGGCAATCTCTTCCGGATTAATAAATGCTGCAGCTTTGGAATAGTCAAAACGTACTTCTCTTCCCATTGTCCTCGTCTCCTTTTTCTCTGCGCAGAACCGCTCTCTTCTCCCCCACGGCCTGCCTGGTTTAAAAGATTTCTTTGAAATCTTATAGATAATATTATATCAATCTCAGTTCTATTTATCAACCGGAAAGCTGGAATTTCATTCCTCAGCTTCCGGAAAAATACTGCCTCATAATCTCACCGATCAGCTTTACCTCGTCCTTGGTCAGATCCTTCGTCCAGTCCCGGTCCCCCGGGCTTTCCGCCCCCCGCGGCGATTCCCCCCGTTCCTTTTCCCGGCTGGCCGCAATCTGCTCCAGACTCTGTTTCAGGGAATCGATATCTCTTCTGGCCGGACCGGGCGCTTCCTCCGGCTCGTCTTTCATCGTGCGGACGGTACGCATCAGTTCCTCGGCCTTGGCATTGCGCCCCCGCAGCGTTCTGACCGAAGCCCGGCGCGGCGTCTCTTCTCTCACCAGCCCATCCTTAATCTCATTTTCCCGGAGGATCTGCTCCCGATCCGAATACAGCTGGCTGCTGCGGGAAGACGCGCTCTCCGTCCCGCCGTAAGAAGTATTCCGGGACACCGACTCTCTGGATGCCGTCTCTCTGGAAGCGTTTTCTCTGGCCGCTCTCACAAAGACGGAGTTGTCCACATATTCCAGAAGAATCGTCTCCAGCTTCTGCTGCTTCTGCCCGATATGAAAGCAGCTGTCCAGAAACATTAAAAACAGGCCGGACAGCGCCCCCAGCGACGCGTACAGAACAATAAAGGAAGCATCCAGCCGGTACCAGTAGGACAGGAAAGAGCCGGCGCCCCCGGCCAACAGCCCCAGCAGAATCATCTGCGCGGAAATGTTATTCCAGCCGTCCAGCGACACATGCATAAAACGGAATTCATACATCAGCTTCTCTAAATACGCCCGTGAATTCACAATATTCTGATTTAAACGATATGTATTTTCCAGCTTCTGCTTCAGTACCTTCAGGTTTTTATTCCTGGTCATCGCCATGTTATCTGTTTCTTTCAGCAATCTTTTGTAGAGGCTCCGCGTGATGCATTTGGTGACAATGCCGATGAGACAGATTGCCGCCAGCACGGATACTGCTTTTCCTGTTTGTAAGAATTCCAGCATAAAAAAGCTCCCCTTTCTTTGATTCCCGGATTCGCTCCAGATGGCTTTTATTATAGCCACTGAAAATTTTTTTGGGAAGATAAGAAAGGGGAGTTTCGTTCGCAAATATCCCTATAATTCGATTCTTAAGTTCATACGGCTTCCTATCGGAATGGCAGATCAGCCCTCATACCGGGATGCCATCTCCAGAAGGAGATTGACCGAATGGCGAATGGCCTGCTCCTCAAATACCGCGTAATCCATTCCGGCACTGTCATCTGCCTTGTCGGAAATCGCACGGATTACCAGATAAGGAATTCCGTTTAAATAGGCTGCCTGGGCGATCGCAGCGCCCTCCATCTCGGTGCAGCTTCCGTCAAAGGTTTCGATAAGCCATTGTTTTTTTGCCTTATCGGAAATGAACTGATCGCCGCTGACTACCCGTCCGGTAAAGGCCTGAATATCCGGATTTACCTTCTTGTTGCATTCCAGCGCCAGCTTGCGTAATGCATCATCCGCCGGGAAGGAATAGGTATCTACCCTCGGAATCTGTCCCACCTTATAACCGAAGCCGCTGGCATCCATATCGTGCTGTACCGTATCGGTGGAAAGGACAATATCACCGATGTTAATCTCATTTCTCAAGGAACCGGCGATCCCGGTATTGATCACTGCACTGATGGCAAACCGATCCGCCAGAATCTGGGTGCACATTCCCGCATTTACCTTACCGATGCCGGAACGCACCACCACAGCGTCGCGGCCGCCCAGTTTTCCCTGATAAAAATCCATCCCGGCCACAGTAGTTACCGTAACCTCCGTCATCGCTTCTTTAATCTTTGCTACCTCTTCATCCATCGCTCCGATGATTCCAAGCATGTTATATCCTCCTGCTCCGCTTTCATTCTCGTTCAGAACTAAAACTTCTTTTCTCTGCTGAGAATTATAAAGTATTTTTGTCAACTTGACAACACCTTTGCAAGGGCGATATAATCAATTTCAGACTCTATTTCATACAAAAACAAGTTTCAGGAGGTAAGGATGATGAGATATAAAACACAGGGCGTCTGTTCCCGTGAGATTCAGTTTGATGTTGTAGATAATAAAGTAACCAATGTTCAGTTCGTCGGCGGCTGCTCCGGCAATACCCAGGGTGTTGCACGTCTGGTGGAAGGCATGGACATCGATGAGGTCATTTCCCGCGTTGACGGTATCAACTGCGGCTTCCGCCCCACTTCCTGCCCGGATCAGCTGGCAAGAGCGCTGAAGGCTTATAAGGCACAGAACGGCGGAAACTAAGCAAAAGAAATCCATATATATCTGCAGAATTACAAAAGAGACGCGCGTGCGGGCTCATCCCGGATCAGGGGAAGCCATCGGCACAGGTCGTCTCTTTTTTGTTTTTTACTGCGCTTTTCTTCTGTCCGCGGATTCGCCCTGAGCTCATAGGTATGCCCTACGCTCGCGGATACGCCCCATCCCAGACAATACGTTGATAATTCTCCCGATCCGTCGCGCCTTCCGTGCTGAAGAACAGTACACGGGAGGTTTCATCCAGCTTCAGAGTCTCTTTTAACTCCTTTAATTTCGGATTCCGCATCAGCTCTGTCACACATCCGAAGGTGGAAGCGCCGCTCTCCCCGGACACAATCCTGGGATCCTCGCCCGCAGGATCCGCCAGAATCCGCATTCCCTGGGCTGCCGCATAGTCCGGACAGGAAATGAAGTAATCAGCGCAGGAATTCAATACTTCCCAGGCGATGCCGCAGGGCTCACCGCAGGCCAGTCCTGCCATAATGGTCTTCAAATCTCCGGTCACTGCGTGAAGCTTCCCGTCCGCCGCTTCCGCCGTGCGGCAGATACAGTCCGCCGCATTCGGTTCCACAATGGTGATCATCGGCTTTTCCGCGCCATAGACCGAGGTAAAGAATCCGGCCAGAGCCCCGGCCATGGATCCAACCCCTGCCTGAAGGAAAATATGGGTCGGCCTCTCCGGAAGCTGATGGTACGCCTCAAAGCCCATGGTCATATAGCCCTGCATAATCCACTGCGGAATCTTCTCATAGCCTTCCCAGGAGGTGTCCTGAATCAGGATCCACCCATTCTCCTCTGCCAGACAGCTGGCATAGCGAACAGTCTCATCATAATTCCATTCGGTGATCCAGGCCTCTGCGCCCTCGGCCCGGATATTCTCCAGCCGCTCCGCCGCACTGCCCTTCGGCATCAGAACCACTGCCTTCTGCCCCAGCTCCCGGGCCGTCCATGCCACACCCCGGCCATGGTTTCCGTCCGTCGCCGTGATAAAGGTGAGGCTGCCCAGCTTCTCCCGAATCTCTGCCGATACTAGACGCTCATACGTCAGATCCGAAAGCTTCATCCCCAGCCGCTCCGCCAGATAATTGCCGATGGCATAGCTGCCACCCAGAACCTTAAACGCATTCAAGCCAAAGCGGTGGGACTCATCCTTTATGTAAACCGAACCCAGGCCGAGGATCTTGGCCGTATCCGGAAGACTGACCAGAGGAGTGTGGTAATACATTGGGAAGCCGGAATGGAAGGCTTGGGACTGGTGGGCGTGGGGGAGGGTGAAAAGGGAGGGGACATGATTGCGATTTTTATTGGTCTTATTTTTAATTAATTTGAAGGGATGGGACATATTTGGTCTCCTTTGTGAAGGTCTGTTGGCATGGGATTTTACTGATTAGATTCTTTGCCTGCCTTTAGGTATAGTATACGAGAAAAAGCTCCGGAGGACAATAGCTCCAGAGCCTTTCGGGAATTTTATATACTTATGATTGGAATGATTATCTGCCGTACTCAGTAATTAAAAGGCCACTTGTTCTTGTAGAATACACCTGGCCTTTACCATCCGGCGTAGTAACGCTATGAATACCTCTGATGCGGTAATAATAGCCAGTTTCCTGATTTTCAACAGTAAAAGCATTAGTCAAAGAAGATAATGGAGTATTGGGAAAGTCTTCCTTTTTGGCTGTAAAATCATACCTTGCCTGTTCTTCCCACTGTCCCGTTTCCTCATTTAATCGATCTAAAATAGCAATATTTCTAATTTCACTGCATTCTATATGACACAATGTTTCAATTATTACTCCTATATCTCCTCCCGTCTCATCAATAATCTCTGAACTTGCTGTTGAAATAATACTGCTCCGCTCTATTCCATTCATCTCATCCTTAGAACTATCGACTCCAGCAGGTAATAGCACTGTTTCTTCTTGCTGGGCATTATAACTATATCTATCAATGTTGGTCCCAGAAGCTTCCACAGGAAACGCTAATAACATTGACATTGATACTATACTTATAATTTTTCGTAAATTTTTCATTATACATTCCCCCTATTTATTAAATACTTGAAGGTTTTCAACAATCATTTTAAACTCTTTTTCGTCCATGATTCCCTCGATTGAATAATAGGCATCCTGACAAGTTATTTGAACATTAAATTCTTTTTTTTCGTCTGCTAGTTTATTCATCTCTATTGGCAATTCTTTCTTAAAATAATCATTGTAAACTAAACCATATGATTTTCTATCAGAAGTGGTATTAAAAGAGCTTCCTTCTAGACGCAACTGTTGAATAACATATATCCATCTATTATTATATAAAAAATACAACTTGGCTCTATTCTTATCTATTTCTATTCTATCAAAATACATACCCTTGGGAATATATGTTAATCTTAATACACTAATTCCCAACTCTTCTTGGATTTTTTGATATGCATCTTCCAACAAGTCTTCTTGCCCAACCGTATTCCCTTTTTCATAAAGAATATCCGCGCCACTATTCTTTTCCGTTATCACATATGTATATCTCTTCCGTGCTCTCGCCGTCATCCCCATCCCAAGCACCATCGCCATCAGCACGGCGGCAATCAGGGCCACCTTTATTATTGTTTTCAACCTGCGAGGTTTGTGATTGTGAATTGCGGTGACTTCACCGGACGTTTTCTCTCCCTGCGAAGTGTCGGAGGACGGAGCCAGGTGAATACCTGCCAGCTTCGCATTGACGTATTTCGGTCGAATCCCCCTTTCTTCCATTTTTTTAATCAACTGATCAAAGCCGTCTTCGGGTTCCGGCGGAATCTGATCCTCACGGATCTCCGTCTGGGCAAGCAGAAAGTCATGCATGAGCTGATCTTCATCGACGCCGAAGGCCTGACGAACAAGCCGGTCCAGATCGTCTTCGATTATTGCTTTCTCATAATCTCTGTCCACTTTCTACCTCCTGTATTTTTCCCCTGATGCGATTTGTTTCGCAGGCTTTGGGGTTGACTTTTTCTTTTTTCCGTTTAGTATATTACTATGAAAGTTTGGCACCTGTCATAAATATTAGAAAGGTGCTGTTGATACAGAAATGGCGGCTGCCATTTCACTTTTGCAGACAGTCCATGTATGGAGGAAAACCCTATGAAAAAGATTATTCTGACCGGCGGCGGTACTGCCGGCCATGTCACTCCGAACCTCGCGCTTCTTCCTGCCCTTCAGAAGGAAGGCTTCGAGATCCGCTACATCGGTTCCTACAACGGAATTGAACGCCGCCTGATTGAAGAGGCCGGCATTCCCTACGACGGAATCTCTTCCGGCAAGCTGCGCCGGTATTTTGACGTAAAGAACTTTTCCGACCCGCTGCGCGTCTTAAAGGGCTATGCGGAGTCCTTAAAGCTGATCCGTAAATATAAACCCGATGTCCTGTTTTCCAAGGGCGGCTTTGTCGCCGTTCCCGTGGTTCTGGCTGCAAAACATTACAAGGTTCCGGTCATCATCCATGAATCGGATATGACTCCCGGTCTTGCCAATAAAATCTGCATCCCGTCTGCGAAAAAAGTATGCTGTAATTTTCCGGAAACCTTAAAATACCTCCCGGAAGATAAGGCCGTACTGACCGGCTCCCCCATCCGGGAAGAGCTGCTGTCCGGCGACCGTCTGTCCGGTCTTCAGTATGCCCATCTGTCCGCCGATTTACCGGTCATTCTGGTCATCGGAGGAAGCCTCGGTTCCGTTACCGTGAATCAGGCTGTCCGCAGTATTCTTCCGGAGCTGTTGAAGAAGTTCCAGGTAATACATATCTGCGGAAAAGGCAATCTGGACGAAAGTCTGATCGGCACCAAAGGATATGTACAGTACGAATACGTTGACAAACCGCTCCGCCATCTGTTCGCGGCGGCAGATCTGGTGATCTCCCGTGCCGGCGCCAACTCCATCTGTGAGATTCTGGCACTGCGCAAGCCCAACATCCTGATTCCGCTCTCTGCAGCGGCCAGCCGCGGAGACCAGATTCTCAATGCCAAATCCTTTGCCGCACAGGGCTTCAGTACACTTCTGCAGGAAGAGGATTTAACAGCGGAAACCCTCCGCCGGGCCATTGATGACACGTATCAGAACCGCCAGACCTTTATAGATAAAATGGCGGAAAGTCATTTAAACAATGCCATTGAAACCATCATGGGACTGATTCGCGGCTGCATCAACGGTTAATCATCGAAGATTCCGGCGTCTTTCAAACGTTTACGCAGATTTTTCTTTGCTCTGGATAACCGGGAACGGCACACCGTTCCCGAGATGTCCAGCAGTTCACATGTCTCTTCTGTTGTCAATCCTTCAATCAGCCGCAGAATAATCACATCACGCCAGTCACGTTTCATGTCTTTTATGATATTCCATATGCTGCGGTATAATTCCTTATCCAGCACCTCCTGATCCAGAAGGTTCACGGCCTCGCCGCTGGCCAGGGATGCCTGTGTAATCTGAATCTCTCCTGCTGGATCGTCATAGCTTACCGTCTCACAGCGCCGGTTTCTCCGGTTCAAATCCAGCCACCGGCTGTGGAGAATCCGAATCAGCATGCTTGTCCTCAGCTTTGCCGGCCAATCCAGCGGATAGCGGTCAAAATACTCCAGAAATGTTTCATGGACCAGATCTTCGATATCATCGATCTTTACGCCTAATTTGGCTGCATACTTTTTCAGCGGAACGAGATACTCTTCATACATTTCCTGCAGAAGTCTGCACTCATCCTGCTGCATACCCATCTCCTATGCTTCTATCGCTTCTCTGATCGTCGCGCTTATCTTCGCCAGTTCCTCCGGCTCCGCCTTGCCCGGATCCCAGGTCACCATGGACGGACCGCCTTCATATCTCGGAATGATATGTACATGGAAATGGAACACGGTCTGTCCGGCTTCGGTTCCGTTGTTCTGAACCACATTGAATCCGGCGCAGCCCAGCGATTTTTTCATTGCCTTTCCGATCTTTGCGGCCAGCGGCATCACCTTCGCGGCAATCGCCTCATCCAGCTCACATAAATCCTTATAGTGCTGCTTCGGAAGAATCAGAGCATGTCCCTTTGATGCGGGACCCAGATCCAGAATCACCCGGAAATCCTCATCTTCATACACAGTAGAGGAAGGAATCTCTCCTCCAGCAATCTTACAGAAAATACAATTCTGATCTACCATCTTGTATCACTCTCCTCCTCATTTCTTTGGTATCCATACATTCTTTTATTTTTACCGGGCTTTCTGTAAAGAAGAAGGCCCAGAAAAATCCCACATATCAGGCCGCCCACATGGGCTGCATTGTTGACTCCCACACTGGTCATTCCATGATACAGGCTGACCAGAAGAAGAACCAGCAGCTGACGGCTGCTTAAATCCTCCAGCCTGCCCCGGTTCTTGGCTACGGCTACGGCAAGTCCCCCTACCACGCCGAAGATCGCTCCCGAGGCGCCCGCGGAAACCGAAGCGCCCACCGGCTGCAGCGTAAGCACATCAAACGCCACCGAAATACAATTGGCGCCCACCCCGCATAAAAGATAAAACAGCAGGTATTTGAGATGGCCCAGCGCCCGCTCCAGGTTATCACCAAGAACAAATAACACCAGCATATTATTCAGCAGATGATTAATTCCAAAATGCATAAAAACGGAGGTAATCAGACGGTAATACTGTTTTTTCTCTATCAAAAGCGGCAGATACAATGCCCCTTTTTCAATCATGAACAGGGAATTCTCAGAGGAGCCTGCGATCTCAAGATATAGAAAATAAACGATATTCAGTATGATAATGGCTCCGTTTATATAAGCTCTATTTCCTTTTTTTTCCATTTGTGTTATCCTCGATGAGGTCATTATAACACAGCGTTACAGGTTCTTCTATCCAAAATTGCAAAAACCCGAAATTCATGTAGATTCAAAATTTTTTACATTAATTTATGGTTTTTGGTCACAAATTCAATTTGTCTGAAAATTTCCCTTATTTTTATCCTTTCTCATAAAACCGAAAGCCCACATCCGCCAGATAGATCGTGTCCCCGGTCTTGATGCTGACCGTTTCGTTTGCCTGTAAGGCATATCCGTTCACGGTGGTTCCGTTGGTCGAATTCAAATCTGTGACGATACAGACATGTTCCTTCTGATCGATTCGCACGTGAAGCCGGCTGACCGTCGGCCGCGGGAGGCAGTAATCCGTCAGCTGCGGATGCTTTCCAATGATAAACGGAACGTAGGGAATCTCTATGGGTTCCGCCTCCCGATCCAGCGGTTCCAGTCTTCCGAGCCCTTTCGCTTCTCCCAGATCCGCCAGCAGAACGGTTCCTTCCTCCCGGCTTTTCTTCATCTCCTCTTCCTCTCTTTTCCGCACCCGATCCCGGTAATCCTCCTCGCTTTCCGTCCGCATTTCCCAGGAAGAAGCTTCCGTTCCCGAATTCTTTTGCTGCTCCGGGCTCATCCTGTCAGCATCCACGTATTCATTCTTTTCTACTTCTATTCTATGCGTTCTTCCACCATAATTAGAACTCTTTTTTCCGGTTTCCAGAAGCAGATTTCCAGCCAGAACTACGAAAAAGCCAATAACAGGAAACACACCATAGCTTCGCAGCCCCTCTGTTCCTCTCAGATACCAGAGTACTACCTCCGCTCCCAGAAGGATAAAAACGCCATTTCTAACCACAGGCCACCCGCTTCGCCGGCGGGGCGGAGCCGGCCGGATATTTTCTTCTTTCTCCGCCCTTTCCCGAAATCTTTCTTCCTCTCCAAACCGTTCTTCCTTTGCAGGAAGTTTTTCGCCTTCCGAAAAAGAAGTTTCCGAAAAAAACCTCTCTTCTCCGGCAATGTTCTCCCCCGCAGAGGGCCATTTTTCTGATACCGGTGCTTCCGGCGGCGCCAGATATTTCATCAAATTCGCTGCCCCATAGTTTTCTTTTAGGCTTTCCTGATACAGATGATAGGCAAGAACCAGTGCCTCCTTATCCTGGGGATCCGCCTGTTCCAGGAGATACTGAAGCAGCGCCGAAAGCTCCCCGGGCCAGTCGGAGGTATGGCCGGGAAGAAGACAGAGCTTCACATCAAAGGAATCCGGTTCTACATAGAGGAACTCCGGAGCCAGAAGCAGCTGTTCTGCCGGCAACAGATATTCTTCGATCCGGCGCATGACCGTCACCACCGCCAGCAGAATCCTTCGAATTTCTTCTCCGGTGACTTTTCTCTTCTCCAGAACCCGGAGAAGCGGCTGGCGGGACGTGATTTCATAATAAAATTCCCGTTTTTCTTCTCCGTAGCGCACCCGGAATTTCAACAGCCCCTCAATATGATTTCCTGCCAGCATACGGCACTCGTACCCCGGCTCCTGTACCGGCGCATCAATAATCATATAGTTATGGTTCATCTCTCTCCTGTAACGTACTTCCACCTTTCTCCCTCCCGCTTCCATCCTGTACTGCCGCCCACAGGCGCATCGTGACCTCCGGATGATATTCCTTCACGGAAATCTCTGTCCGCGCCGGCAGCTCTATTACTCCGCTGCAGCGCGTTTCTCCGGCCTCCAGCCACAATCTTCCATCGCCGCAGAAGTAAAACGTCTGCAGCCGCCGCAGTGCCGTTTCTTCTATCTCGCTCTCAGGACAGGTATCCAGATATACCCATTGCTCCAGAGCCTCCTGCAGAACAAAACTACCGGCCACCCGGCTGTGAATCTCAAAGATTCCCAGAAGCATTACTGCAAGAAAGAGAAGCGTAAAGGACATGACCAGAGATGCCTCCACCGTTATGCTTCCCTTCAGCTCCTGACCTGACTGCACAGAATCCCCAGCCAGACAGGAAGCAGAAACGGAAGAAAAGGAAGACGGACTCCACGCACCGCTCTGCCCTGAAGCAGCCCTTTGCCCAAAATATACAGACTTCCCACGCTGCACCATAAGAAACCTCCCAATAATAAGATCCACACCTGCTTCCATGGCAGATAAAGCGCTGCCGCCAGAAAGAAGCAGCCGTCCCCGGCTCCGATGGCGCCGCGGGTTCCATAAGAGAGAAACAGACAGAACACTCCCGGCAGGAAGCCAAGCACCGCCGCATGCAGTGAGGTTCCGGAAAAAGCAGTGATAAACCATACCAATATTCCCGGCAGCCCAAACCACAAAAACATGGTTACCGGGATTTTCCGTTTTTTTTGATCCTGCCGCGCCGCAAGTCCCAAAAAGACAGTAAATAAGATTTCCCTCATTCCGATTCATTCCTTTCCGCCGCAATAAGAACAGGGGCCCAGATGCTCCGCCTCCGACAGTGGAACTCTTCGGATATAATATCCCACCGACGGGCAGTCCGGCCGGCTGTGATACACCTCCCCATTGGGAAAAATGTAGACCGTTGCCCCCGCTTCCGAGCCGCAGACATGGCAGGGCTGATAATGGAAACCGGCTGTGCTTTTTCGATCACGAATGGAGGTCAATGCCACCGGCTGCATCTGATTGGACAGATAATGGCATTCTGCCGAAAGGTGATAGCGGGTGGAATCCCGACCTACAAAAACCATGCGTTCTGCACCATCTAGCTCCTTATCACATCCAAAATTGCCGCCCTCTCTCCCTATCCATCCCCGTCTCCGGCTGCGTGCGGAAAACGGGATACTGTCCAGCGCAAATACGGTAAACGGCAGCTTCAGCCGGTACTCCGCTCTCAGATCAATCACTTCTCCGTCAGAAGAGATCTGTGTTGCCTGACAGTGAAGCGATTCCAGCTTTTTGTCTCCCACAGCGGCCCGGATCTTCTGCTCCAGAGAAAACGCCGCTGCCGTCTGCGAAAACAGGGCGCTCAGATCCGAGTCCTGTGTCTCCTCCTGACGGTACATCCACGCCTGACGGCTTATGTCCCTGGATGCTGTTTCCAGTACCATCTGGATCTTCCTCTGGGTATGTAATAACTCCATGGGTACCGCCAAAAGCAGAAGAAAAAAGAAAAACAGGGTAAGACTGAGCGCAGCCTCCACCGATAAGCTTCCCTGCAGCGCAGGCAGCGTTTTCCTCTTTTTCCTCCTCATTTCTTCCATCCCTCCACTCCGTTTCGGTAATCTGCATCTCCCTGTTCGCCGTAAGACAGGACGCAACACCCTCTTTCAGGCATTTTTTCTTTTCATTCTGTTTGAGCTTTCATGTACTTGGAGAGGCACATATTTTTTTGTTTCCTGAAAGAGGGCATTGCGCCCCATCCTACGGATGCTTCAATATTCCTGCACGGCGGTACGCCGGATGGGAACAAGAGGGCCTTCCCCATAAACCTCTGCTTCCAGACGAAAGGCACAGTGTTTCATGCGAAATTCCGGTTCTGCCCTGCGAAGATTCTTCTGCACCAGATCCATCATCCGATACCGCAGTTCTGCCTGATCCTGCAGAAGGAAAAACAGCTTCAGCCAATCCTGATAGGAATATCCAGAAGCTTCTTTCTCTTCCCCGATTAGTTCCGGGCCCCGGATGCCGCCTTCAGCCAGCCCCGTAAGAGAAACCCGCCACTGCTCTGCCTGCTTTACGAAGGGAATCCTTTCTCCTGCCAGAAGACTTCTCACCTCTTCTACCGACTCCGCAAATGCCCAGACTGTCATTACGAAAAAGGTCACAACACCGGTCAGCGGGCTGATGGCTGCAGCTCCGGTAATCGCAGCTGCCATTGCCTCCGCTTCCCCGCGCAGTCCGGCATCTCCCAGAATCGTAAGAAGGTTGACCGCTTCCCGCACTCCAATCAGCCGGTTGACCGTCTTTTTCGCATTTTCCCGATCCGACGCTTCCCCGAACAGAAGATATTCCTGTTCATACACCAATTCTCCGGAAGGCGAAGAGGTCAAGAACTGCGGAAAATAATAAGAGGCATACTCTGCCATCAGTGCCCGGTTCCGCAATTCCGAAACCAATCGGGTTCCGGAACCCGTGAAGCGTACGCGCTCCTCCCCGTTCCCGGTTCCGGACGGCAGATCCGCGGTATCCAGCCAGGCCGAAGAAATCCTTGTTCCTTCCGGAACACAGAGCGTCAGCAGATCCGTCCCCGCCAGCCGACTGACCGACTCCAGCACATTCATCTTCTTTTTATCCTGAATCCCCGATCTTTCAAAACGAGAGTCTTCCTGAAACGCATCCAGAATCTCCGTTACCTGCTGCCACAGCGCCTCCTCGTCCAGCTCGTCTTCCGAATCCTCCCCGGAATCTGATTCCCAGGAGTCAATGTATTCCTGAACCTCCTCGGCCTTATCCATCGCTCTCTCAAGAACCGCAAGGTTTCTCTCTGCCTCCGGCACAGTCTCCCGGACTTCTCTGCGGCGGCTTCCCTCTTCCTCTACGTAAGAACGGTACTGATCCATCTCCTCGGATGCCAGACTCCAGGTTCCCGCCTTCAGATCCTGTCGCAGCGTCCCGGCCTCTGCCTCGGATACGTCAAGCTGTGCCCGCAGGCGATCCGCCTCCGCCTCATAAGACTCCACCAGCTTCGGAACCTTCTTCAGCTCCTTTTCCAGTTTCTTTGCTGACGCGAAAAATCCAGAGCCGCTGCAGCGGGCCAGTGCCTGCCGTCCCTCTCTCACTTCCTCCTTCTGCTTTCGAAAGCTGTCCCCCAGCTGATCCAGCATTTTCTCCAGCTTCAGAACCTTTCTTCCATTCTCCTGATACCGTTCCGCAATCGTTTCAAAGCCTTCTGCCTCACAGAGACCTTCCAGAAGCTCAGGAAGTGTTTCTGTCTCCTGTTCCAGCCCCCAAACGCCGTATTTCATATAGTCCACAATCTCCTGTTCCAGGTATTTCCCGTTCTGATCCGTAATTCTCCCGGACACAGACACCGAAAGCGATCGGTCATTCAGCGGATAGTACGGCGCCTCCTCCAGATAGGGAAGCAGATACGATTCCACCTCCGAAGCCAGCTGCTGCTCCGTGTCATATTCCAGGAGAAAGAGCCGGTACCGCTCCCAGGCTTCCCGGTGATAACAGCTCATTACCGAATCCACCGCTGAATTTAAGGACATCTGCAGATACCAGCCGCTTCCGGCCAGACGGGCTGACTCAAAGAGACCGCAGAGCAGCGCACAGATACAGGTCAGAATCAGGCTTAGAAATACCGTGATTGTCCCATTCAGACCTGTTCCATTCAGAGCACCCCCCGTCTTCCGGGCCTCCTCCTTGCAGCGCTTTCCCCACAGACTATCCATAAACTTCCTTTGATTTGCTGTTAATCTGTTTGAAGATATTGTCAAGAAGTGTATTGATCTGTTTCTTAAAAATAAGCACTAATCCGATACAAACAACTAAAATGAGTATAATTTCAATCGTAGCAACTCCATCCTCCTCCGCCCAGAACTCTCGGAGCACCGTTTTTATATTCTCTTTTCTCATTCTTTCTTTCCCTCCTTTTCCTTTTAAGAACCGGATGCCGGCCTTTTTCGTGTCCCGCCGCACTACAGGCCAAAGGACAAAAAAGCCGGAACCGACACCAGAATCATAACAACCGCCAAAAGCAGAAACAGCGGAAACAACAGCTTTGCCGACGCCTCTTCGCCCATTCGGCGGACCATGGTTTTCTGCTCTTCAAACGCATTCTCCAGCTCTTCCTCCAGCGCAAGCCGGAGACTCTCCGAGCCTTTCCGCACATTTTGCTCCAGAAGACCGGACAGCTTGCGGTAGGGCATCAGGCAGCACCGTTTTCCAAAGTCCGCGTAGGCATACAGCTCCGGCATGCCCCGCTGCATCCGATGATACGCACCTGCCATCTCCTCATACGCGGGCCGGGGTTCACCGCCCTTTTGCTCATAATCCCATACGATCCGCTCCCAGGCCTTCCGCACCGGCAGCCCTGCACCGGAAAATACCACCAGCTTCGATACAATTTCCGGATAATCCAGAAGCATGGACCGCTCTCTGGCCTTTCTTCGCTCCTGTTCCTTCTGTCTTTCCAGAACAGGCAGAAGCAGAGCCGCGGCAATTCCCAGAACGGGAAAAAGCAGAAAGGAACGATCCTCTTTTCTCCGGTAATGCAGCTCCTTCCCCTCATATTCCCGGGGAAGGACAAGCTCTGCCCTGGTTCTCTGCTGTTCCTCCATCTGCCGCAGCAGCATAAGAAACCGTTCTCTTTGCTGTTCCTGCTCTGTCTGAAGCGGCGGATATACCGTCAACGGAAACCGGTACTCTGCACTGTAGTCTCCCGCCGTTAAGCGGGCAGCCAGCCACGTCTTTTGGCCGCTCTCCGGGCAGTCTGATCCCGTTACCGTACCATCCGCGCCGAGCAGCTCCCGATCCTCCGGTTCCCACTCCACGGAGATACCGTACTCCTCCAGCCAGGTCACCAGAAGAAGCGGCCTGCGGACCTCCTGTAAAGAGGGATTTTCCCCCAGGATCCTCTGCTCCAGCTCCTTTGCCGCCGCATCCATGGCTCGCTTTGCCT
>JAEDOC010000215.1 GCA_016302185.1 Clostridium sp. | reverse complement strand
GAACTGCTTCTTTTGTTGTTTTGTTCTTTCTGGTAACCCTGCGGCAGACAGCCGCTCTCACCGGTGCAGCGCACGCACCATGATTGAAATAAAAGACGATACCTTTCGGTATCCGAATTCAGGAGAATTCCTGTGAGGATAGGATATCATATCCAAATCGGGAAGTAAAGGGGATTTGCAATCAAAAATACGCAAAAATACGAAACAAAACAATTACCCGGGCGGGGCTGCAGGAGCGCGTCTTTCCCACGCCCCGGTTCCCTGTCCGGGTATTGCTTCAACATATTCCGGCGGCCGGGTTCACTCCTTTACCCGTCTTCCTACCACGACAAATCTTCCATCCTCCACATGGTAGCTGCAGGTGGAAAGCAGTAGAAATTCGTCGTCCATGGATGGTGTGATTCCCGTATCATAGAGGGAGGCACGGCTCACGCCGTCGATAAACTCCCCATACTGCTCTTTGGTCAGATCTCCGACGTACTGATAATAGCGGAAGCCTTCTTCGCCGTCATTAAAAATTCTTGTCTGGAAGGCCGCAAAAATCTCATACCTGCGGCTGTCCTTTAATGTATCAAACTCAATGACCGGATGGGCTTCCCAGAATGATTTGTCCACGTATTTGTCCAGTTCACCAAACATGGTGCCGTTATTCATGTTGTGGGCATAAATAATGATACTCTGACTGTCGATGTCACAGAGGTCTCCCATAAACGGGGTTCCGCTGAAGGAATTCTTACCGTAAAAATCCCGATGGATATAATATTGCTGATCCTCCGGCGTATGCATCACCGGATAGTCAACCTTCGTTCCCTCAATCCGCAGCCAGCCAACAAAATCCGGATTCAGTTCAGCCAGTTCCTGATAGTTGGGACCCGGAGTCTCTTCTCCGCTGTCCGCCGCCCCATCCGTTTCGCCGGCAGCACTGCCCGTCTGCGCGGTCACCTCGGTCAGCTTCGCCAGATCCGAAAAGGTACTGTCCTCCCGATTCGATCGCCACAGCGTCCAGCCAAACCCGGCCCCGGAAGCAACCAGGGCAACCAGAAACAGGGCAATCAAAGCGTTCCAGAAGGTACGCTTCCGATTTTTCTTCATCTGCATGTCATCCATTCTTACTAACTCCTGTATAACAACACAAAAAGATGGGGCGGCCGATCAGCAGTCCCACCTTTTCTTTATTAAGCAAATCGTTTCCTGAAAAACAGGGAAAGTACAAGTCCGCAGCCGGAAACTGCCATCAGAAGCATCCAGAGGGCAAGATTGGTTGTATCTCCCGTCTTCGGAAGTCCTGCCAGCGGAATCTCCTCCGGCAGAAGGCTGGTCAGAGGCGGATTCTCATCGGTGATTGTGGTCAGGCCATCGCCCCTTTTCTTACCGCCGCCGCCACCGCCAGTAGAGCCTCCGCCCGATGGTTTCTTCGGCTCCTCATAGCTGTTTCCAAACACAATATTCGCTGACTTCTTCTCGCCGTCGCTTCCCGGTGTTGCCCATACTTCAGATACCAGTCCGCCATTCTCGCCGTTGAGAATACGAACCGTTACCGTATATACTTTATCATCAAAGGTAAAGTTATCCTTCGCCTCGTATTGCTGGGATACCTTATACTGGTAATCCTCCGGCACTGTAAATTCCATCGGGCCAAAGGCTGCCGTCTCATCCTTTTTCACTGTAACTTCTGTGGTTGCCGGCATCGGAGCACCGGGAGTGATCGCTTCCATTACCAGCTTATAGGAGACATCAGACGGTACATTGCTTCCTGACACCTGCACTTCAACCGGAATAGAAACGCTGCAGGAGCTTCCATCAGCAAACGCTGTCATCGGAAGCAGCATAACCGCAAGCACAGCCGGAATGAGCGTGTGAAACAGCAAATTTCTTATTTTCTGACACATATATTTCATTGCACCTCCTTCGTGTGCTATTTCTTCTCCAATCGGCCAAACAGGATGGCACGACCATTGGTCACCGCATCCACACAGGTGGAAAGACCAACGATTCTGTCCTCGGCCGTCACGCCGATGTCGCGATATCTTGTCGAAGATTTCTTTAAATAATTCAACAGCTCCTGCATGCTCTCACATTCCCGTCCGGGTTTATAGATCAGACGGTCATAGCCGTCCGCCTCGATATAGGCAAAGATCGTAATCCCGTAGGTCTCATGAGGCAGATACAGGGTTCCTGTCTGGTGCGATTCGAAAAACTTCTCCTCCTCAAACTCCATCACATCTCCGAACATGCCGCCATTATCCATGTGATGAC
>JAEDOC010000067.1 GCA_016302185.1 Clostridium sp. | reverse complement strand
ACGGACTCTCTGCTCCATATTCTTGGGGGCATCACTTAAAATCTCGCAGAGCTGACCGATGCTGACCTGGGATATGGGTCTTTTATTATTATGAAGATACTGGCAGATCCTCATAATATCATCACCGCCCTTTTCTCCTGACATTCCAAGACGGTTTAAGATATACTGTACCTTTTTGCCGTATCCGTCATCCGCCGTCTTCTTATTCGGCAGATCAGAAATCTCTGCCATAAACATCTTCTTAATATTGAATAAGGTTTTCTCATTTTTAATCTGTGCTCCCACATTCTGGATCACAGATTTTACCTCGATAATATTGATGGGTTTACTGATAAAAAATTCCATTCCCGCATCGTATGCCTTACCAATCAATTCCTTGGCGGATACCTGGGAAATCATAATACATTTGGCCGTACAGCCCCGTTCCTTTAATTCCTTGACCAGCGTCACGCCATCCTTTTCCGGCATCAGAAAATCCACCAGGATTACATCCGGATTCTGTGCCAGAATCTCTTCCACATCTGCCGTTCCCCCTTCGGTAGTTCCGCAGACATGTCCCAGATCGTTATCTTCAATAATATCCTCCAGAATACTGATCACTGATGCATCATCTTCAACAATATAAATCTCCATACTATGTCTCCTCTAACACTTCGACCGGAATCTCAATCCGGAATTTTGTCCCTCGTCCCACCTCAGATTGAACCTCGATCTTCCCGCCAAACTGCTCCTCTACTGTTTTTTTCACACCACAAAGTCCGACTCCGCGGAAAATATTCCCTGTTTTTTCATCAAACTTTGTCGAATATCCCATATTAAATATCTTGCCCAGATGTTTTTCCGAAATACCGGGGCCGTCATCCTTTACTTCAAAAACAAATCTGTCATCCTTCTTATGTTCCGATATCTTCACATTTCCGGAGGTTTGCTTTGTTTCAATCGCTTCAACCGCATTATTCACCAGGTTTTTCAGTACCGCCATCAGATAATAGTGTTCCTTGGTTGTGAAGTTATCCCCACAGTCGAACTGCAGATGAACATTGAGATGTTTTTCCTTCAGCATGTGATACGTGGATGCCTCCAGAATCTGAAGCACATCCTGAAAGCTCATGGATTCTTCGTCATAATCCTCATCGATCGCCTGCTCGACGCCCTGAATAATCCGGATGTAATCCTTCTTAATCTCATGGACATCCCGGGCAATCTCCAGTCCCATCTGCTGCATCTCCTGCGGAAGATCCATGGAGAGTATCTTCTCGTAGAGACGATAGGCATTGCTCATCACCCGCTCAATCTCTTCCGCATTCTTATGCATCAGATAGATTTCGCTTTTTAATCCTGTGGTCATCAGAAACAGACGCTGATAACGGGTCTCATGCTCTGATCTGGTTAAAAGGATCCGGTACTGCTTTTCACAGACCAACGTCAGCGCCGCAAAAAAGGTTCGCACGGCAGCAATCAGAAACAGATTTTCAAAGACATCCATTCCCGGCAGGCTCTGCCCCTGCATCAGCTCCCGCATCGTCATCTCCAGATAGTTCGCCATAAAATCACAGAGAAAGATGGCAACGATCAGTCGCTCCATCCGGACGATATGCTTATTTTTAATCTGCAGCTTAAACAGAAGGCCGTAAAAAATATAAAACATCGCCCCGGGCATCACTGCCGTAAATATCTCCCAGGAGGGATATCCCTGCCCCGCTGCAATCACCGCACGGAAAAAGAAGACGATTCCCGCCGTTACCATGCAGATGGTCAGCGTATGAATCTGGCTTCCCACCGTCATAATCAGCACCGGCAGAAGAATGACCGCGATTGAGATACGGAAATTATTCACAAACACATTCCAGTACACCTGAGAAGAGATAGCGATGACAAGGCCGATTACAAACACCCGTCTCCACTGTTTCATTCTGTCATTTTCCTCCTTTCCGTCCGGAATCATCACACAAAGTTCTTCTGAGCCGCGCTGCAAATTCTCCCACCCGCCGTTCGATTCCGGGAAGCTTCATGGCAGTTCCGGCATTATTTGCAGTCTCCATCATCGCAAACTGTCCCGGCAGATAAAAGGTTTTATTCATATTCAGCGCTGCGATCAGCTGCTCCGCCACAATATCACTGCCCGAATACCCGGACACCACAATGGCGAACAGTGCCTTATCGTAAAATCGTGTTGTCCGAAACAGTGCCGTCAGCCGGTTGATAAAGGCTGTTAAGTTGGCAGACAAAGCATCGTTATAATTGGGACAGAGCATCAGAATGGCATCGGCCCGGCGCACCGCCGGATAAACATCCTCCACCATCACGCCGCCGTAAAAGCAGCTTCCCTGCTCCCCAAAATGCAGGCACATTTTATAAGGACAGCCGGCGCAGTCGGACAGTGTTCCGTTGCGCAGCCCGATCTCCGTGATCTCAAATCCGGTCAGCTGCTCTTTCACCGCACTCCAGACCGCAAAGGTATTGGAGCTTTTATGGCTGGAAGCATGCAGCACCAGCAGATTGGGATGTTCCTTCACCGGGCGCTCGAATGTCAGAATCTCCTGCACCAGAAGCGCCGCGCTTTTCTGATACGCCGTGAAATGATCGGTTTCCATATTCTGCGCCACGATGGTGAAATTGGCCAGGCTTCCCGTGCCCTCCACCAGAGGCCGTCCCACAAAGGTGCAGCCGGCACAGTTGGCCGTAAATACCAGTTCTCTGGCCACGGACTTGGTGTACAGCTCGCTGGTTCCATCCACAACGATACCGCCCACACTGCCGTCCAGCACCCCTGGATTCTCTCTCAGCCAGCGCAGGATCCGGTAATACTCAAAATTCAGTCCGCTGTCCCCCAGGGAAACAGCAAAGAGAATCCGCCGCAGAGGACGGGATCCGGAAGCAACATAGGTTCCCAGCTCCTCTGCCGTTCGAATCTGCCGGCTGTCTCTCTCCTTCAGCGCATACTCCAGCACTTTCTTTAATCGTAAATTGATTTCCATTGTCCCGTCTCTGGGGACAATCACCAAAATCTGTTCCTGCTTCAAGAGAAACGCATCCTTTCTGAAGCTTTACACAATCTTCTTTAAATTGTCCTGCGCCGTTACGATTCTCTCATACAATGCCTCCGGCAGCGGAAGAACCTCTGTCTCCAGTCCGTGAGCCGTATAGCGGTTCTTCACACCCATGAAGATTCCTCCCAGGAAGACGGAACCGCAGTGCCACTCTCCGCGCAGCATCAGAATCAGGGAGATGGCGCCGGAGGAATAGGCCGGTGCAATAAAGGGTTTAAAGCCGATGGCACGCATCTGCAGGTTTGCGGTTACCGTCAGCTGCGTCAGTTCCTTTGACAGCTCGTCATTGTAATGCTCAATAGAATCAGCCACAACCAGATCCTGTCCATGCGGACCAAAGGAACGGCCTTCCGTAAGGAACTGCGTAAAACGGCTGTCCCTCTTCGCATAATAGGCCGCTCTTGCGTTCATGACTCCAAGTCCAAAGCCCTGCACCTGTTCCGGCCGCAGTCCCTTGTTATCAAAGACGCCGTTTTCATCCTTGTTGCTCTCCAGCCAGGCTGTCTTCGCCAGAGGATCCACCGGATCCGAAACCACAGCAAAATGACCTTTAAAGTTTTCTTTTCTGGCCTGTCTTGCATAGATGGAAACAATCTTGGAATTATTCTCAAACTGATACATCCGCACGTCCTTCACACCGGAGCCCACCGGCGGAATGCCTTTAGAAGCCACAAATACAAAGACATCACATTGGAACAGATTTTCCGGCTGTACCACATCCACCTCCGGCAGCGCATCATAATCCCAGGGGTAGGCAATCTGATTTTCCTCAAACTCCCAGCGGGCTGTTACCTTATCCGAGATATCACAGATGCCGATGGAGCTGATACAGTCACCGCCCAGCAGATGAAGGCCGGTAAGCAATGTGCTTCCCACATCACCGATGGCCAGCACATGCACCCGCTTCTTCTCTTTCTTCGGTTTCTCCGTAAGGATCTCGCGGAATTTGTTGTGACTGATATTAACCGCCCGGAGCACACCGGCTTCTATCGCGGCTGTCACCAGTTCATCCACCAGTTCTTTCCCGCCTGCCTGTTCTGCTGCCTGAGAAATCTTATTCTTATTCAGCCAGGACACGTCCTCCTGTTTCTGGAATAAGAAATCCGGATCATTCACCAGAAAAGATGCACGGCATTCCGCTTCCGGCCGGGAAAAGAGAAAGTTCATCCCCTCACGAAGAACCTCCTCCTTTTCCGGTGCTACTGTCTTCTCAAAAGGCAGCCCGTCCTCAAACGCACAGCAAAGCTTTCCTTCCACTCGATAATAATTCATCTATCTCAACCTCCTGTTGTTTTTTCTTTCTTTTCCTGCTCACCCGCGTTTCAGCCTCTGGTACGGTACAGCATCTGAAGATCATTTTCCAGATAGACCGAAGCCGCCAGATTGGGATCGTAATTGACACAGTCACCTTTATCCGGGCACAGCGGCAGGATCACTGCCTCTGACAGACGGCTTAAGGTTAAGTTTCTGGCAAACAGAGAGCGATATTCCGATTCCAGCACCAGCAGAATGTCTCTGGCATTGCGGATACAGCAGGCAGAGAACTCAAACAGAGCCTCCCGGCTGCAGTCTGCCAGCGGCGGTACCGTATAGGGAAGAATCATATTGATGGACGGCGTTAATCCCGCCACCTTCACCGTATCCCGGCGAACCGTATCGCCTCCGATGAAAGGATACAGGGTGGATTCCACAAACCAGTGGCGCAGATTGGGAATGAAATACACACTGTCCACATCTACTCCCTTGGTTGCCATGGCATCTCTTCCGTAGCCGGAGATCATACCTACCAGAACCTTCTTAATCTCAATGCCTTCTTTCTTCATCATCGGCTCCAGCGCCTCGAAACGGCCGCCGCGGTGCAGCAGATCATCCACCAGAATGACCGGCCGGTTGAAGGATTTAATTGCCTTCATCTGGCTGTCCAGCGGAGAATAATAGGGGAAGGCCTCAATACTGTAGCTCTTGATATCCGGCTCATATACCTTATCGGTATGCAGGGTCTTGGTCACCGTATTGGGGATTACCTTGCCTCTTAATATCTTACCGAACGGCACGCACATGGCCTTGCCCAGCTGACGGGGCACCGTGGGTTCCCTGGGAACTTCATTTAATGTAGTAATCATATCTACCAACCGATGGTAGATCACACTGGCTGACAGAGACAATACCAGCTGTCCCGGATAGAGTCCCGTCACTGCCTGCTGCAGATCCTGATGTGCCTTATAGATCGCTTTTAATACTCTGGCATTGCTGGAGAACGGCTCCTTTAAGGTGGTCTCCAGATTCTGCACCAGAATCAGAGGCGCATGCATATCCACCATAAACAGCGGCGCCTCTGCATTGAATTCTGGTGCTTTTACAAATCCCTGACGCAGAATCGCAGACATCACCCAGACCGGACAGTGCCCGTCCTCCGGGAAGAACAGGGCATAACCGCAGCGGAACGCAAAGGAACGGGCAATGGCTTCTGTCAGAAGAAGCTGCTCCGCATCATGAATCATCTGATCCCGTTCCACGTAGATACCGGATATCAGGAGAATCTCTCCCGACGTATGGCGGCGAACCAGGTCCGCCAGATCCACCCGTTTTAACACGGCAAACAGATCCTCCGGCGCCAGATAACGGATCCGCGCTACGCCTACCAGATGGTTCTCATCCATGGTGTTGCGCAGAAGAAGCAGCCGATCCCCGGATTCCCGCATGGAACGCAGCAGCTGTTCCCGTTTCTCCTCTTCCCGAAACACAGCGGCAGATATTTCCTCAAACAAAGCATCGTCCGGTGTTTCCACTTCTTCAAAGGAAATGGCACGGGCGCGGATAATCGGTTTATACTCCGGCTCACGCAGGTACAGGCCATTATTATAGATATATTCCTGCACCGACGGATCAATTAAGTTGGAGATATCCCGGTTCATATCCACATTCTCACGAATCTTTGTAGAGCTGATGTCCTCCAGATGCGCCGGCAGCTCCAGTTCACAAACCTTGCCGGTAATCCGATCCATCATACTGCGGTTATAACGGTTATCGGCATTCTTATCTCCCACCCGGCGGAATGCGATATGGTTCATACTGTGAATTGAATCCGGCTCCGGATCCTTCTTATAAGAAGAGGCATTGGCGATGACATCGCTGCCCACCACCATATAGACCTCTTTTCCTCGGAAGATCTCTTTCAAACGTCTCAAATCCGCCGGATTGGCAATATTTACCGGAAAATCATCCGGGAACAGATGCACATGGAATTCATCTGCCACGGACATATTCACAATCTGCCGCCTGATCAGATGAGGCTGTGCTTTCTTAGACCAGGAAAACTCATCGACAGATAAGAAAACTTCAAAGCCCATATCCCGAATCTCACGGACAATCTCTTTGTGGGACAACGTAAACGGGTCAAAGGTTCCCGGGAAAAATGCGATCTTTCTGCGGCCTGTTACCGTAAACTCACCAACCGTCATCCGGTAGGCGGTAATAAACCGGCAGATATTGGAGAGTGCCGCCGCCCGGTAGAAGGAGGTCAGCGCTCCGCCCTTATTCTCATGCAGAAGGAAGAGCACCTTCTTAAAGCACAGCATAAAAATCTCATTTTTCTCTTTCAGGCTTAGCCGGGATGAGCCAAAGACCGTCTGTCCCAGCACCAGAAGTGCTTCCTGACGAACCGGCTCCCGGTAGTTTGCCAGTCCGCCCAGCAACATGCCCAAAAGCCTGCCCTGACGTTCTTTGTGGAATTCCTCTTCCTCCGGGAAACGAGCCGGATAGCAGGAGTAGCATTCCAGCAGGATTCCCACCGTATCCAGAGCCACTGATACAATCTGATCATTGGGACTGGCCATCAGTCCCTTCAGATACATAATAATCTCTTCCAGCTGCGCCGGAGGAAGCCAGAGAGCGCACTCGCCCAGATAGCGGGGAATATACTTGGAAAATTCGTATTCGCCCACCTCCAGACCTTTTAACAGCTCGACCACAACTTCATTTCTCTGATCCGGTGTCAGAAGACCGATGACCCTCAGCAGTGCCCGACCGGCATCATGACGAACCATAACATGCTCGCTGACCTTGATCAGATTGGAGAAATGAGCTGCAATATGCAGCATATGCTCATGCTTTCCGTGATCGATCTGATCCGCCAGCAGCTTGATATTCACTGCCTTGATAATCCATGGTGTTGCTGTCTTTAAGTTGTCCAGAAAGATATCGGAAACCACATCTCTGTCATAGAGAACCTTCTGCTGCAGCGCTGTTCCATACCCCAGATTGCTCAGAACCCGGTACTGCAGAAAGATCATGGTAATATTGCCGGCCATGTTGGCACTCATGGCGCAGGAAGCAATCTTTTCACAGCAGGGATGGGACGGATTGAACGCCGTGATCAGTTTAAAGGCTCTCCATGCCGCGATCCGCACCTCGGATTCACTGCTCTCTGCCTTATGGATGGCAAATTCTCCGATCAGCCCCAGCTCCTCCTCACTCAGCTTATCAAAGGGCATGAAATGCACCGCATCCAGAAGAACGAAGGCTTCTCCGTCTTCTCTCTCCTCCGGATTCTGGTACCAGGCAAGAAAAGCTTCCAGGAACTGATGAAGATCCGCCTTGCCCGCATGCTCTATCAGCGAATCCAGTACATTCTTTAAATGATAGCGGATTCTTCGTTTCTGCTGCCAGGTCAGCTTGTGATCCGGACGGATAATCATCTCCAGATAGGTATTCCAGATCCGCATCACCTTCGCTTCCGCGATATCCGGCATATCCGCCGGCCGTTCCTTGCGGTAACCGGCATTAAACTGTGCAATTACCTTGCCGATGAGACGGCCGGCCTGGGCACGGATATCTCCCTCCCGGTGCATCAGAAGCTCGTACAGGAATGCAAGGGTCTGTTCCTTCTGAATATCATTCGTATAGGTAAAATATTCACTGAATATGTTTAAATATGCCCGCACATTTTTCCAGTTTTTCTCACTTCGGGCTGCTTCCAGAAGATTTCCGAACTGGCGTTCCGCTCCCATCTGGTGCATGACATCAATATTATGTTCAATTCCCATGAAAATCAGAGAACGAATGGTTTCCTCCGGATCCCTGAGCGCAATATCCGGCATCGGAGCCGGCTTTTCCGGATGACCGTCAAGACCGACATCTACTCCCAGAGATTTCATATATTCCTCGAAATCATGAAGACGGGAATACACGAAACGGTACCGGTTCTTTTTCACCTCGTCCACATTATCCAGCTTGGAGAGAATCACATCGAAGGCCTCATCCAGGTTGGAGATATAGGTCAGCTCCCGGCCATCCGCACCCCGCTTCTGTTTTACACGGAAATCGGAATAAATCAGCACCAGGGATTCCACCGATAAGTTCTCCGGTTCCAGATCCCAGGTAGAATGGTTCGCTGCAATGTGCCCGATATACTGCATGGAATGGCGGTTGAACCACTGATCCGTATAATAATAGTGAAGATAGGGCACCCTTTCATTGGGCTTACAGCCGAATTTACCAATGTCGTGTCCGGCAGCAGCGCCGGAGGTCAGCGTTAAATCGATGGGAACCCCTGCCTCATGAAGGCCGCGGGCCACACACATCGCCACATGGTGAACACCGGCGATATGCTCCAGCGTCCGGAACGGCGTTACCTCCGCGTTCAGACGCATCATCTCGTAGACATACTCTCTGGCAAAAATCTTTTTAAACCGGCGATACTCCTCATAAGACTCATAGGCAGCCGCCTCCTCGTCCGTCAGAAATCCAAAATCATACAGCGGATCATAGGGCAGAATCTTCCGCTCCATATCAAAAAAATATTTTAAAACGGCCAGATAGAATTCCGCACCCGATGCAAATTCCTCATTCTCCGCAGAAAACGCTTCATCCGGATATAAAATATGGCAGACATACTGGTAAGTGAATTTCATCCAGCCATCCTTCGGACACCCGCCCAGAAGCTCCATCGGTTCTTCGCAGATCTCATAGATCAGGCGGCAGGAAATTCTGGATTTGATCGGAATCAGCCTTACCAGCTGTTCTTCCCAGTGGTCTTTATTCATGAGCATGACAATGTTCTTTTTAGTAAGACCGGAACGTTCCAGAAACTCCTTCTCACATAAGCATTCCGTCAAATCAGAAACAATCTGACGTATCTGTTTTTTGCTCATTCTCTTCCTCCTTGGAAATTTCATGTTCATCTATGGTCGATTATAACACAATTCCCAATTCAAGTCAGTCGTTTTCTGTTGTTCTTTCCTGAATTAATCCAATGTTTTTTCAGTAAAAAGCTTGACAAATTCCTGATTTTTATAGATAATATAAATAATAATTGTTATCACTATCAAACAAAGGAGAGGCTGCTTATGAAAACATTGAAGTACAGCCGCCAAAGGGAATCGATAAAGAGCTGCCTGATGAATCGGAAGGATCATCCGACCGCTGATGCACTCTATACCAGCATACGTGAAGAGTTTCCCAACATCAGCCTGGGTACCGTGTACCGGAATTTAAACCTTCTGGTAGAGCTGGGAGAGATTCAGAAATTTTCCTGCGGAGACGGAACCGATCATTTTGATTATATTACCTCCCCTCATTACCATTTTGTATGCAGGCACTGCGGTAAAATTATTGATATCCCCATGGCAGCACGAAAAGAACTGGAGGCAGCGGCGTCAGCGCATATTCAGGGAACCGTTGAAGAGCACACTATTTTCTTCTATGGGCTCTGCGAAGAATGTTCCCGTCAAACACCTCAATAAATTTCAGAAAAATATTGACAGCAGGAATAAAGTATGATATCTTAATATCAGTAATCATTCCTATTTTTTGATTGCTAACCAAAGAACCTTAATTTAAACTATTCTATAAAAAAGGAGAGAAAATCTGATGAAAAAATTTGTATGTTTAGTATGTGGTTACGTTCATGAAGGCGATGCAGCTCCGGAGAAATGTCCGGTTTGCGGTGCTCCGGCATCCAAGTTCAAAGAGCAGGAAGCTGAGATGAGCTGGGCAGCTGAGCACGTTGTTGGTATCGCTCAGGGCGTAAGCGAGGACATCATCGCAGATTTAAGAGCAAACTATGAGGGCGAGTGCAAAGAAGTTGGTATGTATCTGGCTATGGCAAGAGTTGCTCACAGAGAAGGCTATCCGGAGATCGGTTTATACTGGGAGAAGGCAGCTTACGAAGAGGCTGAGCATGCTGCTAAATTCGCAGAGCTTCTGGGCGAAGTTGTAACCGACAGCACCAAGAAGAACCTTGAGATGAGAGTTGAGGCTGAGAACGGCGCAACCGCTGGTAAGTTCGATCTTGCTAAGCGTGCAAAGGCTGCTAACCTTGACGCAATCCATGACACCGTTCATGAGATGGCTCGTGACGAGGCTAGACACGGCAAAGCATTCGCTGGTCTCTTAAAGAGATACTTTGGCTAAGCTACAAGCCATGCAAAATGGTGATAATAACGCCCTGCAAGTTTACTTGCAAGGGCGTTTATTTTTGCCATTTTATAGGGCGACACCCTTCCATGAAAATTTTCTGCCATATTCAAGACTCGCTTGTTTTTTATCCATTTGTAGATTACTATGAAAACATCAGACTGACAATGTCGAAAAAACGGAAAGATATGAGAAAAGTTTATGAAATATCATCCAATGGATGCAAATCAGAAGATGATTATCAATTTGGACGGTGAATGTAGTCCTG
>JAEDOC010000214.1 GCA_016302185.1 Clostridium sp. | reverse complement strand
GGCAGGAGGAGAATCTGTCTATTTTAAACAGGATTTCCCTGACCATCGAAGAAAAAGAATTTGTATCGCTGGTGGGACCTTCCGGGTGTGGGAAGTCTACGCTTCTGCGTATTCTGGCAGGACTTTTAAAGCCGGATTCCGGGCAGGTACTGGTGGAGCAAAGACCGGTAGAGGGACCGGAAAGTAGCAGGTGCATGGTGTTTCAGGATTATGTGCTGTTCCCGTGGATGACAGTATGGAATAATATTGCACTGGGGCTGAAGGTAAAAAAATATTCACGGGAAGAGATAAAAAGAAAGGTCTCCTGGGCCATCGAGCTGGTACGGCTGCAGGGATTTGAGAAGTCTTATCCTCATCAGCTTTCCGGCGGGATGAAGCAGCGGGTGGCTATTGCCAGGGCGCTGGTAATGAATCCGGAGATTCTGCTGATGGACGAGCCCTTTGGAGCCCTGGATTCCTTTACCAGGATGAAGCTGCAGGATGAACTGGTGGATCTGTGTAAAAGAAAGGATTTTACCACTGTGTTTGTGACCCATGACTGTGATGAGGCTGTATATCTGTCGGATAAGGTAGTGGTGTTTTCCGGTTCTCCCGCTACGGTGAAGGATACCATCGAGATTGATCTGCCCCGTCCCAGAGACCGTACCAGCGTGGAATTCCTGGCGTACCGGAACCGGGTGCTGCAATTGGTGCAGGAAAACGGGCAGGCAGCAGCAAAAGGATAAGGGCAGGAAAAATGGAGAATAGATTTGAACAGATTTTGGATGAACTGACAAAAAGAAAAGGGAATACAGTTTTTTTACTGGACGCAAGGGACGGGAGCTTTCTTACTTATACGGAATTCCGGGCACAGGTTCACAAAACCGCAAAAAAACTGGAAAAAACGGGAATTCATCCGGGAGCCAGAGTACTGATGATGATGGATAACAGCATTGCTTTCGCTGTTAATTTTTTTGCCATTACCTGCAGCGGGCGGATCGCTGTTCCGGTAAACACGGGGCTGAAATGGAAGGAGTTGCTGTATATCCTGGAGGATACCCGGGCGGAAGGGATTTTTGCGCAGCCGGAGTATGGCAGTATTTTGAAAAAAACAGCAGAGCATGCTTCCGGGGAGTCGGGTATTTCCATAGAAAATCCGGGAGAAACGGCAGAAGCTGAGGGGAATGTTCTGTTTTTCCGGCTGTATCGGGACAGCCCGAAGGATCTGCCGGAACATACAGCCATGCTGATGTATACTTCCGGAACCACCGGGCATCCGAAAGGCGTGATGCTGTCCTATGAAAATCTTCTGTCTAAGACGAAAGATATCATAGAGGCTCATCAGTTAACTGCTTCAGACCGGGTATTGTGTGTGATGCCCTGGTTTCATATTAATGGACTGGTAATTACCCTGCTGACTCCGCTGGTATCGGAGGAGCAGATCGTGATCGGCGGAAAATTCTCCGTCAGCCGTTTCTGGGGGTATGTGGAGAAGTATAAAATCACCTGGTTCAGCGGAGTACCGGCCATGTATTCGCATATGCTGGCAAGAGGGATCCCGGAATATGGACATCATTCCAGCCTGAGGTTTGCCCGCTCCGCTTCCTGTGCCCTGCCGAAAACAGTACTGCGGGAGTTTGAGAAGCTTTGCGGGGTTCCGGTGATCGAATCCTATGGAATCACAGAAGGATGTGCTCAGATCACCAGTAATCCTCTGCCTCCGGCGGTCCATAAGGAGGGATCTGTGGGCCTGGCTTACGGAAACCGGATACGGGTGGTGAAAGCTGATGGAACCGATGCTTCTGTGGGGGAGCAGGGAGAGGTATGGATCCGGGGAGAGAATATCACCTGCGGTTATTATCATAAACCGGAGATAACGGAAAAATCCTTTACAGACGGATGGTTCCATTCCGGAGATGTGGGATATCTGGACGGGGACGGCTATCTGTTTCTGAATGGCAGGATCAAGGAGCTGATCAACCGGTCAGGAGAGAAGTTTTCGCCTTTGGAGATCGATGAAGTCCTTTATCAGCTTCCTCAGGTGGAGCTGGCAGCAGCCGTTGGTGTGCCGGATGAGGTATATGGCGAAGAGGTAGCCTGCTTTATCAAAAGAAAAGAGGGTACCAGCCTGACGGAGGAGGAAGTAAAGGCCTGGTGCCGGGAACAGCTGGCGGATTATAAGGTCCCCCGGAAAGTATTTTTTGTGGAAGAAATTCCCCAGGGAGGAAACGGGAAAGCCTTGCTTCTCTGAAGCGGATCAAGGAAATGTGTGACAGCAGCGGCGTG
>JAEDOC010000213.1 GCA_016302185.1 Clostridium sp. | reverse complement strand
TGGCGTGTGTATTACTGCCGCCTTTGACTGTATGGCGGATCCTGTCGACAGAAGAGCAACGATGCACAGCAGCGCGCAGTTTTTCATAAATGGGTTTTTCATACCAGGACTCCTTTTTTGCGTTTTTTTATATTTTTTTGTTTCTTTGAGTGACTTTATTATACCTAATAGAAAGAGAAAATACAAGGAAAAGAGGGGATGGAAGCGAAAATAATTGCAGTTTTTGAGAAATCAGAGCTTCTTTTTTTCTTCCATATTTTCGTTGAAAATGCTATACTGAATTTACAATTGAATTTCCAGAAACAGAGGAGAGAAGAGTCGATGAAAAAGATGATTTCCTGGAACGTCAACGGCCTGCGGGCCTGCGTCGGCAAGGGTTTTTTAGATGTATTCCATGAGTTGGATGCGGATATTTTCTGTATTCAGGAGAGCAAGCTGCAGGAGGGGCAGATCGATCTGGAGCTTCCCGGTTACTATCAGTACTGGAGCTATGCGGAGAAGAAAGGCTATTCCGGAACGGCCCTGTTTACGAAGGAGGAGCCGGTGGCCGTAACCTATGGGCTGGGGATTGAGGTCCATGATCATGAGGGGCGTGTCATTACGGCAGAATTTTCCGATTATTATGTAGTTACCTGCTATACGCCCAATTCACAGGACGGGCTGGCGAGACTTTCGTACCGGATGCAGTGGGAGGAGGATTTCAAGGCGTATTTAAAGAAACTGGAGGAGAAGAAACCGGTGATCTTCTGCGGCGATTTGAATGTAGCCCACAAGGAGATCGATTTGAAGAACCCTAAAACGAACCGGAAGAATGCAGGTTTTACCGATGAGGAGCGGGGGAAATTCACTGAGCTTCTGGATGCCGGTTTCATCGATACCTACCGGTATTTTTATCCGGAGCAGGAAGGAGTTTATTCCTGGTGGTCTTATCGTTTTAAGGCGCGGGAGAAGAATGCGGGCTGGCGGATTGACTACTTCTGTGTATCGAAGGCGCTGGAAAACCGGCTTGCGGGAGCGAAGATTCATACCGAGGTAACGGGTTCGGATCACTGCCCGGTGGAAGTAATGATAAAGGAAAAGGATGAAGCATGAATTTAGTGACAGCAGAGCATCTGACAAAATCCTATACGGAACGTTTATTATTTAACGATACTGCTTTCTCCATCAATGAGGGAGAAAAGGTAGGACTGATCGGTATCAATGGCACAGGCAAATCCACCCTGTTAAAGATTGTGGCCGGGCTGGAGGAGCCGGATGCGGGAACGGTAGTCCGGGGGAGGAATCTCTATATCCGTTATCTGGCCCAGAATCCGGCATTTCCGCCGGATCTGACGGTCCTGGATTGTGTGATTCAGGAAAACAAAGCCCATGAACAGATCTGGGATCTGGAGGGAGAGGCCAAGACCATCTTAAACCGGCTGGGAATCACAGAATATGACGCGGTGATTTCCACTCTGTCCGGAGGCCAGAAGAAACGAGTGGCGCTGGCCAGTGTCCTTCTGTCCACCGCGGATCTGCTGGTACTGGACGAGCCGACCAACCATTTGGACAGTACCATGGCCGATTGGCTGGAGGAGTATTTAAAGAATTTCCGCGGAGCGCTTCTGATGATCACCCATGACCGGTATTTTCTTGACAGCGTGGCGAACCGGATTGTGGAGCTGGATCAGGGGAAGCTTTACAGCTATCAGGCCAATTATGCCGGTTTTCTGGAGCTGAAAGCAGAGCGTATGGCGATGGAGCAGGCCGCGGAGCGGAAGCGTCAGTCCATTCTCCGGGTGGAGCTGGAGTGGATTAAGCGGGGAGCCAGGGCCAGAAGCACCAAGCAGAAGGGAAGAATCCAGCGGTTTGAAGCGATGAGTGCCATGGAAGGACCGAAGGAGGACGGCAGTGTGGAGATGAGTTCCATCTCCAGCCGGCTGGGACGGACGACGATGGAGATCTCTCATGTGAGCAAGAGTTACGGTGAGAAGGTGCTGATTCGGGATTTTTCCTACATTTTTTTAAAGAATGACCGCATCGGCTTTATCGGCCCCAACGGAAGCGGAAAGACGACGTTGATGAAGCTTCTGGCCGGATGGATCCGGCCGGATTCCGGCGAGATTATTGTGGGTCAGACCGTGAAGATTGGATATTTTTCTCAGGAAAATGAGGATATGGATGAATCGCTTCGGGTGATTGATTATATTAAAAATGTGGCGGAATATGTGAAGACGCCGGAAGGCAGCGTCTCCGCATCACAGATGCTGGAACGCTTTTTATTCCCGTCCCATATGCAGTATACGGTGATTGGAAA
>JAEDOC010000066.1 GCA_016302185.1 Clostridium sp. | reverse complement strand
AAACTACGTTTTCCGGATTTATACCTACGATCAGAGCTATTCCAACGGAATCATCGATCGCTACCACTGGATCACCATCTCAAAGAAGAGTGAAGAGAAGAAATCCGGCAGCCGGGCGGCCAGACTTCCACTGACACAAACCGAACAAAAGGTGGCGGAGCTGATGTATCAGGGACTGACCTATCGGGCCATCGCTGATGAGCTGGTGGTCAGCTATCACACCGTCAAAAATCACGTCCAAAATATCTATTCGAAATGCGGTATTAAGAGCCGCTACGAACTCTATCAGTGGCTGGAAAAATAGGGAACATTCCCTATATAAAATAGGACAGATGCCCAATTTGTTTTCCCCCTCCTTTTTATTAAAATAAGAAGTAAGAAAAGCAGAAAAAGACAGGAGGGGGAGATTTGTGGTGTCCACACAGGGCATTGTTTTCAATATTCAGCGCTTCACCATCCATGACGGACCGGGCCTGCGCACCGAGCTGTTCCTAAAGGGATGTCCGCTCCGCTGCCGCTGGTGCAGCAATCCGGAAAGCTGGACCACATTCATCCAGCCCGGTGTCTACAAAACCAAATGTATTTCCCATAAAAAATGCGGCATGTGCGAGGATGCCTGCCCCCAACCAAAGATTCTTACCTTCACTCGCGGCAAGCTCTCCGATATCAGCAGAGACAAATGCGTAAACTGCATGGCCTGCTATGATGCCTGTCCTTCCGATGCCATCAAACAGTGGGGCAAATCTATGTCTGTCGAGGACTGCATGCAGGAGATCCGAAAGGATCGAGGCTATTATGAACGTTCCGGCGGCGGTGTTACCGTATCCGGCGGCGATCCCATGATGCAGAGTGATTTCGTAACAGAGCTGTTTCGTGCCTGTAAGGAAGAATGGATGCCATTTTGCAGAGCGGCTGAGAGATATGACCGCCTCCCAGCAGAATCAGCCGATCCTGCGGGATAAACCGCCGTGTATAAGAAACTCCCTCCACATCACGGATCAGCGATGCCGTTTTTCCCTGCTCCACCAATTCCTTAATTTTCTGAAATTCCTGATTTCCTGATTTTTTTCCTGCTGACTTCTCCATTTCCAAAATTCCATCCCCCAGTTTTTTACAGCTCCAGATCGGACACACTCTTTGACGGACGCATCAATGCCGCGCTCCCGCATGATTTCCTGCTCTTTGATACAGTGCTGCTCCGGATACCTCTCAAAATCCAGGTCATGCAGCAGTCCCACAATGCCCCAGAACTCCTCCTGCTCTCCATATCCCAATTCCCTGGCAAAATAACGCATCACACCTTCCACAATCTGCGCATGCTTCAGATGAAACGCATCCTGATTGTATTCTGTCAAAAGCTTCCAGGCTTCTTCTCTCGTCAATTCCATATAACTCCATCCCATCCTCCCTAAAAATTCAATAATCAAATTATAAGCCAATTCAACCCATCTGGTCAATAGGATTTTCTTTTGAACTATTGTTCCGAATAATAGAGCTGTCATTCAGAACAATACTGTTGCTATTATTCTGAACAGCGGTTATAATATACTTAAAGGACTGTGAAGGAGGTGTTCTAAGATGACGATTAAAGAAGCGGCTTCCGCCTGGAATATTACGGAACGGCGAGTCAATGAGCTTTGTAAAGCCGGACGTATTGCCGGCGCATATAAGGAAGGCAAGCAGTGGTTTATTCCGGACGGCACTCAAAAGCCAATGGACAAACGCAGCCGCCATAGTTTCGTTTCCCCTGTGGAGCCATCTGTACGTAAGCCTCTGCCCATTGGCGTTTCAGATTATAGAGATGCCTGCAGCAGCTATTACTATGTGGACAAAACAATGCTCATCAAGGAGTTTCTGGATGAGCGGCCCAAGGTATCTCTATTCACTCGCCCCCGTCGTTTCGGAAAGACGATGAACATGGATATGCTCCGCACTTTCTTTGAAAAAACAAATGAGAATACTTCTGTCTATTTCAAAGATAAGAAAATCTGGGCCTGCGGAGAATCCTATCGCAGCCATCAAGGAAAATACCCCGTAATTTTTCTATCTTTTAAGGATGTAAAATACCCCTCCTGGGCGGAAACCTATCAAACACTCCAAAAACTAATCGCACAGGAATTTCGTCGCCACGCTGAACTGACAGCCAGCCCTGCGCTCAGTGATTTCGAAAAGGAAGAGTTTTCTCTCCTTGCAACAGAGTCAGCAAATGAAGTGGACTATCAAATGTCCCTGCGGACACTGACGCTGCTTCTCCATAAGCACCACAATATTGCGCCTATCGTTATTATCGACGAATACGACACGCCTATCCAACAGGGTCATGTAAGTGGCTTTTATGACACCGTCATTGGATTTATGCGTAATCTGTTCTCCGGTGGTCTGAAAGACAACCCTCATTTAAGCTATGGTTTCCTGACCGGTATCCTGCGCGTTGCCAAAGAGAGCATATTCAGCGGTCTGAACAATCTGAAAATCAACTCTATTCTGGACGATCGCTACAGCGAATACTTCGGTTTTACCTCAGACGAAGTGCGGGAGATGGCGAAATACTACGATGCATCTGATAAATATCAGGAGCTCTGCGACTGGTACGATGGATACCGTTTCGGCAATACTGACATTTTTAATCCCTGGTCAGTGATTGGATACTTCAATAACAATTGCCGCCCTAAAGCATTTTGGCAGTCCACCGGCAGTAATGATATCATCCGCGAGATTCTTGCCTCTGCCACACCAGATATTATGGAGCGGTTGGAGCTGTTAATGAAAGGAGAATCCTTTCTTACGCACATTGACACCGGCGTCATTTATCCGCAAATTCAGAATGACCCGTCCTCTGTTTACAGCTTCCTTCTGGTGGCAGGTTACTTAAAAGCGGTAAGCTGTGACCAGATGTATGGCGAAGATTACATGTGTGAAGTCGCTCTGCCCAACAAAGAGATTTCTTTTGTCTACAGTAAGGAAATTCTTTTTCAGCTTGAATCCATGATCCCACGCTCTGCGGCAATTGCTATCCGGGAGTCTATCTACAAGATGGATATTGATGCGCTGCAGAATACCCTGGAGAATTTCCTGCTGCAGACTATCAGTTTTCACGATGCTGCTGACGAAACATTTTACCATGGCCTGATATTGGGTATGTGTGCTGTTATGGATCAAAGCTACCGCATCACTTCTAACCGTGAAGCTGGCGAGGGTCGGTTTGATATCCAGCTGCTTCCGTTAAACAAGCAGCTGCCCGGTATCCTGATCGAGTTGAAAGCCGGAAAAGACCGCTCCAAAACTCAGCTGGAAGAACTTGCTAAAGCTGCATTACAGCAGATCAATGAGCGATCGTACATTGTTGATTTGAAGGCAATGAAAACTGCATCCATTATAAAAATAGGGATTGCGTTCTCTGGTAAGAGAGCCCGAATTGTCGCTGAAAGGCAACAATCCCTGTAAAATCAAAACTTTCATAGAAAATAAGACAGAAAACAGGAGACTATATTATGTATACACCAAATCCATCCCGCTATGAAACCATGCAATTTGACCGCTGCGGAAACAGCGGCATTCTTCTGCCGAAGCTGGCCTTTGGCCTCTGGCAGAATTTCGGATCCGGAAATACCATGGATCGGATGAAGGAGCTGATCTTCACTGCCTTCGATCTGGGGATTGTTCATCTGGATCTTGCCAATAATTACGGCCCGGTGAGAGGCGCCGCCGAAGAGAATTTCGGGAAAATACTGAAAGACGATCTGATGCCTTACCGGGATGAGTTAATCATCACCACCAAAGCCGGGTATGATATGTGGCCGGGGCCTTACGGCAATTGGGGCAGCCGCAAATACTTAACCGCCAGCCTGGATCAGAGCCTGAAACGCATGGGGCTAGATTATGTGGATATCTTCTACCACCATCGCCCCGATTATGAGACACCGGTGGAGGAAACAGCCCAGGCCTTAACCGACCTGGTGCGCAGCGGCAAAGCACTGTATATCGGCCTGTCCAATTATGATAATGAACAGGTGAAAAAAATTCTTCCGATTCTGAAAGAAAATAAAACGCCCTGCCTGATCAATCAAAACCGGTATAATTTATTGGAACGAAAGGTAGAAGATGGATTTCTGGACATTATGGAAGAATTCGGCTCCGGACTGATCTCCTTTAGTCCGCTGGCTCAGGGCATGCTGACCGATAAATATTTAAACGGAATTCCAACAGACTCCCGTGCCGCCCATCAGGGTACCAGCGTTGCCGAGCGCTATATCAATGACAATAATCGGGCAAAAGTAAGCCGATTAAATGATGTGGCAAACGAACGGGGACAGTCTCTGGCACAGATGGCCCTGCAGTGGGTTCTGCGGGATCGCCGGGTGACCGCCGTCTTAGTCGGCGCCAGCCGCCCGGAACAGTTAAAAGAAAATGTGAAAATTCTGGACGCGCCGGCATTTACAGAAGAAGAATTACATCGTATCGATCAGATCCTTTCAAACCGGTAATGCTTTTCACTCAACTGTTTTCCCCAACCGCGCGCTCATACGCCTGCAGGGTGCGGGAATCAAATAACACAAATCGGACGAGATCAAACGCCCCCTCATGTTCCCTGCAGAAATCGCTTACGGTTCTTACCGCGATTCCTGCTGCCTCTTCCAGCGGGTAACTGTATACACCGGTGGAAATGGACGGAAATGCGATCGTCCGAATTCCATGTTCCACCGCAACCTGCAGGGAATTCCGGTAAGCATTGGCCAGTGCCTCAGCCTCTCCCCTATGTCCGCCGCGCCAGATGGGACCCACCGTATGAATCACGTAGCGGCAGGGAAGACGGTAAGCGCCGGTTATTTTCGCCTGCCCCGTTTCACAGCCATGCAGCGTCCGGCACTCCTTTAATAGCTCCGGTCCGGCGGCACGATGAATGGCGCCGTCTACTCCGCCGCCGCCCAAAAGGCTGTTATTCGCCGCATTTACAATGGCCTCCACATCCTTTACCTTCGTAATATCACCTTGTACGGTCTGAATCTGAACCTTCATAAGCTTCCTCCTTTATTCCTTCCTCTCCGCTCTTGATTTACCTTTTCATCTGGCGGTCGATCCACTCCATTATCACATCCACGATATATGCCTGTTCTCCTTCCGTCAGCTCCCGGCCCTGAGGGATATGATGCCATTTTTCCAGACATCCGCGGCAGCAGGTGGCAGTGGCATGCTGGGCCACAAAAACCGGATGACCTCTCATCGGTGTCTGTTTCCCGTCGTTATGAGGCTTCGCCGGCGCCATCCGCTTCCCGATAAAGTCTCCGGCATGACTGCGCACGGTATCCATTCCCTTTTCTACAACATAATTCCGATCATTGGATTTCAAGATAAAGCTGCTGCGAAACTTTGACTGGGACAGACGCTTCCACAAGTCTGCTTCATACACGGCCGGAGCTTCCGAAAGAATCGATGGCTGGATCCCTCCCTTATAACGAATCCTTTTCTCTTTTTTCCATACCTCATGCCCATTCGATCCCTTTCCCTGTGCAGCCGACGCTTCCTGTGCCGTCTGTTCCTCCGGCCCGCCCTCTTTAAGGCGTGCGGCCAGCATGGTATTCCTCGCCGTAATTGACGCATTTTTTATGGCATAAAAAATCGCTTTCTTTTCTCCTATCAGCACAAGAATCTTTTTGGCTCTCGTCACTCCGGTGTAGAGCAGATTTCTCTGCAGCATCACGAAATGACTCATGGTAAATGGCATGACAACGATGGGGTATTCACTCCCCTGTGCTTTATGGATGGTAACCGCGTAGGCCAATACCAGTTCGTCCAGCTCCGTCACATCATAAACCACCCTTCTGCCGTCAAAATCAACGGTCAGCTCCCGATCCTCCATATCCACGTCCGCGACGGTTCCGATATCTCCGTTGAACACTTCCTTCTCATAATCGTTCCGGATCTGCATCACCTTATCATGAAGCCGGTACTGGGTACCTCCACGACGCAGACATACGGAGGACGGATTCATCGCCTCCTGAAGTACCTGGTTGAGATTGGCCGCCCCGCAGATCCCCCGCTGCATCGGAGTCAAAACCTGAATGTCCCGGAATGCATCCGCATGATAGTACTTCGGAAGATTTTTCGTACAATACTGAACCAGGGTATCCACAACTTCCTCGTTGCTTTCTTTTGCAGCAAAGAAAAAATCGGAATTCTTCCCGCCGCGCATATCAATGGGTTCCCCCTGATTGATACGGTGGGCATTCATGATGATACGGCTTCCCTGGGCCTGACGGAATATCCTGGTGAGCCGCACCACCGGGACCCGGCCGGAATCGATGATATCCTTCAGCACGTTTCCCGCACCCACGCTGGGAAGCTGATCCGTATCTCCCACCAGAATCAGAGACATGTGCTCCGGCAGGGCCTTCAGGAGGTTATACATCAGCATCACATCGATCATCGAACACTCATCCAGAATCAGAACATCCCCTTCCAGCGGATGTTCCTCATTTTTCTGATAGCCCTCCGGCGGCTTATATTCCAGCAGACGATGAATGGTTTTCGCCTCCATTCCCGTTGCCTCCGACATCCGCTTCGCGGCTCTTCCGGTGGGCGCCGCCAGCAAAATCTGACATCCGGCCAGCTGATACGCGGTGATAATTCCCATGGTAGTTGTCGTCTTTCCTGTTCCGGGTCCGCCGGTCAGAACCATCACCTTGGAAGAAATGGCTGTCCGCACTGCCTCCAGCTGAATCGCATCGTAAGAAACAGCAGCACGCTGTTCCACCATCTCCAGAATGTGTTCCGGATCCGGATTCATCTGCCTTCCGGCCGACAGAAGCCGCAGCAGACGCTTCGCGCACCCGGTTTCCGAAAAATAAAACGGCGGGAGATAGATGGCTTCCCCTTCTTTGATCACATCTTCGGTGTGAATCATCTCATCCAGAGTAATTTCCAGCTCCGGTGCATCCACCCCAAGCAGCTCCACAGCCTTATCAATCAACTGTTCCCTTACCGCATAGCAATGGCCGCTTTCAGCCAGCCTATTCAGCGTATACAGGATCCCGCTTCTCAGGCGAATAAATTTATCTTTTGCAATCCCCATTTTTTCCGCGATGGTATCCGCCGTCTTAAATCCGATTCCCCAGATATCATCTGCCAGGCGGTACGGATTCTCCTTTACAACGGATATGCTGTCGCTGCCATAGGTTTTAAAAATCTTTGTCGCATGGGATGTGCTCACCTCATGATTCTGCAGAAACAGCATGATATTTTTGATTTCCTTTTGATCCTGCCAGCTTTTCTTAATCCGCTCCACGCGGACCTTCCCGATCCCGGCGACCTTTAACAGCTCCTCCGGTGTGTCCTCAATCACATTTAAGGTGTCTTTTCCGAACTTCTCCACAATCCGCTTTGCAAATTTCGGCCCTATCCCCTTAATCAGTCCGGAACCGAGATATTTTTCAATCCCGTAAACCGTCGCCGGTAATGTCTCCTCAAACCGTTCCACAGAAAACTGCCGTCCGTACTTCGCATCCATTTTCCAGCTGCCGTCCAGCGACAGAACCGACCCCACATGGATCTCCGGCATAGTGCCGACAACCGTTACCAGATCACTGTAATTCTTCACCGCACATTTCAGCACCGTATAGCCATTCTCAGCATTCTGATAGGTAATTCTCTCTACTACACAGCGAAGATGCTCCATTCCTTACTCCTTTGTATTACAAATCATACTGTCTGCAATTCACCGACAAACTGAATCACACAGTTTTTGAGCTTCAACACGCTTTCGGGAATCTCCTCCCCCCGGCGCAGCCCCATCCCCAGTTCCCGGATGGTGTCGGGAACCACCGGCACGCAAAGAACATCATCCGTCCGGCCCCGGATCATCAGCTCTGTCATCAGAGAGACTCCCAGCCCCTTCCCCACCATGCGAATTACCGTCTCATCATCCACATAGGCGCTCTTTTCCTTCACCCGAATGCCCACCTTCGCCAGCGCACCATGAACCTCAATATCAAACCGGCCATAGGGCATCAGAAAATCCTTTCCTTCCAGCTCTTTTAGCGGAAACTCTTCACGGCCGTCAATGGGATAATCCTTCGGAAGGATCGCGTACATCCGCTCATTGTATAGCGGAATCCAATCACAGCTGCCATAGTTCTGCCGGCTGGCAAAGATAACATCTGTTTTTCCGTCCCGCAGCAGCTCAAAGGGCTCCAGCGCATTATCCACCATGCGCAGGTCCACGTCCACCTTGGGACAGAGTCTCCGGAACCGGTACAGAATCTCCGGCATCCAGTGCATGGCAATACTGGCGTAGGCTGCCACCCGGATGGTCTCCGTCTGTTTTTCGACAATGGCCTGAATCTTATTTGCCAGGTTTGTATTCGCCTGCAGAAATTCGCGGATGGCAGGCATCAGTGCCTTCCCCTGTTCGGTAAGAGAAATTCCGTTATGGTTTCGTTTGATCAGAGGCAGGCCGATTTCCCTCTCCAGACTGTTGACCAGATGCGTCAGACCGGACTGGGTATAGCCGACCACCTCAGACGCCTTGGAAAAGCTTCCCAGATCCACCGCCGTCATCAGAATTTCCAGCTTCTTCGCATCCATACCGCTCCTCCCTTCCATGGGTATTACACTTTCTCATACTTCTATTATAAGCATGCGTTTCCCAAACCACAAGACGAATATTACAATAGAACATAACAGTTCAGACGGCTGGAAAGCGTCTATTAGAACAGGCGTCAAGCCCTGCTTGTAAGCCTGAAAGGAGTGAATATATCATGCAAAATACGAATTTAACCCAGAAGCAGCGTATTCTGGTGGCCGGAACACTGTTCGGCATGTTTTTCGGCGCCGGAAATCTGATTTTTCCGGTTCATCTCGGACAGCTGGCCGGACGGAATGTACTCCCCGCCATGGCCGGCTTTATCATCACCGCCGTCGGCATTCCGATTCTGGGGGTTGCCGCCATCGGCAATACGCACTCCGACGGTCTGCAGGCACTGGCAGACAAAGTAGGAAGAAGATACAGCTATTTCTTTACCTGCCTCCTCTATCTTACCATCGGACCGTTTTTTGCCATTCCCAGATGCGCCACCACCTCATTTACCACAGGAATCGCACCCTTGCTTTCCGGCAGGATCTCTGACGCAGCGGCACTCGTTGTGTTTTCGCTGATTTTCTTTGCACTGGTTCTGTTCCTATCTCTGCGTCCGGGAAATATTACCTTCTGGATTGGCAAAATCATCAATCCGGTATTCCTGCTTTTCCTTGCCGTGCTTGTCTTTTCCGCACTGCTCCGTCCCGGCACCGCTGCTTCTGCAGTGGAACCTGACAGCGCCTATCAGAGCGGCGCACTATTTGCTGCGCTGGTGGAAGGCTACGGAACCATGGATGCCATCGCAGGTCTTGCTTTTGGAATTATTGTAATCGATGTGATTCGTCAGATGGGAATTAAAGAAGATGCCGCCATCGCAAAGGATGTCATCCGTTCCGGTATCCTGACCGGCCTTCTGATGGCCCTGATCTACATCCTTACCATTCTGATGGGAGCCCAGTCCCGGGGACTGTTTGAGATCTCGGAAAACGGCGGTATTGCCCTTGCGCAGATCTCCGGTCATTATCTTGGCAATGCCGGAAGTCTGATTCTGGCAGTTACCATCACCTTCGCCTGCTTAAAAACCTCCATCGGTCTGGTAACCAGCTGCGCCGAGACCTTTGTGCGGATGTTTCCGCATGCGCTTTCCTACAACGCATGGGCCATCCTTTTTACCGTTTTTTCCTTTGGAATTTCCAACATCGGGCTTTCTTCGATCATTAATTACTCGATCCCGGTGCTGATGCTGATTTACCCGCCGGCCATTTCCCTGATCCTTCTTGCTCTGTGCGGAAATCTCTTTCAACACGACCGGAGAATTTATCTCAGTGTAACTGCCTTTACCTGGGCGGCGGCAATTTTTGATTTCTTTAAAACGCTTCCCCCGGCGGTACAGACAGCGCTGCATCTGGATCAGGCGGTTGCTGCTGCCCGAACGATTCTGCCCTTCTTCGATTTGAATCTGGGATGGGTTCTGCCTGCGCTCATCGGACTGGCGGTGGGATTCCTTTGCCGGGCATTCTCTGCGGGGAATAAAGCGAAAAGGATTGAACAGAACAATCGCAAATGATACAATCAAATCAGATGTATCTATGAACTAATGTTTCGTCAAGATTGGCCTTTATGTACTTCTGGTTATCTCCACTATCAGCATTCTGGGGGTTCCCATGGCTTCTGTGATTGCCGTCCTTGCTTCTGCGGGCGTGGCCGTCGGCCTGGCCTTACAGGGCGCGTTATCGAACTTAGCCGGAGGCATCATGCTGATGATATTAAAACCGTTTAAGCTGGGAGATTATGTTTCTGCTTCCGGTGTGGAAGGCGTTGTAAAAGAACTGACTCTGTTCTATACCGTTTTCATGACCGTGGATAACAAAAAAATCACCGTGCCCAACGGCAGCCTGATGAACGCCAATATTACCAATTTCTCTTCCGAAGCACTTCGGCGCGTGGATCTGACGTTTTCCTGCCCCCTTTGCACGACTCAGCGGCGGAAGCAACGAAGCCATGAACTTTACCGTCAGAGCATGGTGCAAGAGCGAAGATTACTGGGATGTCTATTTTGATCTCACTCAGAAAATCACGGAAGCCATGGCAGAGAATCAGATTCAGGCACCCGCAGTCCGGATTACGACAACAGCAGCTAAGTAACGCTGCATAAGCAGATTTCAGCTTGTTTCCATATCTGGTATACAGCTGCTTTTCAAAAAAACGTGGAAGATTTTTTATATCTTCCGCGTTTTTTCCAGTGATAGGAGCGAACGCTTCTCTGATTTCTCGCTTCCTGTGGCCCAAGAATTTTGATTTTCCCATGGTATTTATATTCAAACAATAATTATACTCTAAGCATGACTGTTATCCAGACGTTGCTTTCTCTCGTAGTTAATGACTTTTCTC
>JAEDOC010000212.1 GCA_016302185.1 Clostridium sp. | reverse complement strand
AAGAAAAGTAAGGTCCCCCGGCACCGAATAATCTATGTTTGGTGCCGGGGGCCTCTGATTAGATTGCTTCGATGGCTTTTTTAAGTCTTGCGCAGCCTTCCACAATATTTTCATAGCTGTTTGCGAAGGACATACGAATATAATTCGTTCCTTCGGTTCCGAATACATCGCCGGGAACCAGAGCGATTTTGGCGTTATCCAGAAGATAATCTACAAGCTCGCTTCCTGTCATGCCCAGCTTTTCAATGTTGATGAAGATATAGAATGCACCCTTCGGGCAGAGGCAGCTGATACCATCAATTTCATTGATTGCCTTTACTGCATAATCGCGGCGTCTCTGATATTCTTTTACCATATCAGCTACCTCGTTCTGCTCGTTTCGAAGAGCGGCCACGCCTGCTTTCTGTACGAAGGAGGTAGCGCAGGTGGTGGCATGCTGATGTAATTTATTCAAAGTTTTGATAAAATCCTCAGATGCGGCGGCATAGCCCAGTCTCCAGCCGGTCATGGAGTAAGCCTTGGAGAAGCCGTTTAGTGTAATGGTTCTCTCTTTCATGCCGGGAAGAGATGCGATGCTGATGTGTTTGGCATCATCGTAAAGGAGACGCTCATACACCTCGTCGGCAATGACAGTCAGGTCATTTTCGATTGCCAGTTCAGCCAGTTCCTTTAATACTTCTTCGGACAGCACGCTTCCGGTGGGGTTGCTGGGAGTAATCAGTACAATCGCTTTCGTTTTCGGGCTCAGCTTGCTGCGGATTTCTTCGAGATCGATCTGGTAGTTATTTTTCTCCAGCAGGCTGTAGGTAATCGGTACGGCGCCCAGCAGCTTTGGAACATTTAAATAGTTGAGCCAGCCGGGATTGGGAACGAGAATCTCGTTTCCCTCGTTTAAGATGGCGCAGAGCACATCGAATACGGCTTCGGTGAGTCCAACGCTGACGATAATTTCGGATGGCTTATAATCGATGTTGTTCTGTGTTTTCAGCTTCCATGCGATGGCTTCCCGGAGCTCCATGGTACCAAAGTTGGAGGTGTAGAAGACATCCCCTGCATTCAGGCTGTCAATGCAGGCCTTTTTAATATATTCCGGAGTATCAAAATCCGGTCTTCCCAGTTCAAAGTGAATCACGGTTTCCCCGGCGCGCTCCATGGCCAGAGCTTTTTCATTTACTTTACGGATTCCGGATGGAATCAACTGATCCATGCGTTCTGCAACTAATTTTTTCATATTAGAAATCCCCTTTCTTATGCTTCTTTTTCTGCGGCAGAATTGTTTTTCTTTATGGCTTTATTATAAAGGGAAGCAGCAGGAAAATTCCAATATTTAAAAGTGTATGGAGGAATAAGCAAAACAATATATCCATGGGAGAAGGCAGTTTCACAGATTGTTCACATGAATATTTAGTGTGGCTTTAGCCATATGTCTTACAGTAGTGGTTGAATATCGGGAACTCCGGAACATGTGAGAAAACGGAGTTTAGGCAAAGCAGGGCGTGTTTGGCACCCTGCTTTGGAATGTCAGAGAAAGAGGAGGAACATTATGATATCAGTAGAACACTTAACCAAATGTTATGGTGATTTTACGGCTGTCAACGATCTGTCCTTCGAGATCGGGGAGGGGCATGTCTATGGTTTTCTGGGGCCCAACGGTGCCGGAAAATCTACCACGATGAACATCATGACCGGCTGCCTGTCAGCGACTGAGGGACATGTGAAAATTGACGGCTACGATATTTTTGAGGAGCCGGAAAAGGCGAAGAAGCTGATCGGATATCTGCCGGAGCTGCCGCCGCTTTATATGACGGAGACCCCGGAGGAATACTTACGGTTTGTGGGAGAGGCCAAAGGGCTGCGGGGAAAGGAGCTTGCGCAGCAGATTGAGGATGTCATACGGCAGACGAAGATAGAGGATGTCAGAAACCGCCGGATTTCAGCCCTTTCCAAAGGCTATAAGCAGAGAGTCGGTATTGCCCAGGCGATCCTTGGAAATCCCAGGGTCATTATTCTGGATGAGCCGACGGTCGGTCTGGATCCCATACAGATTATCGAGATCCGTGCCCTGATCAAGGAGCTGGGGCAGAACCATACCGTTATTTTCAGCTCCCATATCCTTTCTGAGGTTCAGACGATCTGCGATCAGATCCTGATTATCGCCAGAGGAAAGCTGCTGGCCTTTGGTACACCGGAGAGTCTGGAGCAGCAGCTGCTGGAATCCAATGAGATTACGATCACTGCTGAGGCCGGAGAGGAAGAGGTACGGGAGATTCTGGCCGGAGTGAACCGGATTACCGGAATCCGCGTGGAGAAGAAGGAAAACGG
>JAEDOC010000211.1 GCA_016302185.1 Clostridium sp. | reverse complement strand
AAGAATACCGTAGTGCATGAGCCGAAGCTTCTGAAGCTGCTGCCGGTAGAGATCAGCGAGGCGGATGTGGAAGCGGCGAAAGCCAATATGATGATGAACTTTGAACCGGAGGCAGAGGAAGCGCTGGATGTGATCATTCCCAAATATATGACCAGTATCATATATGGTGCACTGGTAGAATCAGTGGCCAGTGAGAATGGCGCCAGAATGCAGGCAATGGATTCGGCCACCAGCAATGCGGAGGAGATGATCAGCAAGCTGACGCTTCAGTACAACCGCGCAAGACAGGGTTCCATCACGCAGGAGCTGACAGAGATCATTGCAGGTGCGGAAGCACTGGAATAAAGAAGAGAGATAAGGAGTGAATTACAGGATGGCAACGCAGAACAAAGGTAAAATCACTCAGATTATCGGTGCGGTACTTGATATTAAGTTCCCGGAGGGCAATCTTCCGGCGATTTATGAGGCAATTCACATTACCAGGACAAACGGAGAGCGTCTTGTGGTCGAGGTGGCACAGCACCTCGGAGATGAGACGGTCAGATGTATTGCCATGGATACTACGGACGGACTTGTGAGAGGAATGGAGGCGGTAGCGACTGGTGCTCCCATCTCTGTTCCGGTTGGAGAGAAGACCCTGGGACGTATTTTCAACGTTACAGGTGATCCTATCGACAACAAACCGGCGCCGACCGATGTGAATTATATGCCGATCCACAGAGACGCACCGTCATTTGAGGAGCAGTCAACTTCAGCAGAGGTGCTGGAGACAGGTATCAAGGTCGTAGACCTGCTCTGCCCGTATCAGAAGGGCGGTAAGATCGGACTCTTCGGAGGAGCCGGAGTAGGAAAGACAGTCCTGATCCAGGAGCTGATCCGAAATATCGCCACAGAGCACGGCGGATATTCCGTATTCACCGGTGTAGGAGAGCGTACCCGTGAGGGAAATGACCTGTATCATGAGATGCAGGAATCAGGAGTTATCAACAAGACCACCATGGTATTCGGACAGATGAATGAACCGCCGGGAGCAAGAATGCGTGTCGGCCTGACAGGACTTACCATGGCAGAGAATTTCCGTGATGAGGGTGGAAAGGACGTACTTCTTTTCATTGATAATATTTTCCGTTTCACACAGGCTGGTTCCGAGGTATCGGCTCTGCTGGGACGTATGCCTTCAGCCGTAGGTTATCAGCCTACGCTGCAGACAGAGATGGGTGCTCTTCAGGAGCGTATTACATCCACCAAGAAGGGTTCTATCACATCCGTACAGGCTGTTTATGTGCCTGCCGATGACCTGACAGACCCGGCTCCGGCGACGACCTTCGCCCATCTGGATGCGACCACCGTATTGTCCCGTGCGATCGTAGAGCTTGGTATTTACCCGGCAGTAGACCCGCTGGAGTCTACCTCACGTATCCTGGATCCGAGAATCGTAGGCGAGGAGCACTATGCAGTAGCCCGCGGGGTACAGGAGATCCTTCAGAAATACAAAGAGCTGCAGGATATCATCGCAATTCTTGGTATGGATGAGCTTTCCGAGGACGACAAGCTGGTAGTAAGCCGTGCGAGAAAGATCCAGAGATTCCTGTCACAGCCTTTCTTCGTGGCAGTACAGTTTACCGGCTACGAAGGAAAATATGTGCCTCTGTCAGAGACAATCCGCGGATTCAAAGAGATCCTGGAAGGAAAACATGACGATATTCCTGAGAGCTATTTCCTGAATGCCGGAACGATTGATGAAGTAGTTGCCCGCGTAAAATAGGGGGTGGCGAGATGGCAGATGACAGAAATTTTGAATTGCAGATTATTACCCCCGACCGTATCTTCTGGCAGGGAGAAGCCTTCATGCTGGAGCTGAATACTTCCGAGGGTGAGGTAGGCATCTACAAAAAGCATATTCCCATGACCATGCTTCTGGAGCCGGGCATCGCCCGGATCCATCGTCAGGAAGGAATCCTGGAGGCGGCAGTCCATGCCGGTTTCATCGAAGTCCTTCCGGATAAGATCAGTGTCATGGCAGAGATCGCCGAGTGGCCGGATGAGATCGACGCCAACCGCGCCAGAGAGGCAGAACAGCGTGCGGAGCGCAGACTGCAGGCCCATGACCCGGCCATCGATACCTCCCGCGCCGAAGTAGCGCTGAAAAAGGCGATCGTTCGGCTGCAGCTGGCAGAGCGCAGGTGAGGCTGAGAGTGTAAAATTTCAGAGTTATACACGACACAACAGAAAGATATCCACAAAATCGAAATAGATGTGGATAAAAAGAAATAAAAAACGGAGTTCCTGTGGATAATGGGAGTTCCGTTTTAATTTTACAAAAGAATTT
>JAEDOC010000210.1 GCA_016302185.1 Clostridium sp. | reverse complement strand
CTTCTCTTCCGTCAGCTTGATCTTTTCATTAAAGAGAAGCACCGCTTCCCGGCCGTCATACGGCCCCAGAGCATAGGTTTCCCGTATTTTCCGGTTGAAATACCCTGCCGGCACAATCCGATTATAGGCAAAGGGATGATCCGACACCATACGAATCCCCGTCTCCTCAAATGGCTGTTCCCAGTAATAGGGATCGAACATCAGAAGATCCTCTCCCTGCTTTCCGGACAGGTACTGGCTGGAGATATCCAGTCTCCCGATTTTTCCAAAGCCGCACAGCCAGTTACTCAAAAACATCATCGCCGCCATGGAGGTGCCGCATTTTCCCGGAACCCCTTCGGAATTGTAGCAGTCCAGACAATACAGCATGATATTGCGGATGACCTCCGGCGGGATCTCCTCCCGCTCAAATAAGTAGCTGATGGCATTGAGCATGGAGGTTGGACCGCAGTCATATTCGGACATCTGATAACGCAACGGAATCTTCATATTGATACCTCCGAATCATGTTTACAGGAAGTAGAAATCCTTTTTTAAGACAGTGCCTCCCGAAGCTGAGAAAGTGCCTGTTCTAACGTCTTTCTCGGACAGGCAATATTAATCCTCTCAAAGCCTTCTCCATCCGCGCCGAACATGGCGCCGCTGTCCAGCCAGAGGCGGGCACGGTTTACGATCAGATCCTCCCGTTCTGCCTCCGAAAGACCCAGTGCCCGGAAATCCAGCCAGAGAAGGTAGGTTCCCTCCGGCTCCACCAGGCGGATCCCCGGAAGATACTCCTTTATGTATTCCCGCACAAAGACAAGATTCTCCGCCAGATAAGCCTTCAGCCGGGAAAGCCACTCCCCACCCTTTTCATAGGCAGTCTGGCAGGCAACAAGGCCCATCACATTCACCTGACTGTACCCAGCTGCCGCAATGGCTTTTTTGAATTTCTTCTTCAGCTCCGGATTGGCAATAAAAATATTGGACACCTGCAGGCCAGCCAGATTAAAGGTTTTGCTGGGTGCCGTGCAGGTCACGGTAATCTCCTGAAATTCCGGAGAGAGACTGGCAAACACATGGTGGGTATGGCCCTCATACGTAAAATCACTGTGAATCTCATCACTGACCACCAGCACCCCGTGCTTTAAGCAGATTTCCCCCAGCCTGCGAAGCTCCCACTCTTCCCAGACCCGCCCCACCGGATTATGGGGACTGCAGAGGAGAAACAGCTTTACCTGATGCTTCACGATTTCCTCTTCCACATCCTCAAAATCAATTTCATAATGTCCGTTTTTCTCCCGCAGTGGGCTATTGATCAGAACTCTCCCGTTATCCGTAATCACCTCACTGAAGGGGTAATAGACCGGCTGTTGCAGCATTACCGCATCTCCTTCTTGGGTAAAGGCGCGGATCGCCGCCGCGATGGCAAATACCACCCCCGGCGTCTTCACCAGCCAGTTTCTCTTTACCTCCCATCCAAAATGCTCTGCATACCAGCGCTGTACTGCCAGAAAGTAGTCTTCTTTTCCCTCACTGTAGCCAAAAATCCCGTGATGAACCACCTCTTCCAGACGTTCTAATATCTCCGGAGCCGTCTGAAAATCCATATCTGCCACCCAGAGGGGAAGGACATCCTCCCGTTTGCCCCGTTCCCTTGCAAAATCATATTTCAGGCTGTTGGTTCCTCTCCGGTTAATCACTGTATCAAAATCATATTTCATGCAATACCTCCTGCTTACGTCTGTTTGTCTATGTCTTACGTCCTTGCGTTAAGCCAGCGCCTGTTCCAAATCTGCCAGCAGATCGTCAATATGCTCAATTCCCACCGACATTCGCAGGAATGTTTCCGTGATTCCCAGCCGTTCCCGAACCTCCACCGGCACATCTCCATGCGTCTGCAGCATGGGATAGGTGATCAGAGATTCCACCCCTCCCAGACTTTCCGCATAGGAAATCAGCTTTACCCTCTCCAGAAGCTTTCTGGCCGTTTCTTCTGTGTCCGTTCGGAAGGAAATCATGCTGCCAAAACCACGGGACTGTTTTTTGCTTATCTCATAGCCGGGATGCTCCGGAAGTCCCACATACAGAACCTCCGCAACCTTTTTCTGCCCCTTCAGCCATCGGGCAATCCGAAGGGCATTCTCCTGCTGCCGCTCCATCCGTATCGCCAGCGTCTTGATCCCACGCAGCATCAGAAAGCTGTCAAAGGGGGCCAGACCGGAACCAACCGTTTTATAAAGATAGCGAATCTGCTTTGCCAGATCCTCCCGGGAAGTACATAAAAATCCCGCCAGGGTATCATTGTGGCCGCCTAAAAATTTTGTTCCGCTGTGCAGCACCAGATCCGCTCCAAAGGCAATGGGATTCTGAA
>JAEDOC010000065.1 GCA_016302185.1 Clostridium sp. | reverse complement strand
TCCTTAAACTGCTGATAAAAAATCTTGTTGTTATAGATTCCGTTTCGCTCCAGAATATCCTGGATATTTCCCTCCGAGTACAAAAGATCCTGATAAACATGGTTTAACCGAACCTGATTTACATAACGCAGGAAGAGCATGCCGGTATTCTTTTTGAAAAAGCGGCAGAAATACTCTTTATTTAAGCCCAGCTCGTCTGCGGCACGCTGCAGTTCGATTGGCTCGGTATAATGCTGTTCCACGTATTGAAAAATCTTCTCTATCCTGGCCATCTGGTTTCTGTCGGATATCGATGCATTTGCAGCCATCGGCCGGCGGAACTCCTCTGTCAGCTCTGCTATGATATTTGTTTCTTTATATGTCACATCCATTTGGCTATTGTAATGTATTTTTTTCTGCTTTTCAAGCGAAAAAGTCAATATCGACTAGTTTTTCGGCAATATCATATCTTATATTTTATTTCATTTTTCTTTATGATAAACCCATCAGTTGTACAACTGTGAATTAATAAAGAGAGAAAAGGAGAGCTTGTTATGATTAAAAATATTATGAAATTCTATTCCAAAAATAGTGGAAACATCTGCGCATGCTGTCTGGACGTTATGTTGATACTGGCGATGATAGCTGTACCTGCTTCGGTCAAGCTTTTTTGTAACATTATTTCTTAATGACACCGAAGCAGAGAAAGTTAATTTCTCTTCTTATTTCATGATTTTCGTTTAACTGCGAATCCGGGAATGATTATAAAACGTAAAAAAGCGCATCAGGAAATAAAACAGCGTAGCAGTCTTATCACTGCTACGCTGTTTTAGTGTACTTTCGCAGTGTGCCGGGATTCGCAGAACGCCTGTTGCGCTGCAATTGTGGTCAAAGTATCGCCAGGCTGCAGGCCAGGGCAGTGACAGCAGCCGCCAGTTCACAGGATTGCATCCAATCACCTCATCATAAGATATGAAAAAGAATAAAAAAAGTGAAAGCAGTGGTTGACAGACAACTGGCAGGATGATACAATAAAGCCATATCCAACCGATATATTGGTTGGATATGGCTTTGGAGAATAGACAGTGATGAACAGAAGAAAGATAGCATCCGTCAACGGGGGAGGGGTTTTTTGGCAGAGACAGGCTATAAGCAGAAGGCATATGACTATATTAAGAAACAGATCGTTGGCGGTGCTTTGCTTCCGGGAGCGATCGTCAATGAGAAGGAACTGATACAGCAGCTGGGGATCAGCCGGACCCCGATTCGGGAAGCGATTCAGCGGCTGGCGGAAGAGGGGCTGGTGGTGGTGATGCCCAGCCGGGGGACGATCGTTTCGCATATTTCCATGAATGATATCCGTCAGATTTACGAGGCGAGAAAGCTGATTGAACCCTATGCCGTTGGTCTGGCAGTGGGGCATGTGGATCCGGAGAGGATGCTTATGTATCGGAGAATTTTTGAAGAACAGCAGAATTCCATGGGACAGGAGAATGACTGGGACAGTGAATTTCACTTATATCTGGCGGAGTGTTCCGGAAATCAGTTTTTCAAAAAGATGGTAAAGGATCTGATGACACAGTCCATGCGGATCCGGGTGCTTTCCAATGAGAAGAAGGCACATCGCTTTGAGCTGGCCAGAGCGGAGCATCTGGCAATCATTGATGCGGTGCTGGCCGGAGATCCGGAGACAGCACAGAAAGCAGTGTTAAGTCACCTGATTCGTTCGGAAGAAGGTTACCGGGAGATTTATCCGAATCAGACATATTTTTCTCTATAGAAAGCCGCTGTTTTACTGAAATTGAAAACAGTAAAACCGGCCGGGGGAGATAGAAAACAGACAAGGAGAAAAGAAAAGGAGAAGAGATGGGACAGAATTTTGATGTAATGATCATTGGCGGCGGCGTGGTAGGCAGCGCGGTTGCCAGAGAACTGGCGCGGTATGACTGCACCATCGGCGTTCTGGAGAAGAATCTGGACGTCTGCTATGAAACCAGCGGAAGAAATTCCGGCGTGGTTCACGGCGGTTTTGCCTATGATCCGGGCACACTGAAGGCGAAGCTTTGTGTAGAAGGAAACAAGATGATGGGTGAACTCGCCGAAGAGCTGGATTTCCCCTTCAAGCGCTGCGGCAAGGTTCTGGTTGGCAAGACAGATGAGGATATGGAGCAGCTGAAACGGACCATGGCACAGGGGGCGGTCAACGGAGCAACCGGCTTATCCCTTATTGATGAAGAAGAGCTGCACCGTCTGGTTCCCATGGCGGTGGGCAAATTTGCCATGTTTTCTGCCAACAGCGGTATCGTGGATCCTTTCAAATATACCATTGCGCTGGCAGAGAATGCGGTGCAGAACGGAGTAACCTATTTTCTGGATCATGAGGTGACCGGATTAAAGCGAGAAGAGGATGTCTGGATGATCACGACAAAGCAGGAAACCTTCACCTCCAAGTGGGTCATCAACTGTGCCGGTCTGGGCGCAGGAAAGATCTCCGAGATGCTGGGTCTGACCGGATATAAGGTGATTGGTTCCAAGGGTGATTACATTATTCTGGATAAGAGAACGGGCCCGCTGCTTCCGATGCCGGTGTATCCGGTGCCCAGCAACACCTATATGGGAATCCATGTCACCAATACCACCGATGGCAATGTTATCATCGGACCGAATGCGGAGGTGGTAGATAACTTCTCCTATTACGGTGTTCCGCAGGAAAATATGGATTATCTGGCGGAGAGTGCCTCAGAGATCTGGCCCTGTATCAAGAAGGCGGACTATATCCGTAATTACTGCGGTATCCTGCCGAAGTGGGTGGATGACAACGGCGTGATTCAGGATTTCAAGATTGAGATGAAGGAAGAGATTGCTCCCTGCGCAGTGAACCTGGTGGGTATCGAATCTCCGGGCTTAACGGCAGCGGTTCCCATTGGTCGTTATGTCGTGGATATGGTGCTTTCCAGAGAAAACTGGAAGAAGCGGGATGATTTCAATCCGAGGCGAAAGGGAATCGTACGTTTTGCAGAGCTTCCGGAAGAGGAGCAGAGCCGCCTGATTGCGGAGAACCCGGATTACGGTGAGCTGATCTGTCGTTGTGAGAAGGTGTCCAAGGCAGAGATTCTGCAGGCGATTCACAATCCGCTGGGCGTGAAGACAATGGTAGGTATCAAGTACCGCACCCGTTCCATGATGGGACGCTGTCAGGGCGGCTACTGTCAGATGCGTGTATCAGAACTGATTCGCCAGGAGAGAGGACTGGCCAAGGAAGAGCTTCAGTACAACCGACAGGGATCCTACCTGTTTACCGGCGATGTGAGAGAGGAGGAGCGTTAGATGATTCAGAAGGACGTGATTATCGTTGGCGGCGGCCCGGCCGGACTGGCAGCAGCCGTAGAATTACATAAAAAAGGAATTACAGATATCCTGATTCTGGAGAGAGAGAAGCATCTGGGCGGAATCCTTCGCCAGTGCATCCACGACGGTTTTGGTTTAACCCGTTTTAAGACAACACTCAGCGGCCCGGAATACGCGCAGCGTTTTATCGATGAAGTAAAAGAGCTTCAGATTCCCTACCTTACCGAGGCGGCGGTAACCAATATTACAAAAGAAAAAGTAGTTACCGTAGTGACCAGAGAAGGTCTTGTAAAGTATCAGGCAAAAGCAGTGATTCTGACCATGGGCTGTCGGGAAAGGACCCGCGGTGCTCTGGGAATTCCCGGCGAGCGGCCCACCGGTGTTTTCACGGCAGGTGTGGCACAGGCCTATATGAACCTGCATAACACCATGGTAGGAAAGAAGGTAGTGATCCTGGGTTCCGGTGATATCGGCATGATTATGGCCCGCCGTCTGACTCTGGAAGGCGCCAAAGTATTGGCGGTTTTCGAGATTCAGCCCTATCCCAGCGGCCTCCCCAGAAATATTGAGCAGTGCTTAAATGATTACGGTATTCCGCTGTATTTAAGTCATACCGTAGTGGATATTCACGGGGATTCCCGCCTGACCGGTATCACTGTGGCGAAGGTGGATGATCATTTCCGTCGGATTCCGGGTACGGAAGTGGAGTATGAGTGCGATACCCTGATTCTTTCTGTCGGCCTGCTTCCGGAGAATGAGCTTTCCCTGGATGCCGGTGTGACGCTGGATCAGAGAACCCGCGGTGCGGTGGTGGATGAGAGCTTCATGACCGATGTGGATGGTATCTTTGCGGCAGGCAATGTGCTTCATGTCCACGATCTGGTGGATTTTGTTTCCATGGAAGCAGAGAAGCTGGCAGACAGTGCGGCTGATTATGTGAGAAACGGTGGTCTGGAGGTATCCGGCAATCAGATTACTACAGATAAGAATATTAACCATACGGTTCCCCAGAGATTCAGCGGAAAGAAGGATTTGACCCTTTCCATGCGTGTCAGCCGCCCGATGAAGGACTGCGAGATTGTGATTTCCCAGAACGGAGCTGTGATTAAAACCCGTAAGATGAAGAAAGCCATCCCGGCGGAGATGATTCAGATTCCTGTTCCGGCAGCGCTGTTAAGTGAGCAGGGAGATATGGAGGTGTCGGTACGATGAAAAGAGAGTTTACATGTATCATCTGTCCCAACGGATGTGAGATTTCCGTTGATCTGGGAGAGAACGGAGAGATTTTGAGTATCGAAGGACAGACCTGCAAAAAAGGAGAGGATTACGTTCGCCAGGAGCTGACCCATCCGGTCCGTACCATTGCCACCTCGGTGCTGGTCAAGGGAGGCGAGCTTCCTTTAGCCAGTGTGAGACTGGATGCACCGGTCCCCAAGGAAATGATCTTTGATGTGATGAAGGAAATCCGCAAGGTAGTGCTGGAAGCTCCGACCGCAATCGGTCAGGTGGTAATTGAGAATGTGCTCGGTACAGGTGCCAACGTGGTAGTGACCAAAAATGTAAGCCGGCAGGAATAGATACAGCAGATGATAGATTAAAAGAGAAATCATAAAAAAGAAGTCGTATCCGAAGGAACATCAGATACGGCTTCTTTTTCAGACTGAAAATCATATTGAAAAATCAGTTATGCACCCAGAAGCAGATTTGCGATACCGGCTGTCAGGAACGGAACGAAGGTTACCAGTGCCAGAACGGTGAAGTTACAGATCAGATACGGAATCAGCTCCTTGATAACGCCGGTCAGCTTGGTTTCACCGATGTTGGTAGCAGCAAACAGACATACACCAACCGGAGGAGTACAAAGACCCAGTACCAGGTTTAATACAACGATAACACCGAACTGAATCGGGTCAACACCGATCTGAAGCACCAGGTTTAAGAGAACCGGGAACAGAATCAGGATCGCAGCGATGGTCTCCATGAACATACCAACGAATACCAGCAGCAGGTTGATCAGAATCAGGATGATGTATTTGTTGGTGGTCAGAGCGAGCATTGCGTCTGCAACCATCTGCGGGATCTGCTCCTTGGTCAGAATGTAAGCGAAGACGTTAGCCATACCAACCAGAACCATGATAGCTGCACTGGAAACTGCCGTGCTCTTCATACACTCAATTAAGCGCGGGATGGTCAGTTCTTTGTAAATGAAGAAGCCTACAAAGATACCGTAAACAACGGCCAGGATAGATGCCTCCGTCGGAGTTACCACACCAAAAAGGATACTGGACAGGATGATTAAAGTCATCAGGATAGCGAAGAAGGACTCTTTCGCGGAGTGAATAATCTCGCTCAGAGATGCTCTTCTTTCCGCCTTCGGATAATTACGTTTCTTGGAGATCAGCCAGGAAACAAAGATCATGCCAAGGCCCATCAGAATACCGGGAATCATACCGGCGATAAACATCTTGGATACCGAAAGTCCGGTCATGGTAGCAGCCATGATCATCGGTACAGACGGAGGGATGATCGGTCCGATACAGGAAGAAGCAGCGGTAACGGCGCAGGAGAAATCTGCGTCATAGCCTTCCTTCTTCATGGCCGGAATCAGGATACCGCCGACAGATACGGTATCTGCAAGAGCAGTACCGGAGATGCCTGCGAAAACCATGGAAGCAACTACGTTGGCGATGGCCAGTCCGCCGGTGATGTGGCCTACAATCTTATTACAGAAACCGATCAGACGCTCGGTAATACCGCCCTGATTCATCAGAGCGCCGGCGAATACGAAGCCGGGGATACAAAGCAGGGTAAAAGAGTTTAAACCTGCGAAAAATCTCTGAGCGAACATGTATAAGGACATACCGTTGCCCACAAAGTATACCAGGGATGAGATGCCCAGACTGAATGCCACCGGCACACCCAGCGCAAGACAAACAACGAAAGTAATAAATAATACTACTACCATGCCTTATGCCTCCTTTTTCTTAGAAAATACCATGTAGAGTCTTAAAATAAAGCTGATGACATAGCATCCAAACAGCACAACCTCTGCACAGTAAACGTATTTCATGGGGATCTCAAGGGCGGTGGATACCATGGCCGGAGGAGTGATTGCAATCAGACCCTGCGGGCTCATGACACACTTGAAAAATACGAAAGCGGAGAAGATCATCAAAACAACGAAAATAGCTGTTTTAAGTGTTTTCTGAACTCCCTTCGGGAACATCTCTGTCAGAAGCTCCACGCCTACATATTCATCGCTCAGTACCGCTGCATTACCTGCGAAAGCTACCATGTAGATAAAGAGGAAACGGGCGGCCTCCTCCGTCCAGTTGGGGGCGGTCGGCAGGAAGGTACGGGCAATTACCTGAATTAATACGCTGGCAATAAACCCAATCAGTCCAAGTACACCAATATAGGACATAATTTCTTTGTAAACTTTAATAAACTTTTCCATATTGCCTCCGGATGATATAATTCTTAACACTTTTTTAACAAGGTTTTATAAAATCAATGCCGGCATCCTTTTTGGGGGATGCCGGCGAAACATTGACTTTACGAACGATTATTTTGCCGGATCAGCGGCTACCATCTTCTCATAGATAGCTTTCTGCTTGTCAGATAATACTGCAAGTACGCCGGAAACTGCTTTCTCTTTGAACGGAGCCTGATCAACCTCGATGAAGGTCATGCCTTTCTCTTCCAGAGTAGACTTTAACTGAGCCTCATCTGCCAGGAACAGCTCATGCTCGTAAGCAATAGCTTCAGAAGCGCACTCCTGAATCATCTGCTGAGCAGCCGGAGAGAAGGAGCTGAATCTTGCCTCGGAGATTGCGAAGTAAACCCAAGCTCTTAAGTGCTCTGTCTCGATAACGTAATCCTGTACCTCGTACAGAGAAGCATCATAGATGTTTGCCAGCGGGTTCTCCTGACCATGGATAACGCCCTGCTGTAAGGAAGTAAAGATCTCGGAGAATGCCATCGGGGTTGGCTTAGCGCCCATAGCCTCGAATGCAGCCATAGTCATCTTGGACTCTGGTGTACGGATGATAAAGCCCTTTAAGTCATCCGGAGTATGAATCTCTTTATTGGAAGTAACGTTACGCGGTCCACGTCTGATAGCGCCTAAGTTTCTTAAGCCTGCCTTCAGCATCAGCTCGTCTAATTCCTTACCAACTTCGCCGTTTAATACAGCGTCCATATGCTCGTCAGAGGTGATAGCGTAAGGCATTCCGATGATACCCAGCTCCTCAACGTAGGTCTGCATGGATTCGCCGGTAAGAACGATATCGCAGTCTCCCATGCCGGCGATAGCGGACTGAACAGTCTCAATCTCAGAACCCAGCTGGTTGTTCGGGTAGATGGTTACGGTGATGTTGCCGCCGGATCTCTCCTCGATTAACTCTTTGAACTTCACAGCCATCTTGTGCCAGGTATGTGTTTCAGCGTTGATGTGGCTGAATACCAGGTCAATCTTCTCTACATCGGCTGTTGCCTCGCCTGCTGCTTCAGTTTCTGCTTCTGCAGCCTTCTCAGTCTCAGCTGCTGCCTCGGTCTCTGCCGGTGCGGCGGTGGTGGCTTCGGTCTTGCTGCCGCAGCCTGCTAATGCTGTCATAGCCAGAACTGCTGCTGTGCTCAGTGCGGCAACCTTTTTCATTTTTCTCATGTTGTAATCCTCCTTTTTATATGGTTTCAGTTTCAAACAATCGGTATGAGGTGAGGTCTGCTGTAGCATTCCCTTCACGTTTCACATATACCGTACAGACACTTGTATACTAGCACAATTTCGATGGTCAAAACAATATGTATAGTGAATGAAAAATAAATAATTTTTTATACAAAACTAACAAAAACCTTAGCCTGAAAAATTTTTTTGTTCAGAAACTTGACATTTCATTTAAAATGTGCAAAAGTAACTTGTATAGCAGTTAGTTTATAATTCCTATTTATAAAAGATTAAAGGAGAGGTTTTTTATGAAAGCTGTGCAAGTAGTTAGTCCGGAACAGTTACGTGTCATCGATATTGAGAAGCCTGTTCTTGATAAAAAGAACAATGTCATGGTCCGTATGACGGCAGCAGGCATCTGCGGTTCTGATGTGGGTATCTACCATGGAACCAATGCAGCTGCTACGTATCCGCGCATCATCGGCCATGAGATGGTAGGTGTGGTTGATGAGATTGGAGAAGGCGTAACCGGCGTGAAGATTGGCGACCGTGTCATTGTGAATCAGGTAACCAGCTGCGGTCACTGCTATCCCTGCAGGATTGGCAGAGGCAATGTCTGCGATGATTTAAAGGTAAGAGGCGTACATATTGACGGAGGTTACCGTGAGTATATTGCAGTCAATGAGAGTGACTGTTACATTCTTCCGGAAGGCCTGTCTGATACCGATGCTGTTATGATTGAACCGACAACCATCGCGATCCAGTCCTGTACAAGAGCGCAGCTGGAAAAAGATGATATGCTTCTGATCATGGGTGCCGGCGCACTGGGAAGCACTATATTAAAGGTAGCCGGAGAAATCTGCGATCATATCATTGTGTCCGATATCGTAGATGCCAAGCTGGAGGAGGCGAAGGCGAATGGTGCGAAGTACACCATCAATGTTCTGAAGGAAGATCTGGAGACGAAGGTAAAGGAATATACCTTTGGTCACGGCTCCACCGTATCCATCGATGCTTCCGGCACCAGGGATTCCCTGATGACCTTATTAAAGGTAACAGGCAATGCGGGACGGGTGATGACCATGGGCTTCTCCACCGCGCCGGTGGAAGCCAATCAGTTCCTGATCACCTCCAAAGAGCTGGATGTCCGCGGTTCCAGACTGCAGAATAAGATGTTCGGAAAAGCAATCGAGATGATCAAGGCAGGAAAGCTGGATTTGAACGGTTCTGTATCTCATACCTTCCCGCTGACCAAAGCACAGGAAGCCTTTGATTTCATCGACAGCCGGGATCCTTCCATCCGTAAAGTGGTTCTTACCTTTGATGAGTTTCATAAATAATTTAAGCAGCGTATATTGATTTGTTTTCGAAGAAAGGAATCTGTTATGAAAGCAGTAAAAATTGAAAAACCAGGTGAAGTAGGTGTTGTTACCCTTGAGAAGCCGGTTCCGGGTCCGGGGGAAGCTTTAATTAAGGTAATGAGTGCAGGTATCTGCGGCAGCGATATCGGTGCATTCCGCGGAAGCAATGTTCTGGTTTCCTATCCGAGAGTCATCGGTCATGAGTTGGCAGGCATTATTGAATCCGTTCCGGAGGACAATCCCAAGGGCTTCAAGGTAGGCGACAAGGTTATCGTAGATCCGTATCTGTACTGCGGCAGCTGCTATCCCTGCAGCATCGGACGCACCAACTGCTGTACCAGCCTTCATGTTCTGGGTGTTCATGTGGACGGCGGTATGGCGGAGTATTTCTGCCATCCGGCAGATATGCTGGTAAAGATGCCGGAAGACATGAGCTGGACTGATGCCGCTCTGGCTGAGCCGTTAACCATCTCACTTCATGGAATCCACAGAGGCGGCTTAAAGGCCGGCGAGTACTGTGCCATTATCGGTGCAGGCCCTATCGGACTTCTGGCAGGTATGATTGCGCAGGCCTATGGTGCGCATGCAATCTTACTGGATCTGGTTCAGGAGCGTCTGGACTTTGCGAAAGAGCTGGGCATCGAATACACCATTAACTCCGGTAAAGAGGATCCGGAGAAGCGTATCTTTGAGATTACCGGCGGTGTGATGGCACAGCAGGTAATGGAGTGCAGCGGTGCCAATGCCGCAGTTCGCTCTACCCTGGATTTCGTCAGCAACGCAGGCCGTATTACCCTGACCGGATGGCCGAAGAAGGAAACTCCGCTTCCGACGGATGCAATTACCCGGAAGGAAGTAGATATCCGCGGCGCCCGTACCAGTGCCGGTGAATTTGAAGAGGCAATTGAGTTAATCTATACAAAGAAGGTAGATGCTGCGAAGATTCTGACCAAGACAATTTCTGTAGATGAAGCACCGGAAATCATTCGTGATATTGAGAAGAATCCGGGCAACTACATGAAGGTTGTTGTGGATATGACAAAATAATAGAAATCATTGGAGTGATTTTGCATGAAGATACTGGATAAAGCGGAGGGTGAGAATGTCAGAAATTATGCGTTCCGCACGATTTTAGACAATATTGTCACCCTGGAGCTTCCTCCGGGAAGCGCGGTCAGCGAGAATGAATTATCGGACAGCCTGCATATTTCCCGCACTCCGGTGCGGGAGGCTCTGCTGGAGATGCGCCGGTTGGAGCTGGTGGAGTCCTTTCCGCAGAAGGGAAGCTATGTCACGAAGATTGATTACAAGCTGATTGATGATGCCAGCTTTATCCGGATGTCTCTGGAGGTTTCCCTTGTGCGATATGCCTGCAGAAGAGGTGTGTCTGACCAGTATCTGAAAAAGATGCGGGAGAATCTGGAGCAGCAGAAGCTGCACGAGGAGAGGGATGCTGCTCATTTCGTGATGCTGGAGCTGGACAATGCATTTCACCGGCTTCTGTTTGAATCGGTGGGAAAGCTGCAGGTGCATGAATTTATGCAGATGCAGATGGTGCATTTTGACCGGCTGCGGAATCTGGAGTTTTTGCTGCTGAAAAAGGCAAAGAACAAGAGAACCGTGGCAGATCACGAGAATATTATTTATGCGATTGAAAAACAGGATGAGGAGCTGGCAGAGATGGTGATGACCCGTCATTTAAGCCGTCATCTTGGGGAAAAAGAGGAATTGACACGGCTGTGTCCGGAATATTTTAGATAGCAGCTATGGGAGGCAAAGGGCAGCATTTGCCCGGAAAGGAGACCGGGGATCTGGATACGGAATAACGATCAATTGGATAGAGAATTGCGGTCAGGGGCACC
>JAEDOC010000209.1 GCA_016302185.1 Clostridium sp. | reverse complement strand
TACAATCTGTTTGAAGGGGAACTTCCACAGGCAAAAGAGGTGAGAGAGGCACTTTACTATTTTGTCAGTGATTACTGCGACGTGACGCTGACATACCGGATTCGTGAGACACTGGATCCGGCCATGGACTTTGCAAAAGAGATTATCATGGACTGTGATTTGGGAGATCTGCGCTATCTGTACCGGTTTGGCGAATATATCTCGGAGACGGAGAAAAGAACGGCGGCTTTCTTAAACGCACTTCCGGAGGAGACCGTGCGCAGGATGGCGGATACCTATACGGAGGGTTATTTAAAGGGTTTTGAGGTGAGCGGCCGCCGGTATGATACGAAGAAAACAGTGCAGATCCGCTATCACATCGGTTTTGAACGGATGATCCGGATGGCAGTAGAGAATTTCCGCCGGGCCGGGTTGGAGCCGGTGATCGCCAGAGCTGCGGTGGGAACCATGAACCGGGCAGCATCCAGGGTCAACGGTTATTATTCCACGCCGGCCAACCGTCAGTATGATTATGATCACCGCTATGACAATGCCATCTATATGGACAAGGCCTTTAAGGAGAGAAAGATCGGCGTGCTGAAGGTGGCCTATGAGCAGGTAAAGAAGCTGGCGGCAGGCTATGCCGGACCGGCAGTGGTGGAGACCTTCGGCGAGGAGGAATTTCAGCCGGTAAACCGGAAGGAAGCACTTCATTTAAGCGAAAAGCAGGAGAAGATTCTGTTATCCTATACCAATGAGGCGATGCAGATTGCGGATGGATATATTCCGGGCAGTGAGACCAGCTTTACTATTATTGCGTTCCCTCTGCCGGAGATTGGAGATCATTTTGAAGAGATTTTCCGGGAAACGATTCGAATCAATACGCTGGATTATGAGCTCTATAAGAAAATTCAGCAGCATATCATAGATGCCCTGGACAAGGCAGCGTATGTGGAGGTAAAGGGCCGAAACGGCAATGAAACCCATCTCTGTATCCGTCTTCGTCCGCTGGCGGAGCCGTCAAAGGAGACTAATTTTGAAAACTGCGTGGCCGATGTGAATATTCCGGTGGGCGAGGTGTTCACCTCTCCGCAGCTGTCCGGAACGGAAGGCCTGCTTCATGTGGGAAGGGTCTACATCGGAGAATTCCAGTTCAGGGATTTAAAAGTGGAATTTAAGGATGGCCGGACCGTTTCCTACACCTGTAAGAATTTTGCATCCGAGGAGGAAAACAGGGCTCTGGTAAAACAGGTGATCTTAAAGAATCATGAGATCCTTCCCATGGGTGAGTTTGCCATCGGAACCAACACTACAGCCTATGCAGTGGCACAGAAGTATCACATTCTGGACAAATTCCCGATTCTCATTGCGGAGAAGATGGGCCCCCATTTTGCGGTGGGCGATACCTGCTACAGCTGGATGGAGGACTGCCCCATGTATAACCCCGACGGAAAAGAGATGGTGGCAAGGGAAAATGAGATTTCCGCGCTGCGAAAAGAGGATCCGCAGAAGGCTTATTTCGGTTGCCATACGGATATCACTATCCCCTATTCCGAGCTGGATACCATCGAGGCGGTACAGCCGGACGGCACAAGGACGGAGATTCTTTCCGGCGGCCGCTTTGTTCTTCCGGGAACGGAATGGCTCAACAAGGCATTGGAGGAATAAGCTTTGCAGAAGTTCCTGTTTGCCTGGAAGGAATAAGCAGGCAGGGCAGGTCATATAGTACTCTGAGAATGGTTTTTTGGGGTACGGCATGAACCATAAAATCAAAATGCACATTCGAACAGGCACTGTCCTTTGTCTGGCAGGCCTGTTCTTTGTATTCTCCGGGGGAAAGACTGATTCCCGGGCGTGGGAGAGGACACTTCCGGTGTATGGAAGCGGATTTCCGGAGACGAAAAGTCCGGAGATGAAAAGTCCGGAGATGAAAAGTCCGGAGATGAAAAGTCCGGAGTGGAAGAATCCGGAGTCAGAAGCGCCATCCTTAACGCTGAATGCCGGTTCCGCTGTGCTGATGGATGCACAGACGGGGCGGGTGCTCTATGGGAAAGAGGAGAATGCCGTCCGTCCCATGGCCAGCACTACCAAGATCATGACCTGCATTCTGGCTCTTGAACAGGGAAATTTGACGGATTCGGTACAAATATCTTCCTATGCCGCTTCCATGCCGGATGTGCAGCTGAATGTGAAGGCCGGGGAGGAATATTCTCTGGAGGATCTGCTCTATTCGCTGATGCTGGAATCCCATAATGACGCGGCAGTGGCAGTGGCAGAACATATCGGCGGCAGCGTAGAAAATTTTGCCCGGCTGATGAATCAGAAGGCCAGGGATATCGGTTGTGAACATACAAACTTTGTGACACCAAACGGTCTGGACGGGGTCAGTAAGGAG
>JAEDOC010000064.1 GCA_016302185.1 Clostridium sp. | reverse complement strand
CGTGTATCTCAGAAGGTCGGCGCGCAGGCGGATCCGACGAATTTTCTTCTGATGCATGCCATGGGCCCCAACGTAGCAGGTGTCATCGGAACAGCTGTTGCGGCAGGAACCTTTATGGCTATTTTCGGTGTGAAATAGGAGATTGCGGAAGGAAGAAAAACTATTATTTTTAGGAGGTTTAACATTATGGCAAAAATGGAAAAAAAGCCCGTTAAGATTGTGGAGACTGTCCTGCGTGACGCTCATCAGTCTTTGATTGCAACCCGTATGACCACAGATCAGATGCTGCCGATCATCGATAAGATGGATCAGGTTGGTTATTATGCGGTGGAGTGCTGGGGAGGCGCTACCTTTGACTCCTGCCTTCGTTTCTTAAAGGAGGATCCGTGGGAGAGACTGAGAAAGTTAAGAGCCGGATTCAAGAACACCAAGCTGCAGATGCTGTTCCGCGGCCAGAATATTTTAGGCTACAACCATTATGCAGATGACGTGGTAGAATATTTTGTACAGAAGTCTATCGCAAACGGTATCGATATTATCCGTATTTTCGACTGCTTAAATGATATCCGTAACCTGGAAACCGCGGTAAAGGCAGCCAACAAGGAAAAAGGACATGCTCAGATCGCATTAAGCTACACTCTGGGTGATGCTTATACCCTGGATTACTGGAAGGATATTGCAAAGAGAATCGAGGATATGGGGGCAGATTCCTTATGTATTAAGGATATGGCCGGCCTTCTGACTCCGTATGCGGCACAGGAGCTGGTTACCGCTCTGAAGGAGTCCACCAGCCTTCCGATTGATCTTCATACCCACTATACCTCCGGTGTTGCTTCCATGACTTACTTAAAGGCGGTAGAAGCAGGCTGCGATATCATTGATACCGCAATTTCCCCGTTTGCTCTGGGAACCAGCCAGCCGGCAACTGAGGTTATGGTTGAGACCTTTAAGGGTACTCCGTACGATACCGGACTGGATAATAATCTGCTGGCCGAGATCGCCGATTATTTCCGTCCGCTGCGTGAGCAGGCATTAAAGAGCGGCTTAATGAACACCAAGGTTCTCGGCGTAGATATCAACACTCTGCGTTATCAGGTACCGGGCGGCATGCTGTCCAATCTGGTTTCCCAGTTAAAAGAGGCAAAGGCTGAGGATAAATACTATGATGTTCTTCAGGAGATTCCGAGAGTACGTGCCGACTTCGGCGAGCCGCCGTTAGTAACTCCGTCCTCTCAGATCGTAGGAACCCAGGCAGTTCTGAATGTTCTGATGGGTGAGCGTTATAAGATGTTCACAAAAGAGTCCAAGAAGCTTCTGATGGGCGAGTTTGGACAGACCGTAAAACCGTTCAATCCTGAAGTTCAGAAGAAAGCTATCGGCAATGCGAAGCCGATTACCTGTCGTCCGGCTGATTTAATTGAGCCGCAGCTGCCGAAGCTGGAGGCAGAGATTGCTGAGTGGAAGCAGCAGGATGAGGATGTTCTGTCCTACGCTCTGTTCCCGCAGGTAGCAAAGGAGTTCTTCGAGAGCCGCGTTCCGAGAAAAGACGGTATTGACGTGAAGCGTGCAGAGCGTCTGAACCGCTAAGCAGGGCAGTCATCGAAAATATAATTAAGAATTGCTTCCCCGAAGCGCTGCGTATTCGCTTCGGGGAAATTTTTTTGCTCCGGCTGCATATATTTAGAATAAAGAATGGGAGTGCTTTGTAAAAAGCATTTCGGAATGGAGGTTCCTATGGCGGCAAAGCTGTTCCGGTGGTGCAGAAAAGATGAAGTCAAGCGGGTAGTGTTGATTCTTCTCATGCTGCTCACCGTATTCCTGGGCCGAATTCATTAAGATTTTTTTACAATTTTTGATAAAATCTGGATATTCTGTGAACTTTTTTCTGTAAGGTTGACATATTGTGGTAGTTTTCATTATAATGTACATAAATATCGCAGCAGCGGTTTCTATTTTTTTGCTTTAAATTAAGGAAGAATGATAGGATAGTTACGTGCTTTTTCATAAAAGCAGTGGTGATAGAGGAAGGACTGCCGGAAAGGGCAGAGTGGGGAGAAACACAAATGAAAAGGAAGAAACTTGGCAGGGTGATGACCCTGCTTTTAGGATGTGTTCTGGCATTGAATCCATGTGGAGCGGGCATCGGACCGATTTTTGGCATCGTGAGCCACGCAGAAACCAGGACTGCTTCGATCAATGCAACCAGTCTGAATGTGAGAAGCGGACCGGGAACCGGAAATCAGGCGATTGCGAAGCTGTCTCAGGGAACTGCGGTGACGGTGATCGGGGAAACCACCGGAAGCGACGGAAAACTCTGGTACCAGATTCGTTTCAGCGGCAGCAACGGGGAAACTACCGGATATGTGCTGGGACAATATGTAAAGTTTCCGACAACGATTACCTCAAGTGCGGAATTTGAACAGTATCTGGTCAGACAGGGCTTTCCGGAGAGCTATAAGCAGGGCCTGAGAGAGCTGCATGCCAAATATCCTTCCTGGACCTTTACTGCACTTCACACGAACTTAGACTGGAGTACTGCGGTAGAGAATGAGTGTGTGATTGGCCGGAATCTGGTAGCCAGAGATAATATTTCTTCCTGGAAATCTACGGCGGCAGGGGCGTATGACTGGGATACAGGAACCTGGCCGGGCTTTGACGGCAATTCCTGGGTTCAGGCTTCCGAGGAGATCATCTGTTATTATATGGATCCCAGAAATTTTTTGAACGAAAAATATATTTATCAGTTTATGAAACAGTCGTATGACAGCTCGATCCATACCAGAGAAGGTCTGGAAAGTATGGTGGCCGGGACGTTTCTTTCCGGAACTCCGTCTTCAGGCGGCAGCTCTTCGGGCGGCAGTTCCTCGGGCAGCGGCTCCGGTCCGGCTTCCGGACCCGGTGCTTCCTCCGGCGGAAGCTCTTCTTCCGGTCCCATCTCTCCGGTGGCATCCATCAGTGATCATGAGACGGAACGGGTAACTACAGTCTATGGGCCCGGAATGAACGGATCGTCTTCTTCGGAGACCAGTGCAGCAACTGTGATCGTTGCACCGGGAAGCTCTGCACCCGGCTCGGCGGCAACCGGAGACGGTTCGGCACCGGGAGACAGCAGCGGAGGTACTGTCTCTGCGAATCCGGGAAGCAGCACATCCGGAAGTACATCCGGCAGCAACACATCGGCTTCTACGTATGTGGATATCATTATGAAGGCAGCGGAACGGTCGGGAGTGAATCCCTATATTCTGTCATCGATGATTCTTCAGGAACAGGGAAGCCAGGGAACCGGCCGCAGCATCTCCGGAACGGTATCGGGATATCAGGGATATTACAATTTCTTCAATATTGAGGCATATCAGTCCGGTTCCATGGGAGCAGTGGAGCGGGGGCTCTGGTGGGCTTCCCAGTCGGGAAGTTATGAGCGTCCGTGGAACAGCGTAGAGCGATCTATCGTGGGCGGCGCGATCTACTATGGCAATAATTACGTAAAACAGGGTCAGGATACTCTGTATTTAAAGAAATTTAATGTGCAGGGCAGCAATTTATATAAGCATCAGTATATGACTAATGTACTGGCGGCGGCAGCGGAAGGTATGACGCTGGCGAAGATAAGCGCGCTGAAGACGACGGCTCTGGAATTCTCCATTCCGGTATATAAGAATATGCCGGAGACGGCCTGTGTAAAACCGACACTGGACGGCAGCCCCAATAATAAGCTGTCCGGTCTTGGAGTCGAAGGCTTTGCTCTGACACCGACCTTCCACAGGGATACGGAATCCTACGATCTGATTGTGGATCCCTCGGTGGCCAGTGTGAAGGTAGTAGCAGCTGCGATTGACTCCAAGGCAACCGTCAGCGGAACCGGAACCGTGGATCTGCAGAGCGGGGTAAACGAAGTGACCGTATCGGTGAAGGCGGAGAACGGATATGTTCGGAATTATGTGCTTCATGTGGTTCGGCAGTCCAACGGACCGGTTTACTCCGATGCTATAGGAAGCAACGTACTGAATTCTTCTTCCGGTTCAGGAAGCGGTTCGGCAAGCGGACCCGGCAGTGGTCCGGGCGGAACTTCCGGCAGCAGCTCTTCTGGAAGTTCTTCCGGCAGCTCATCTTCCAACGTTGTGATCATCGGGCCGACAGATACGACTTCTTCCTCCGGCGGACCGTCCGGCAGCGGTTCTTCAGGCAGCAGCTCCTCTGGCAGTGGTTCCGGGAACAGCACAGGGCCGGTGGCCCCCGGTTCAGTGAATGGCTTTGGGACAGAAAGTGCGGGAGCCGGTCTGGTGGGAACTGTGAAGGGAGATGTCAACGGTGACGGAAAGCTGAATATTGTGGATGTACTTAATACACAGCGTCACATTCTGGGACTTGGCACCTTAAGCGGTACAGAGGCGTCAGCGGCCGATGTCAATGGAAATGGCAAGATTGATATTCTGGATGTTTTGATGATGCAGAAAGATATATTAGGAATTCAAAAGCTGAATTGAAAGGAAGTTTAGACAGGAGATTCTATGAGCGGCAAAGTAAGAAAAATTATCATTGGATTTTTAATGGCGTTGGCTGTGGTGTTTGTGGTTCCAGTCAGCGGGATGACCGTACTGGCAGCGACTGCGAAGATTTCATTTTCTGATCCCAGCGTGACAGTAGGACAGGAATTCAGTGTCAATGTGAAGATAACGTCTCCGGATGGAAATCTGGGAGCGGCGGATGTGATGCTGTCCTATGATCCGGCCAGTATTGAATTTATCAGCGGCAATAATGCCAGCGGCGGCGCCGGCTCTGTCCGCCTGGTAGGCACCATGGATTCCGGAAATACCACTCAGTTTGCGCATACATTGAAGTTCAAGGCGCTTCAGGCAGGAAACAGCACGATTTCCGTAGGCAATTATGAGATTTATGATGTGGATACGCAGGCAGTCAATGTAACCAAGGTAGGATCGTCTGCCGTAAAGGTAAATGCACCTGCAACGTATTCCAGTGAGGCTGGCCTGTCATCCTTAAAAGTGTCTCCGGGACAGCTGACACCGGCGTTTTCACCGGATGTGACCTCCTATTCTGTTAACGTAGGCGGGGATGTAACGAAACTGGCAGTCAGTGCCGGTACCAAGGACAGCAAGGCCAAGGTACTGGTCAGCGGAGATTCCGGTCTGAAGACAGGTGCCAATACGGTGGTCTGCAAGATCACGGCAGAAGACGGAAAGACGACAAAGACATATACAATTACAGTCAATAAAGCAGAAAGCACAGAGACCGCGGAAGAGCCGGAAACAGAGAATGCGGAACAGACAGAGGCTGCTGTGATGGGAGCTCAGACTGCGGAGATTGACGGTGTTTCCTATTCTGTTGCAACTTCTTTTGACCCGTCTCTTCTTCCGGAAGGCTATACGCAGTCTTCTGTGACTTATGGAGATACAGAAGTGATGTGCGGCTCTGGAAATAACCTGACCCTTATTTATCTGCAGGCGGAGGACGGAACCGGCTCATTCTTCATCTATGAACCGGAGAGTGGACAACTGTCTCCCTTTGTGACTATTGATGTGTCAGCGAAATCCATTCTTGTGCTTCCACCGGATGATTCGCTGGAGCTTCCGGAAGGCTTTGCACCAACTTCTATTCAGCTGAACGGGAATTATAAGGTACAGGGCTGGGTATGGCAGAGCGATACGGAGCAGCAGTACTGTGTGGTGTATGGAATGAATGAAAACGGAGAGAAGAATCTCTACCGTTATGATATCGCGGAGAAAACCTTCCAGCGCTATTTTAAAGATCCGGCTCTTCAGAGCAAATATGATGATGCCAAAGTGGACGAGCTGATCGATCAGTACAATTCTCTCTGCGAGGATTATAATTTCCGCTTTATCATTATTGTGGCTCTGCTTGTGGTCTGCCTGATCCTTGTATTTATTATTGTCAATCTTCTGATCCACCGCAGAGAATCGGAAGAAGAAACGAAGACCTCCCCGGAGAAGAGGGGAACATCGGAACGTGTAGCCCGGACAGAGCGGAATGTGACTGTGGATCGTACAGCAGCTGCAGAGCGAAAGGCGGCGTATGAGCGGGCGGTCGCCGCAGAACGGAGAGCGGCCAGAGAACAGGCTGCTGCTTCCGGAAAGAGGGCCGCTTCGGAGACCGACGTCCGTACAGATAGACCGGAGATGAATGTGACGAAGAGAGCGGAGGCTTTAGAGCGGAGAATGTCGTCCGGCTATTCGGCTGCGTCACCAAGACGAGGGGAAGAAACGACGGAGCTTCGCAGAGAACCGGTTCGCGAGAAACACATTACCCGTGATCCGGGGATGGAAGCAGTGATTCGTCAGCGGGAGCAGGAGAGGGCACAACGGGCCAGACTGTCCAGAGAACGTCTGGAGAAGGAACGTCGTGAGGATGCCCGCCGTGCAGCAGCCGCTGCGGCAAGAGAGAGTGCGTCAACGGTCAGCCGCCTGCAGGACGATGATGATTTTGAGATTTTAGATTTGTAACTGCGTTTCGGCAAAAGAATGCAGTCGGAGAGATGAGGGCACGGGAGGTGCCCTCATTTTCTTCCGAAGGAAGTTATTCTTGACGTTCAGGTGTATCTGTTATACAATGACTATAACAAATTTGACGAAAGATGGTGAAGTATGATTGTAGAGATTGACTTTAACAGTGATGAAGCCCTTTATATTCAGTTGAGAAACCAGATCATCATCGGAATTGCCACGGAACGGATTCATGAAGGAGATTCCCTTCCTTCGGTGCGTCAGCTGGCGGAACATATCGGGATTAACATGCATACGGTAAATAAGGCATATTCTGTGCTGAGGCAGGAGGGCTTTGTGAAGCTGGATCGGCGGCGCGGAGCGGTAATTGCCCTGGATACGGATAAGCTGCGCGCACTGCAGGAGATGGAACGGGATATGAGTGTGATACTGGCAAGGGGAGTCTGTAAGAATGTGAGCCGGGATGAGGTTCATCAGCTGGTGGACTCGATTTATGATGCCTTTTCCCGCTGATGCGGTGTAAGCTAGATGGAGGATAGGGAGAATGTTATGTGAAAAATGCAGAATTCGAGAGGCGAATATCAAATATACGGAGATTATGAACGGTGTGAAGAAAGAGCATAATCTTTGTTCGCAGTGTGCCAAAGAGATGGATCTGGGACCGTATTCTGCGATTCTGGAAGGAGAATTTCCTTTGAGTATGCTGCTTTCCAGTCTGCTTGGCCTTCCCGACGGTGCGGCCAGACAGCAGAGGGCGGAGGAAGTGGTCTGCCCCACCTGCGGTACAACATATGAAGAATTTATTAAGAACAGCCGTTTTGGCTGCGCGGACTGCTACCATGTGTTTGATCTGCTGATTGGGGAGCGAATCAAGAAACTGCAGGATAATGCGTGTCACACCGGAAAACAGCCAAAGATACGTGCCGGCCGCGGAATGGAAGCGGAGGTTACGAGAAGCGGTGAGCTGAATTTTACCAGAGAAGAACAGGTACGGCAGCTGGAACGGCGTCTGAAGGCGGCGCTGGAAACAGAGGATTATGAACAGGCAGCAATCTGCCGGGATCAGATTCGGGCGCTGAAGGAGGAAAAACAGGAACATGATGAGGTGGTATGAAGAAGTAAAGAACGATCCGTCCAATATCATATCCAGCCGTGTGCGCCTGGCCAGAAACTGGGAGGAATATAAGTTTCCTTCCCGCCTGGAAGATAAGGAAGCCAGAACCATGATTGGACGGCTGAAGACGGAATTCAGAGATCTTCCGGAACGGGACGGCAGGGATTTTGAATATCAGGATTTGGAGACAATGGAGGAGCTGGATAAGATTGCCCTGCGTGAACGCCGGCTTCTGAATAAGACACTGGTGGAGAAGAAGACACCGGGAGGCATGATCTGTTCGGAGGATGAGAAGGTCAGCCTGGTTCTGAACGGTGATGATCATATCCGTCTGCAGGTGATGGAGGCGGGGATGAATCTGGAAGGCTGCTATGAGGAAGCGGATCGGCTGGATGATTACATCAATGAGAAGATTTCTTACGCATATAATAAGAAATATGGGTATTTGACTTCTTACCCCACCAATGTGGGAACGGCAATGAAGGCATCCGTTGTGGTTCATCTGCCTCTTCTGTCTTCCAATCAGCAGTTCCAGGAGCTATTGGGAGATATGGGGCGTTTTGGAACCATGGTTCGAGGCTTTTACGGTCGTGGCAGTGAAAATATCGGAGATTTGTACGAGGTTTCCAATCAGAAGACCCTGGGGATGACAGAACAGGAGATTCTGGATCTTGTATCCAATGTAGCCGGACAGTTATCTGCACAGGAATCTCAGATTCGGAAGGCGTCTCTGGAGAAACATCGACTGGCACGGGAGGATGAGGCGTATAAATCCTATGGCGTGTTAAAATATGCGAGACGCTTGTCCATGAAAGAAGCGATGACGTACCTGTCTCATTTGCGGGCAGGGATTGCTGACGGCCTTTTGCGTCCGGCGGAGTTTGTCAGCATTTATCAGATGATGCTGGGAATTCAGCCGGCCAATTTACAGAAGCTGTCCAGAAAACCTCTGGGCAAGGAAGAACTGGAGATGGCAAGAAGCAATTATATCAGAGACCGCCTTCCGGAGCTTTTGTAAGCTTCTGGTTCGGCACCGGTATTTATCGAAAGCACAGAGAGAATGATTGACAGGAGGATTACCGCAGAATGGATCGATTTACACAAAAGGCCAGGGAGGCTATTCGCCTGGCAGTGGAGACAGCACAGGAGCTGGAGCATGGGTATGTAGGTACGGAACATCTGCTTCTGGGGCTGATAAAGGAAGGAACGGGGCTGGCTGCCGTGGTTCTGGAACGATTTGACGTGACAGAGGAGCGGGTGCTGGAGCTGATGGAGCGGCTGATTACACCGCCGTCTCCGACCCGTGTGGCCGGCCAGCCGGAATATACGCCGGGGGCCAGAGCCGTGATGCAGGCAAGCTATGAGGAGGCAGTCTTTTTTCATGCTCCTCTGATTGGAACGGAGCATCTTCTCATTGCTATGATTAAGGATGGCAAATGTACGGCCTCCCGTCTTTTGAATACCATGAATGTGAATATTCAGAAGTTATATATTGAGCTGATGGGAGCTATGGGGGATGATGCTCCGGCCGGTCAGGAGGAGGCCGCCGGACGTATCCGCCGGGAGAAGGGAAATACCCCGAATCTGGACAGCTTCAGCCGGGATCTGACACAGATGGCCCGGGAGGGAAAGCTGGATCCGGTAATCGGCCGTGAGACGGAGATGAAGCGGGTGATTCAGATCCTAAGCCGTCGCGGAAAGAACAATCCCTGCCTCATTGGAGAACCGGGTGTGGGTAAAACTGCAGTCGTAGAGGGACTGGCGCAGATGATTGTATCCGGTGATGTGCCGGAAACCATCGCCAGAAAACGGGTGGTCAGCCTCGATTTATCGGGTATGGTGGCCGGTTCCAAATACCGCGGAGAATTTGAAGAGAGAATTAAAAAAGTTCTTTCTGAGGTCCGGGAGGATGGAGATGTGCTTCTCTTTATCGATGAGATTCACACGATCATCGGTGCCGGCGGAGCAGAGGGAGCGATTGATGCGTCCAACATCTTAAAACCGTCCCTGGCCCGCGGGGAGATACAGCTGATTGGTGCTACAACTGTGGAGGAATACCGTAAATATATTGAGAAGGATGCGGCTCTGGAGCGGAGATTCCAGCCGGTGATGGTGGAAGAGCCGACAGAGGAGGAGTCTGTCCGGATTTTGGAAGGCTTAAAGAGCCGCTATGAAGATCATCATAAGGTGACGATCACCCGGGAAGCCCTGGAGGCGGCAGTAAAGCTGTCTGCCCGTTATATCAATGACCGTTTTCTGCCGGACAAGGCCATCGATCTGATCGATGAGGCATCCTCTAAAATCCGTCTGACTGTGTATACAGAACCGGAGGAGATCAAAGCTCTGGAAGAGGACATCCGCAAGCTGGAGCAGCAGAAGGAAGCGGCCATCAAGGCGGAGGCTTATGAGAAGGCCGGTGAGATTAAGAAAAAACAGACCAAGAAACAGGAGAAGATAGAGAAGATCCGGGAAAAATGGCAGAAGGAGAAGAATTCCCGCAAGCTGGTGGTGGGTGAGAATGAGATCGCCGATATCGTATCCGACTGGACGAAGATTCCGGTTCGCAAGCTGGCAGAGGAGGAGTCGGAGCGGCTTCTGAAGCTGGAATCCATCCTGCATGAGCGCGTGGTGGGCCAGGAGGAAGCTGTGTCTGCCGTAGCCAGAGCGATTCGCCGCGGCCGGGTGGGATTAAAGGATCCGAAGCGTCCCATCGGTTCGTTTCTCTTCCTGGGGCCCACCGGCGTGGGAAAGACAGAGCTGTCCAAAGCCCTGTCAGAGGCTATGTTTGGTACGGAGAATGCCATGATCCGGGTTGATATGTCGGAGTACATGGAGAAACACAGTGTGTCCAAGATGATCGGCTCTCCGCCAGGCTATGTCGGCTATGAGGAGGGCGGACAGCTCAGCGAAAAGGTTCGCCGCAACCCTTATTCCGTGATCCTGTTTGACGAGATTGAGAAAGCCCATCCGGATGTATTTAACATTTTACTGCAGATTCTGGATGATGGCCATATTACCGATGCCCAGGGCAGAAAGATTGATTTCAAAAACACAGTGTTGATCATGACCTCTAATGCGGGCGCGGAGAACATCATTTCGCCGAAACGACTGGGATTTGCTTCTCAGAGCGACGAACAGGCAGACTATAAATTCATGAAGGATCGAGTCATGGATGAGGTGAAGCGCCTGTTTAAGCCGGAATTTCTGAATCGGATTGATGAGATTATGGTATTTCATCCTCTGAATCAGGAGAATATTAAGGAGATTGCAGGTATTATGCTCCGCTCCATTGAAAAACGGACGAAAGATCAGCTGGGAATGGTACTTCATATCGAGGACAGTGCCGTTACTTACCTGGCGAAGAAGGGCTATGATCCGAAATATGGTGCCCGTCCGCTGCGCCGTACGATCCAGAATGAGATTGAAGATAAATTGTCAGAGGAGCTTCTGGAAGGACGGCTCGGAAAGACGGATGAAGTCACAATCTCCTGTCAGGAGGAGAAACTCACTTTTGAAAAAACGAATCAGAAGGCAGAACGGGAGACAGGGATTCTTTCTCCTGCCGGCCAATAAAACACTGGTCAATCGGAAAAATCTGTGATAAAATTATATCAGCTAAAATACACTCAGA
>JAEDOC010000208.1 GCA_016302185.1 Clostridium sp. | reverse complement strand
TTAGGATGTCTCTTGAAAATCTAGATGTTAATGCTGATTCGATAGAATTTAAGAAGCTTAAGTCGTCCGTTCCGAAGCGTTTGCGCTTTCCCTCCTTCTCACTGAGCATCACGATGCCCACCAGTTCCTCGTTGTCCTTTAACGGGAGAAAACATTCCACCCGCATATCATCCAGCCGTTTTTTCTCTTCCTCCCACATAGACTTGTAGGCAATCGTCCGTTTAAAATCGTGAATCAGAAGACACTCATCATGGCGCTTCATCCATTCCACCAGCGGGTGTGTAGCATCCATAACAAAACGGCTGTCATCCAGCGGGCTGGTACTGTACACCGTCCTGTAGGTTCCGTCCACTTCATCGATACAGATATACACCCGTCTGACATGGAGCGTCTCCGTGATCACGTTGACCAGCGCACGATAAATCTCCTTTAACTCAAGACTTTTTGATATCTCCATGGTGTACTCGGACAATTTTTCCGTCTGCTTCTGCTCCTCCTGAATAAACAGCCGGTCAAACAGCTTCTTCATCGCCACATAAAGCGCCAGAGTCAGCAGCATAGTAAGCACTGCCACAATCATGGAGCTGTAGGATACAAATTGAGGAAGCCTCTCCCGGATAAAGCTGTCCAGATCTCTGGCCAGATTAAAAAAGATCAGCACACTGGCACCCATGGCCAGAATATAACAGTTTCCCTGAGATACCAGAAGCGTCAGCTTAAACAGATGTCCTGCATACAGCATCCAGAACATCAGGAGCGCATTAAATACACCGGCCAGAATATCCACCGGGAAATTATTAAACACGGCAATTCCCAGATTACCCAGATAAAGAACCAGAATTCCCAGGATCAGCGGCATCAGCCGCAGCGCCCGCTGGACATTGCGCGCTTTCAGCTTCCACAGAATCCGAACGATGCGGAAGACAGCCACCGCACAGAGACCGTACATGATAAGAACCGGCCATTTCATATGGTATACAAAAGAAACCTGACCGCCCTTCTCCACGATCTCCGGCGGAGCCAGGAACAGATTGGTTTTCATATTTACCAGAGTTCCGACTACCAGGCCGAAAATCCAGATCCGATCCGCCGCATTTTCCTCATCTCCCGCAAAATCACGGATAAAGCGAAAATAGAGTACCGGAAGAATCCAGATACCTGCCAGAGATACATGATACCACACCTCGTAGGACGGCCATATGCGGGCTCTCATCAGCAGAGAACCTCCGGTCCAGAACACCATCGCCAGCAATACACAAATAAAATTGTTGATCATCCGGTTTCGCCGGGAGGAAAAAAACGTAATCAGAAGAAAGGTATAGAAGTATAATGCAATGATTGAGATAAAAGCGTAGTCTCTCATACATAATACCTCCTGCCCGTATGCCCTACCATCTCCTGGGACTTCACCAGCTCATGGACATCGTGAAGCGAAGGATTGATATGACGAAGATGCTTCCCTGAGGTCGCCTCATAGGTTTCAAAGGTGCCGCACCGCAGGATGGTAATCTCCAGCGGATCCATTCCCAGAATCCGTTTTAAATCCCTGTAATCCTGATCCACATATTTAAAATAAATGGTTAAATGTTCCTTTAAAATTTCCTGACTGACCGCCCTGGTTACCACACACTCCGGGCTCAGCTCCACATAGAGATGGAGATATGGACGTCCCTTCTCCTCCGTAAACTCCTTTAATGCCACCCAGTTCTTTACCGCCAGGCCGGACAGCTCAATCACACTCTGAATGGAATTTTCTGAAATGCGGGTAAAGCCCGCAATATCGATAATATCCGGCACCCGGTCAATATACTCAAACCGCGGAATTCTGGTTCCGTCCTCCCTGTTGGTCAGTCCAAGGCAGCGATACATATCTCCCACCCGGTATCTGGCGAAAGCACCGCCCTTTAAAACGGTCAGCGCAATCTCATAGACCTCGCCCGGTACCACCTCGTCCATCAGCACCGTTCGGGGCTGATAGTCCGGATCCTCCATATTGTGTTCCATCTCCGCCTTGGGAATAAATTCATAAAAACAGGTATCCGGGAAAAAATAGAGTCCATCCCGGGTCCAGGTCTCAATTCCGATACAGCTGGGCTCCGTGCCGGAGAATACCTCTATCGGCCTCACGCCCCACAGCTCCTCCAGATCATCCTTATAACAGCGGTTGTCTGTTCCTGCGCAGACAAAGCCCTTCAGCTTAAACAGATCCTTCGGCATCAAATCCCGATGCTCCTTCTTACAGGTTCTCTTCGCCTTAATATACCGCAGCAGCATGGAAGGTGACATGGAAAATGCCTTTTTCAGAAGGGACCCCTTACTTCCTTCTGACAACTTTCCTACGCTTAAGCTCACATAATAGGCAACACTTCCAAGGCCAAAGAAGAAATCAATTC
>JAEDOC010000207.1 GCA_016302185.1 Clostridium sp. | reverse complement strand
AACCGCTGACCAGATATGTATTTGTGGGAATTACCCTGGTGGTTTATGTGCTGGGAATTTTCTTCGGAGGAATCGGCTGATGGAGTATACGGCAGAAGAAATCATTCGGATGGATTTAGATGCAATTTATATTGGAAATCTGAATACTGTAGATGATAATTTGATTTTGCCGGAAGAAGGAAAGTATGGTTCCCGTTTTGTATGGATTTCAGGGGAGGAACGCTTTCTCCGGGCGGACGGAGTGGTTCATCGTCCCCTGTACGGGATGGGAAACCGTAAGGTGATATTGACGGCAGAGGCATTTTATGAGGGTTGTTCCGGAAGAAAAGAGTTTGCTGCGACGGTATTACAGGAGACAAAGGAAACGGTTGTTGCAGAAATCCGTAAGGTGGAGCTGGAAGCAGCTTTGGGGGAGGTAAAAACGCTCCCTTCGGTGGTCATTGTAATGACGGAGGACGGAAGGCAGACAACTCTTCCTGTAACGTGGGAACCCTATGAGCCGCTTTGGGAGGCGGGAGTTGTCTGCGTAAAAGGAACTCTGACAGAGACTGATCGGACGGCCCGTGCGGTCATTAAGTATACAGAATGCAAAAAAGCGGAAGAAGCGCCAATCCGGAAGGGAAGCTTTTTTCCGTTGAACCAGGTGCGTCTTCTGGAAGGCGGACTTCATTATGAGTATCAGCAGAGAATGCTGGAGTATCTGCTGGGCATTGACGAGAATCAGATGCTTTATAATTTCAGAAAGGCAGCGGGTCTTGACACCCTGGGGGCAGAGCCGATGACCGGCTGGGATGAAGAAGGATGCAAGCTGAGGGGTCATACTACCGGCCATTATCTGTCTGGGCTGGGACTGGCCTGGGCAGCAACCGGCGATGAGAGATTTTTATGTAAAATTGAGCGTATGGCAGATGGACTCTATGAATGTCAGGAGGCATTTTCCCGGTCCGGGAAGTATCACAGAGGCTTTTTAAGCGCCTATTCGGAAGAACAATTTGATCTGCTGGAGCAATTTAGACGGTATCCGGAGATCTGGGCACCTTATTATACCTTAGATAAAATTATGTCAGGTCTGTATGATTGCTGTCAGTTTGCAGGCTCTAAAAAAGCGCTGGACATACTTAGCCTGATGGGAGACTGGGTGTATGAGCGCCTGTCAGGACTTTCCGGGGAGATACTGGACCGGATGTGGGCCATGTACATTGCCGGAGAGTTTGGCGGCATGTTAGGGACGATGGTTAAGCTTTATCAGCTTACCGGAAAAGAATCGCATCTTGCGGCGGCCCGCCTGTTTTACAATGCAAAATTGTTCTATCCGATGGAAGTAAACTGCGATACACTGGAGGATATGCATGCCAATCAGCATATCCCGCAGGTGATGGGCGCGATGGAACTGTTTCGGACAACCGGAGAAGCAAAATATTGGAAGATTGCGGAGCATTTCTGGAACATAGTGACAGAGGGTCATACGTACTGCATCGGCGGTGTCGGAGAAACGGAGCTGTTTCACCGGTCCGGAACGACCTGTTCCTATCTGTCTGAAAAATCGGCGGAAAGCTGTGCCAGCTATCACATGCTTCGGCTGACAGCACAGCTTTTTGAATACACTATGGATGGTAAAATGATGGATTACTATGATAACACGCTTAGGAATCACATTTTAGCATCCTGCAGCCATACGGCCGATGGCGGGACAACTTACTTTATGCCGTTGGGGCGGGGGCAGCGGAAAGAGTATTCCACTACAGAAAACACCTGCTGCCATGGGACCGGGATGGAGAGTCGTTTCCGTTATATGGAACATATCTATGCGTATGACAGGGATTCGGTTTATATTAACCTTTTCATTCCTTCTGTTTTGTCAGGAGATGTCAGTCTGGAACAGAGGATGGAATACGGAAGAGGGAAGGTGTGCATTCGGTGCAATACAGATCTGGATAAGAAACTGAAGGTGCATATTCCGGAATGGGCGGAGAAAAAATTCACGATTTCTGTAAACGGACATAAGGAAGAGAACAGTGTGGTGGAGAATGGATATGTGGTGCCGGAAAAACACATCAGAGCGGGAGATGAGATCGTGCTTCAGCTTCCGATGGAAATTCGGATTCTGGAAAACAAATCAGACCGCAGTCTGGTGAATCTGGCATACGGACCGTATCTGTTGGCGGTACTTTCGGAAGAAAAGGATTTTATTCCTCTCCCGGATCTGAATTGTGTTCAAGAAGGAAACCGGCGAATGCATTTTATTGCCGGAGAAAATAGTATGATTCCTTTTGCAGAAGTGGATCGGGAAGCGTACCATGTGTATCTGAAAAAAGGAATCGTATGAGGGAAGGACAGACGGTAAAAAGCGATGGAAGTAAGTTTATTGCTGGCAGAACAGATTCTGACCATGTTTTTGATGGGAT
>JAEDOC010000206.1 GCA_016302185.1 Clostridium sp. | reverse complement strand
TGATCGTCTGCATCCAGAGCGATACCGGTAACATAGCCTTCTGCCATTTCCAGATAACGGGGGCCCTTCTTCAAAGTACCGTACATGGTACCAACCTGGCTTCTAAGACCCTTTCCAAGGTCCTCAAGACCGGCGCCGATAGGCAGACCATCCTCAGAGAAAGCACTCTGGGAACGACCGTAAACGATCTGAAGGAACAGCTCTCTCATAGCTGTGTTGATTGCATCACAAACAAGGTCGGTATTCAGAGCTTCCATAACGGTTCTGCCGGGAAGAATCTCAGCGGCCATTGCAGCGGAATGAGTCATACCGGAGCATCCGATGGTCTCAACCAGAGCTTCCTGAATGATACCCTCTTTTACATTCAGAGTCAGCTTACATGCACCCTGCTGCGGAGCACACCAGCCGATGCCATGTGTTAAACCGGAAATATCCTTTACTTCCTTCGCCTGAACCCATTTTGCTTCTTCCGGAATCGGAGCTGCACCATGGTTAACGCCCTGCGCTACCGGACACATACTTTCTACTTCGTGTGAATAAATCATTATAAGACTCCTTTCAAATGAATGTGTTAGTACTTTGTTAATTTTATCACATCATACTTGTCCCTATTATCTCACGGAATTTTCATTTCGTCCATAGGTTTTTTTATTTTTTTCTGCCGCTTTTCTTTCCTGTTCCGGCAAACCCCGGAAGAAGGAAAAGGAAGCTGAAAAACAGGAGAATTCCCTTGGAATCGCTGGTCAGTGTCAGCGCCCACCAGATGCCGGCCAGCCCCAGTCCGGCTCCGGACAAGACGTAAGCCAGCGGAATCCGGGCAGAGGTTAAGGTCACACTGACTACGGATGGATACAGGGTTTTCCCCAGACCGGAGAAGGCCCCGATGGCCGTCTGTTCCACCAGCATCAGAAGCTGGGAAAAGGCAAGAATCCTCAGATATTCCACACCGCCGGCCAGTACATCCGCCTCAGAGATAAAGAGTGAAAACAACGGTTTGGCGCAAAAATACAGCAGAGAAGAGGTACAGATTCCCCAGACCGCAGTCATCGCCATGGCCGTAAAAAAGCCCTTCTTTACCCGTTCCATCTGACGGGCGCCATAATTCTGGCCGATAAAAGCATTAATAGCAGCCGCAAAGCCGTCTCCCACCATCCAGGAAACCGATTCAATCTGGCTTCCCACCCGCTGCACCGCCACCGCCTTATCTCCCCAGCCCGCCACCAGACGGGTTAAGATCATGGAGATTCCGGCATAGATTAAGTTCTGTATTGCTGTCGGAAAACCAATTCGGATGATTTCTTTCATATAAGAGAGCGGTGTCCTTAAAAACAGATGGAAATCCGCAAACAGCTGCGTCTCCTGCCGGACTTTTCCCCAGAAGATCAGGCTGACGGCAAACTGTGACAAAACAGTAGCCGCTGCTGCACCCACCGCACCCATGGCCGGAAAGGGTCCGATGCCAAAGATCAGAAAAGGATCCAGCACCACATTAAATAAAAGTCCGGCCACATTAGCCCGAAACGGCGTCCGGCTGTCTCCCGCTGCCGTAAAAAGTCCGGTCAGAATGGAATTCAAATAAGAAAAAATCACCAGGCCGCCGGCAATCCTAAGATACTGTTCCGCCGCCGCAATAGTTTGCCGATCCTGAAGACCAAAAAAACCAATCAGCGGACCTGCACCAAAAAAGGATGCCATGCCATATAGAAAGGCAAAGAACAGTCCCAGCTGAATCGCACCCCTGGCATAGAGCGCAGCCTCCCTCTCTTCCCCCGCACCCAAAGAATGGGCGGCCTTCACCTGGCCGCCCGTTCTGGCTAATATTGCAAATCCCTGGGAAAACCAGGTATACATTCCTGCGGAACCCACCGCTGTCACCGCGCCGGAACCCAGCCGCCCAATCCAGGCCATATCAGTCAGATTATACGCCATCTGTACCAGAGAGGTGGCCATGATCGGAACAGCCAGCTTCGTCAGTGCGGGAAAAATGGATTCCCTCAGTAAATCAACTTTCTGTTTCATGTATCTCATCCATGCAGCGCTTTATTTGGCGGAAAGATATTCGTCAATGCCTCTGGCGCCCGCTCTTCCTGCCTCCATGGCAAGAATTACCGTAGCTGCACCTGTCACCGCGTCACCGCCGGCATAGACACCTTCCTTGGTGGTCTTTCCGTTGTTCTCATCGGCGACGATACATCTCCAGCGGTTTACCTCAAGGCCTTCGGTGGTACTGGAAATCAGTGGGTTCGGAGAAGTTCCCAGCGCCATGATTACCGTATCTGCCTCAATCTCAAACTCCGATCCGGCTACCTCCACCGGTCTTCTTCTTCCTGACTCATCCGGCTCACCCAGCTCCATGCGGCGGCAGATGATACCCTTTACCCAGCCATTCTCATCGGTCAGAATCTCTGCCGGATTGGTCAGCAGGTTGAAGATGATGCCTT
>JAEDOC010000205.1 GCA_016302185.1 Clostridium sp. | reverse complement strand
CAGATCGGCTGCATCGGGCTGATCAAGGCAATTGACCACTTCGACATTACCCAAAATGTAAAATTCAGCACCTACGCCGTTCCCATGATTCTGGGCGAAATCAAGCGTTACCTCAGGGATAACAATGCCATCCGGGTCAGCCGTTCCCTGCGGGATACCGCATACAAGGCCATTTATACCCGGGATCATCTGTTAAAAAAGAATTTAAAGGAACCTACCATCCTGGAGATCGCAGAGGAACTGGGCGTCAGCAAGGAGGAAATCACCTATGCGCTGGATGCCATTCAGAGCCCGGTCAGTCTCTATGAACCAGTCTATACCGACGGCGGAGATCCGCTGTATGTAATGGATCAGCTGAGTGATAAAAAGAATTCGGAAGAACACTGGGTCGAAGATCTGTCTTTGAACGAAGCGATGAAACGCCTGCCGGAACGGGAGCGTCATATCATTGATATGCGATTCTTTGAAGGGAAAACCCAGACAGAGGTAGCCGAAGAAATCCACATTTCCCAGGCGCAGGTCTCCCGACTGGAAAAGAGCGCGCTTCGGACGATGCGGAATTATCTCAGCTGAAGCACAATCGAAAGGAGCGGACCGGATATCACGATTGATTCCATTTTATCTTATTGAAACTCTGCTCAGAGCCTGATAGAATAGAACCCAGAAAGTGATACGGAAAGGAATTCCTGCTATGAATCAAACGACAGAATCCCGCTCCCTGTATTGGGACATTGTGAAGGGACTGGGCATCACCGCTATTGTTCTGGGCCACACCGGCTATTTCGCCGGAGCATTTGTTTATCTGTTTCATCTGGCCCTGTTCTTTTTTATTACCGGATATTTCTATAATGAAAAAAAATACGGTGACAGCCCATTCCTCTATTTTGGAGTACGGCTCTCCGGCGCATGGCCGAAATATATGTTTTATACCCTGTTTTTCGTACTTCTTCACAACTTTTTTGTTACCCATGGATTATATACGGGACAGGAGCTCTATAATCACACACAAATGCTGACCGCATGGATGCACAGCCTCTCCTTCCAATGCCCGGAACAGATTCAGGGCGCACTCTGGTTCGTTCCGGTCTGGCTGGTTTCTGCCGGTTTATTTGGCGGCTGCATCTGGTTCGGTCGGACCACATCCCGAAAAATCGGAAAACCGAAAGGAAAACTGTGGTTTGCCGCTGCTGCCGTATTCGTGCTGGGCAGTATCGGCTACTTCTTAAATATGCGAAAATGCAGCCTGCCCTATAAGCTGCAGGCCGCACTTTTAGTGGTTCCGATTTACTTTTTTGCATGGCTTATCAGGCAGTATCTTCCGTCACTGAAACGTTGGCTGCCCTGGTACGGCTGTATCCTCAGCGCCATTCTGCTTCATCTTTGCAACAGCCGGCTCCATATTTTTGTGGATCTGGACAGTATGTCGGTACCGGGTCTCTGGTTTTACGCCGTATCCGCACTGGGAATCTACTTTGTTCTCTCTCTGGCCCGGCTGGCAGAAGCCCTGACTCCCGCAGCAAAGCTGCTGGCTTTTCTGGGGCGCCAGTCCTTCGATATCATGGCAGTCCATTTTCTGGTATTTAAGCTGCTGGATTACGGCTACGCCAGCCTTGTATTAAAGGAGCTTCCGGACACCTTATCTTCGTTCCCGGTCAGCTTCCGCTACGAACTGGGTCCCCTCTACATCGCCGCCGGTCTTCTGATTCCCGCTGGAATCGGCTGGCTGACCGATCGGGCCTTCATCCATTATTCATAACGCACAATTTCTTTCTTTAACCGCTTCATAATCTTCTTCTCCAGCCTGGAGATATAGGACTGGGAGATTCCTAAGAGATCCGCCACCTCCTTCTGCGTCATCTCCTCCTCGTTCTCTGTCCCCAGGCCGAATCGAAGCTCCACAATCTTCTGCTCCCGGGGATTCAGACGGCTGATAGCCGAATTCAGCAGCTTTTTTTCCGTCTCCTGCTCCAGATCCCGGTAAATCACATCCTCATCTGTCCCCAGAATATCCGACAGCAGCAGCTCATTCCCATCCCAGTCTACATTCAGCGGCTCATCAATCGAGACCTCCAGCCTCGTCTTATTATTTCTGCGCAGATACATCAGAATCTCGTTTTCAATACAACGGGACGCATACGTAGCCAGCTTGATATTTTTCTCCACATTAAAGGTATTAATCGCCTTAATCAAGCCGATGGTCCCGATGGAAATCAGATCCTCCACTCCCACACTGGTATTGTCGAATTTTTTTGCAATATACACCACCAGACGCAGATTGTGTTCAATCAGGCGGGAACGGGCCTGTGCCTCCCGTTCGGTCCCCAGATCCTGCAACACCTCTGCCTCCTCTTTACTGCTCAATGGAGCGGGAAGAATATCCGCTCCTCCGATATAATGAATCTCTCTTTCTCCGGGAAGCAGTACCGATTTAAAAGACGGCACCATTT
>JAEDOC010000204.1 GCA_016302185.1 Clostridium sp. | reverse complement strand
GCTGATGAATCAGAAGGCCAGGGATATCGGTTGTGAACATACAAACTTTGTGACGCCAAACGGTCTGGACGGGGTCAGTAAGGAGGATGGATCTGCTCATGCCACCACGGCGGAGGATCTGGCCCGTATCATGCGCTACTGTATCTGTCAGTCCCCGAAACGGGAAGATTTTTTGCGGATCACGAGGACTTCGTCCAGAACGATTACGGATGTTTCCGGAAAACGTTCCTTTTATCTGGGAAATCATAATGCGCTGCTCTCCATGCTTCCGGAAGCGCTGTCCGGGAAAACCGGTTTTACCTCGGAGGCAGGCTATTGCTATGTGGCAGCCTTAAGAAAAGAGAAAAAGGAGTTTACCGTGGCACTTCTGGGATGCGGCTGGCCTCCTCACAAGACGTATAAATGGGAGGATATGAGAAAGCTGACCCGGTATGCTTTTGAAAATTATAGATATTATGAAATTTTTGACCGGGAAAAACAGTTTCCGCAGGTGAAAGTTCAGAATGGAAAGACGGATTTCGTTTCCTTAACCATGGATCTGAAGCCGGAGGAAGAGAGCCTGAAGATTCTTCTCCGGGAGGGGGAACAGCCGGAGATTCATTACGAGTATCCGGAGCGGATGGAGGCACCGGTCGGGAACCATGAGGTGGTGGGACGGGTTACCTATTCCGTGGGAGGACAGAAAATCGCGGAATATCCGATCTATACCGCAGAAGGCGCGGAACGGATTGATTTTGCCTGGTGTCTCTCACAAATTTTACTTTATTTTGCTGCGGGATTTTGATATAACTATAATAGTGCCGGAGCGTAAGAAAAGATAACTGTGGCAGAAGAACCGGGTGCAGGAAAAGATTCCGGCGGCAGAGAACCGGAACGGAAGAAAGGATGCAGACAGATGAAAACAGCACTGAGCAGAGAGCAGGCGTTGACCCTGTTAAAACAGTATAATAAGGAGCCGTTTCACATTCTTCACGGTCTGACCGTGGAAGGTGTGATGCGCTGGTATGCAAACGAATTGGGATATGGAGAGGATGAGGATTTCTGGGGTCTGGTAGGCCTGCTTCACGATATTGATTTTGAACTGTATCCGGAGGAGCACTGTATCAAGGCGCCGGAGCTTCTTCGGGCCGGCGGTGCGGAGGAGGAGTTGATTCACGGCGTTGTCAGTCATGGCTACGGCCACCGGGTGGAGGTCGCACCGGAGCACGAGATGGAGAAGGTGCTCTATGCGGCGGATGAGCTGACGGGGCTTATCTGGGCTGCAGCGAAGATGCGCCCTTCCAAAAGTGCGAAGGATATGGAGCTTTCCAGCCTGAAGAAGAAATTCAAGGATAAAAAGTTTGCGGCAGGCTGTTCCAGAGATATCATCAGAAAAGGAGCGGAGCAGCTGGGCTGGGAACTGGATACGCTGCTGGAACGGACGATTCAGGCCATGCGTGCCTGTGAGGACAGCGTGAATCAGGAGATGGAAGCCATGGAAGGAGGAAATTGACAGTGAAGTTATTATCAATTGCAATTCCCTGCTATAATTCTGCGGCTTATATGAGAAACTGCATTGAATCCCTGCTTCCCGGCGGAGACGAAGTGGAGATTCTGATTGTGGATGATGGATCCACAAAGGATAATACGGCGGAGATTGCGGATGAGTATGAGAGAAGATATCCGGGCATCTGCCGCGCCATCCATCAGGAGAACGGAGGCCACGGCGAAGCGGTGAATGCGGGCCTTCGCAATGCCACCGGCATCTATTATAAGGTGGTGGACAGCGATGACTGGGTGAATGAGGAAGCCTACCGGAAGGTGCTGGATACCCTGCGTCATTTTGTGGAGACTAATGAAACTCTGGATATGCTCGTTACCAATTTTGTCTATGAGAAGCAGGGCGCGAAGCGGAAGAAGGTAATGAATTACCGCACGGCTCTTCCGAAAGAAGAACTGATTGACTGGAACGGGGTAAAGCTGTTCCGGTTAGGACAGTACATACTGATGCATTCTGTCATTTACCGGAGAGAGCTCCTTCGCCAGTGTGGACTGGAGCTGCCGAAGCATACCTTCTATGTGGATAACATCTTTGTGTATCAGCCGCTGCCCCATGTGAAATCCATGTATTATCTGGATGTGAATTTCTACCGGTATTTTATCGGCAGAGACGATCAGTCGGTTAATGAATCGGTGATGATAGGCCGGATTGACCAGCAGATTCGGGTGACGAAGCTGATGCTGGATTACTATGATGTGATGAAGATTACCAACCGGAAGCTGCGCCATTATATGGTCCGCTATCTGGAGATTATGATGACGATCTCCTCCATCCTGGCGATCCGCTCCGGTACAGAGGAGAATCTGGCGAAGAAAAAAGAGCTGTGGCAGTACTTAAAGCAGAGCAATTTCCCGCTGTATCTGCGGCTGCGGTTCGGTTTCCTCGGACAGGGAACCAACCTGCCGGG
>JAEDOC010000063.1 GCA_016302185.1 Clostridium sp. | reverse complement strand
TGACGTCTCCAATGCCTCTCAGGGCTACGTGATGATCAAGTATACGGGTTCCAACCCAAAGGTAAAAATTCAGATTATTAAGGATACGACCTACACCTACGATATTACCAATACGGGAAATTATGTCACGTTTCCTCTGACAGAAGGAAACGGCAGCTACGCAATTAAGGTATATGAGAATGTCTCCGGCACCTCCTACGCACAGGCAGTCAGCCAGAATATCAATGTTACCCTGGCAGATCCTCTGCTGCCATTCCTCTATCCCAATCAGTTCTGCGATTTCAATGCCGGCTCCGCCGTTGTCGCCACTTCCGACGCACTGACTGCCGGTATTACCGATCCGGTGGCGAAGGTCGCTGCCGTATATAACTACGTGGTATCCAATTTCACCTATGATTATAACAAAGCGGCTACAGTTCAGTCCGGCTATCTGCCGGTCGTGGATGCCACCCTGGCCACCAGAACCGGCATCTGCTTTGATTACGCCGCTGTCATGACCTCCATGCTCCGCGCCCAGGGAATCCCCACCAAGCTGGTCATCGGATATGCCGGCGATGTATATCACGCCTGGGTCAGCATCTATATCCACGGCCAGGGCTGGATCGACAATATCATCTATTTTGACGGTACCAACTGGCAGATGATGGATCCCACATTTGCTTCCTCCGGGAAAAAAAGCCCCGAGGTGTTAAACTACATCAGCAACCCGGCCAATTACCATGCAAAATTTTCTTATTAATTATGGAGGTACCCCATTATGAGCCAAACCGCATCCCCGTTTACCGGACCGGTTCTGTCCGGCTTCTGTATGCAGGTTTCGATTCTTCTGAAATCCGCCGTTCCTCTCTATGAGGGCATCAAGGTCATGGCAGAGGATGCACCCAACGAACAGGAACGAACGATTCTGGAACAGATTTCCGGAAAGCTTCGTCTGGGCGTTCCGTTTCACGAAGCTCTGAAGGAATCGGAAAGCTTTCCTCCCTATGTGGAAAACATGGTGATGCTGGGTGAAAAAACCGGCCTGCTGGATTCCACAATGGAGCAGCTGGCAGAATACTATGACAAGGAATACCGCCTTGCGGAGAGTCTTCGGAAGGCAGTTACCTACCCGGCCATGATGATTCTGATGCTTCTTGTCATCCTTTTTATCCTGTTTACCCGGGTTATGCCGGTATTCTCCGGCGTCTACGAACAGCTGGGAACCTCCATTCCGCCGGCAGCCGAAGCGGCCATCCGTTTTGGCGGTCTCTTAAGCGGTGCAGCACTGGTCGTTGCCCTGATATTACTTATCACCGCTGCCTTCCTCTTTTTCCTGGGGAAAAACGGTATCCGGCTTTCTCTGACTGAACGGCTTCTGGAGTCCTTCAAATCTCATTCCGCCACTGCTGTTCTGGCAGCCAACCGAAGAATCTGCAGCGTATTATCCATGTCGCTGCAGTGCGGTATCCGGCTGGAAGATGCGTTTACCATGGCCATCGCACTGGCCGGCAACAAAACCGTGGAAACAAAGCTGGAAATCTGCCGTCAGCAGATCCTTGCCGGAAAAGGCTTTTACGACTCCATCCGGGAAGCCGGCCTGTTTGACGGTTTCGAGCTGCAGATGATTCGTATCAGCAGCCGCGCCGGACAGCTGGAACGGGTCATGAACGATCTGGCAGAAGAATATGACAGAAAATCCGAGGATCGAATCGACAGCCTGATCGCCCGCCTGGAACCAACCATTGTTTCCGTGCTGGCTATCGCTGTCGGCCTGGTGCTTCTGTCCGTCATGCTTCCGCTGGCAGGCATCCTGTCGTCCATCGGATAATCCCTGCAAAGGAGACACCTTATGCTTCACGTTACAAGAGAAAAACAGAAATCTCTGCTCCCCGGCATCCTGATCTCTGCGCTGTTCTTCGCCGCAGTGCTGACTCTCTTTCTCCAGTCCGTTGACCGGCTGAGGGAAAGAACCCAGGCAGATCGGCTGAACGCTCTGACAGATGCCATCCGCCGCGCCAGTGTTCAGTGCTATTCCATCGAGGGACGCTATCCGCCCAGCGTGGAATACTTAGAAGAGCATTACGGTATTGTGATCGATCACGATCGGTACAATGTCTTTTATGACGGCTGGGCCAGCAATATCATGCCGGATATTACCGTGATTCCGGCAGTTGGCGAGGAAGAAGGAGGCGCCGGACGATGAATACCTACCGACATTCCCGAAACAGCATGAATTTTCTCTTCAGCATGCTTTTGTTTCTGGTTTTTATTCTCTGCTGTATCTTTACCATCCTGATTGGCAGCCGGGTATATACCAACATCCGCGCCAGAAATAATGATGCGTTTTATTCTGATACGGCTCTCAGCTATCTGTCCAACAAGGTCCGTCAGGCGGATCGCTCCGATGGTATCTCTGTCGAGGAAGAAAACGGACAGAGTATTCTTCTGCTCCGATCCGAGACAGACGGCACTATATATGAAACCCGTATCTACGAAAAAGACGGCACTCTGATGGAACTGTTTGCGGAAAAAGACAGTGGTCTGACTCTGGATGCCGGAACTCCGGTAATGGAGTGCAGAAACGTTTCTTTCACCCTCTCAGAAACAGAACGCTCTTCCCTTCTTACCATCACATTAACACAGGCGGACGGTTCTGTCCGCACTGCTGTTTTCTCCCTGCGCAGCACGAAAGGAGGCACAACGCCATGAGACGGGAACGTACTTCTTACGCATTCCTGATGGAAATGCTCTGGGTCTGCGGTTTCTTCGCCCTCTCTGCCTGCCTCTTTGTTCTGGCTTTCGCAAAAGCAGAGCATCTAAGCCGGAGAGCAGAGGAACTGAATCACGCGGTTCTTCTGGCACAGAACGGAATTGAACTCGAATATGCAGAAGGAAACCACAGCAGCGAAACCATCACATATTATGATTCCCACTGGGAACCTGCCGAAGCGGAAGGTGCTCCCTATACCATGACAGTAAAAAGCAGTCTGGAGAATCAGCTCCTTACCGTCACGGCCACAGTTACGGCCTCCGACGGAACCGTCCTCTATTCCCTGGATGGCTGTAAAGATCTGATTTCTATTCCGGCGCAGAATACCGGTGAATCAGAAGAAAGGAGACAGCCATGAAAAATCGTGTAAATGTAGGAACCGCCTCCATTCTTCTGATTTTCATTATCCTGTGCCTGTCCGTTTTCTCTCTGCTGAGCATCAATGACGGAACTTCCGCGCTGAGCTTCGCCGAACGGAGAGCCGGCTCCGTAACTGCCTATTATGAAGCAGATTCTGCCGGACAGCTGTTTTTAAACCGGTTTTTTACCCATTTTTCCTCGACCAATTCCGCAGAGTATGCCCTGGATGCGGCAAAAGAATCTCTCCCGGCAGGAAGTGAGGCAGGTTTCCTGGACTCAGGACTTCTCTGCTGCGAGATTCCCATGGCCGCGGGGCAGGCATTGCATATGGAAATCAATCCGGCCAGCAGCGCTGTCTGTGCCTATTATGTATACAATAAAGAGGATTATGCCATTGACAATCGTCTTCCGGTCTGGAACGGCCAGTAGAAAGGAGCCCGCTATGGAACTGGATTTTTTAATCAATGCCGTGGATCAAAACGCATCTGATATTTTCATCATTCCCGGCCTTCCGCTATCCTATAAAATCAACGGTGAGATCTGCCAGGTAAACAGTCAGAAGCTGCTTCCTGCCGATACAGAACGTCTGATCCGAACTATCTATCAGCTGAGCAGCAATCGGAGCATGGAGCATCTGAATCTGCACGGAGACGATGATCTGTCCTGCTCCATCGTTGGTAAAGCCCGTTTTCGCGCCAGCATTATGAAACAGCGCGGCTCTCTGGCCGCCGTCATCCGCGTGGTTCACTTCGAGATTCCCAGTCCGGAAGAAATGCATATTCCTCCGGAGGTGCTGCGCATCACCGGATTAAAAAAAGGAATGGTTCTGGTCACCGGCGCCGCCGGCAGCGGCAAATCCACCACACTGGCCTGCATCATCGATCGCATCAATCACACCCGGAATGAACATATCATTACCTTGGAAGACCCCATCGAATATCTTCATCGACATGATAAATCCGTCGTTACCCAGCGGGAGATCGGCCTGGACACCGACAGCTACGTGAACGGCCTCATCGCAGCGCTCCGTCAGGCACCGGATGTCATTCTACTGGGAGAGATGCGGGATTTCGACACCATCAAAACAGCGCTTACCGCCGCGGAAACCGGCCACCTGCTCATCTCGACGCTTCATACCACCGGAGCAGCTAATTCCATCGACCGTATCATCGATGTCTTTCCCTCCGACGGTCAGCAGCAGGTGCGGGTCCAGCTGGCCATGGTTCTTCAGGCCGTGGTTTCCCAGCAGCTGATCCCAGCCATCGACGGAACGATGATTCCGGCATTTGAGGTCATGTTCCTGAACGATGCTATCCGGACCATGATCCGGGAAGGAAAGATTCACCAGATCAACAATGTCATTTCCACCAGTATGGCAGAAGGCATGATTAGCATGGACAACAGCCTCCTTCGGCTTCTTCGGGAGGGAAAAATCACGCAGGACACCTGTATCAGCTACAGCAGTGACCCGGATCAGATGCGGTGGCGTCTGCAGGGATAAAGAAAAACGGACCAAAAGCGAAATTCATAGCTACTTTCGCCTTTGGTCCATTATTTTGCAGAAAATCACTGCCGTCACTGTACTGATGGTGGTTGCTGCCAGGGCAGGTCCCACCACCGCCAGCGGATTGACAGAACCATACTGGGCACGGTATGCAATCATATTGACCGGAATCAGCTGCAGAGACGAGATATTGAAGACCAGAAAGGTACACATCTCATCACTTGCCGCTCCCAGCGGCACTGCTCCCCTCTTCTGTTCCCGCCGCCGTTCCTCCTCCAGTGCCTCCAGCTCTTTCATCGCCTGCAGTCCTGCCGGTGTAGCCGCCCAGCCGAGCCCCAGCATATTAGCAATCATATTGGCAGAGATAGATTCCAGAGACGGATGCCCCCGGGGAATGCGTGGAAACAGAAAAGAAAGCAACGGCTCCAGCTTCCGTGACAACTGCTCAATCAGCCCGGCCCGACGGCCCACCTCCAGGATTCCCGTCCAGAAAGACATCACTCCCAACATGGTGATACAGAGCTTTACCGCCTCCCCTGCCGCTTCCAGAGCACCGCCTGTTACCGCTCCCAGCGTGCCGTGGAACGCAGACCACAAAATACCGGCCAGCATCATAAACCCCCAGAGATAATTGAGCATGAAGCTTCTCCCTGCTTTGTTCTCTCCATCAGTTTATGAGGCTGACCGGCATTTCTATGCATTCTGCGCACATCTCATTGACAATTCTGTCAATGACTTCTTATTCCTTAAATCTCTTTTCCTCTGGTTGCAATCGCATGAATCACAAACGGTACGAACAGCGTAATGAAAGCAGCATAGCCTAAATATGCATAGCCCTTCTTTACCACTGCCATCAGACCGAACTGAGCGATGCCAAAGGCCATAAAGGTAAAGATCAGTGTAAATACGGCATTTCTTGCCAGATGACCCTGTGCCTTCTTCTCTTCCGGCATACGACGCTCCATGGCGTTCACACAACGGGTTACAATGCCAGAGATCATATTTACCGCAGTGGAAATAGCGCCCAGGATAATCAGAATCGAGATGATTGGGGTCAGAATTGATGCCCCCACACCATTCTGCACCAGAACCAGCATCGGCACGGAAGCTCCAACCAGCTCTGCCGCATAAGCAACCGCCAGAAGGCCAACGATGGAAAGCTCCATGGCAAAGAAATTGCAGATAAAGATCCAGATTGCCGCCCGGTTAATCTGCTTTACATCCTTTACCGCCTCCATCTGCTGGTACATTACCGATACGGAAGCCAGCTGGAAGAAGAAATACAGAACCGCTTTCCAGAGAGCCGGACCAAAGGCACCGGTTTCCGAGGAAATCACCGGAAGCTCTCCCGAGATCATCCGTCCGATGGAATCCGCAATCGCTCCGGACTGCGCCAGAATATTCGGCACCAAAACCAGAACCAGTCCAACAATAATCAGCACACTTAAGGTCGCGGCACATTTCCGCACTACTGTGGTACCATATAACGCAATAAAGAAGATAAAAGCAGCAACCAGCGCCGTGCACAGCCAGTAGGGCAGACCAAACAGCGTATTCAGCGTGGAACCGCCGGTAGCAAAAGCTGCTGCGGAAGCCGTACCAATCATAATCAGATAGCAAATCTCATACAGGTTGGACATCACGGCCTTTGTCTTTCCGTAGATGCTGTCAGAAAAGCTTCGGTAATCATAGGTCTTATGCTTGTAGGCATAGCGCATGCCATACCAGAAAAACAGTGCATACAACCCCTGGGTCAATGCCGGCAGGATCAGGCACCAGATACCAAAGTTAATAAAGTACTGGTAAATCTGCGCGCCGGAAGCAAAACCGCCTCCGAACTGCGTGGTAAATGCCACAAAGGCGATAGCCAGTGTCAGCGGCATCTTGCTCTTATCAACCAGATACGAACGTTTCTCGCTCATGTGTGTTTCCCCCATTTTCTCTATTTGTTAAATTCGATCATCTTGCCAGGATTCAGAATCAGCTTCTCATCAAATGCAAGCTTGATCGATTTATACAATTCAATCATTCTCGGACCGACAAACTCCTCCAGAAATTCAATTCGTCCGTTTCCGATACCATGCTCGCCGGACAGCTGACCGCCCAATTCTTTAGAAAGAGCGTAAAGCTCCGTTAAACAGGCATGGGTTGCTTCCTTCCATTCCTCATCACTCATTCCTTCATCACGCAGAAGCTCGGTATGGATATTGCCGTCTCCACAGTGGCCGCAGGGCTCTACACGAATGCCCCGGCTACCGGCAATCTTCTTGGCCGCCTTCACGTATTCCGCAATTCTCGCCCGCGGCACAACCACGTCGCACTCCTCCTGGGACACGGAATCCGCTTTCATGCCTTCCAGAATTGCTCCCCGCACGTTCCAGACCGAACCGGCCCGCTCCGGCGTATCCGCCAGACAGCAGTCGATGGCGCCATGCTCCAGCGCCGCCTCGGAAGCCGCCTCCACCGCATTATCCAACTCCTGCTGGCTGGAAGCATCATACATTACCACCAGAAGGGCGTTGCCCTCCTTCGTCGGGAAACTCTTGTTTAAGCGCTTCTCCACGATGTCCACCAGCTCCCGCTCCATAAACTCAATGGCCGTGGGCACAAAGGGAAGCGACAGTACCACGGGAACCATATCTGCACATTCCTCCAGGCTCTCAAATGGCATCACCAGCGTACAGGAGCAGGTGGGCGCCGGTAAGAGCTTTAAGGTTACCTGGGTCAGGATACATAAGATTCCTTCGGAACCAATGACCAGATCCTTCACATCAAAGCCGGTAGTGTTCTTTACCACGTTGGAGGAAAAATTCATAATCGAGCCATCCGGCATCACCGCCTCAATACAGCGGACAAAATCTCTGGTCAGTCCGTAGCGGACCGCCTTCATTCCACCGGCATTGGTAATCACATTTCCACCGATGGAAGCTGTCTTTTCGCCCGGATCCGGCGGATAGAACATGCCTTCCGCCAGGGCAGCCGCCTGAATATCGCAAAGCAGGGCTCCCGGCTCTGCCGTAATAGTCTGATTCTTATGGTCAATCGGGAAGATACGGTTCATCCGCATTACCGACAGCATAATGCCGCCGTATTTACAGGTAGCGCCTCCGGCCAGTCCGGTTCCGGCTCCCCGGCAGACCACGGGGATATTCTCCTTCCAGGCATATGCCATGATGGCGGAAATCTCCTCTTTATTCAATACCTCCACATATAGCTCCGGAGGGAAAATACCGTATTCCGGCATCTCATCGCGATAGTATTCTCTGGCAATCTCTTCTCCCACCCAGACACGATCCGCGGCGGCGACCGAACGGATATAATCAAAGTCCGCCGGTGTCATTTTCTTATAAGGGTATGGCATGACTTAATCCTCCTTTCGGTTTCTCAAAAGCTCAATCAGCTTCGGAACGACCCGATACAAATCATCATTGATACAATAATGGGCTACTTTAAAAATCTGCGCTTCCGGATCGTTGTTGATGGCAACAATACATTCCGAGGCCTTCATACAGGAGGTAAACTGAATCGCTCCGGAGACACCGCAGGTGATAATCAGCTTCGGCCGAACCGTACGTCCGGACAGACCAATCTGATGTGCTGTATCACCAAACCCGTTTTCCACCATGGGACGGGTAAAGGCCAGCTGGCCGCCCAGCGCATCCGCCAGTTCCCGGCACATCTCCACATCCTTTTCCCCACGGACACCCCGCCCGGCAACCACGATAATATCTTCCTCCTCCAGTCCCTTCTGGCGGTCGATCACCTGAGAAGACAATACCCGGATCCCGGAATTTGTCATCTCATCACTTACCTTACAGCAGACAATCTCACCGGTGGGGTTCTCCACTTTTGCAGCCCGATCCATGACACGGTAACGAACCGTAGCAAACTGCGGTCTGGAGTGAGTAATCGAAATCTGCGCCATGATATTACCACCAAAGGCCGGTCGAATCTGAATCATATCTGTATTCTCTTTAATATCCAGCGTGGTACAGTCCGCCGTCAGACCGGTATGGAACCGGGTGGACAGTCTCGGCGCCAGCGAACGGCCCAGTGCCGTTGCACCGATGAGAACAGAACTTGGTTTTACCATGGAGATGCAGTCTGCTACCGCATCTGTAAAGCAGTCTGCCCGGAAATTCTCAAAGCCCGGATGCTCATAAACATAGACCTTGTTCACTCCATAGGAAAGCAGCTTCTTCGCGTTCTCCTCCGTTCCCGCTCCTCCCACAATCACACAATTCACTTTATAATTTACCTTCGCCGCCATCTTTCTGGCTTCGCCAATCAGCTCATAGGCCACCGGATGAATATCTCCCCGTTCCTGTTCCACATAGATCAGGAAATCGCTCCATTTACTCTTATCCACCTCTCCGGCTCTCTGCTCGAAACGCAGAGCCTTCTCCGGACACTGACGAACGCAGATTCCGCACATACGGCAGGTATCGCCCACCTTAATCCCGTTCTTCTCCATTCGAAGAGCGCCAAACGGACATTTCTCTACACAGACGCCGCACAGGCTGCATTGCTTTGCATTAAAACTTAAAAAATCCATTCTGCTGCCTCCTATATGATCTTTTTGCCAACTAACGTGGCAAAAAGCTGCTCTGTCTTTTCTTCTGCCGTTCCATCAAAATATACCTGTTTTTCCGTCTCCGGAGGTGCAAACATCCGTTCCACTGCCGTAGGCGAGCCGATCAGTCCGTAACGGCTCAAATCCTGATCCAGCATATCCTCAAATCCCAGGAACCGGACCGGACGATCCTTAGTTGCCCTCTTCAGCCGGTAGGACGGAAGTCTGGGCACACACATGTCCTTATCGACCGTGATCAGGCAGGGATAGGGAATCTCGGATACCAGCGTCACGCTGACCAGATCCTGCCGCACCCGGATTGCCTTCTCGTCCGCTCCTTCAATGCCGGCAACCCAGGCTGCATGGGGAATGTGAAGATGCTCGGCAATCGCCGGTCCCACCTGCGCCGTATCTCCGTCCGTTGTCTGACGGCCGCAGATTATAAGATCAGCGCCTCCCAGTACCTGAACCGCCTGTGCCAGCGCATAAGAGGTTGCCAGAACATCTGCGCCTGCAAATTTCCGATCTGACAAAATGACCGCCTCATCCGCGCCGCAGGCATACGCATCCTTCATCATGGTTTCCGCCTGCGAGGGCCCCATGGTCAGAACCGTTACGGTTCCCCCCAGCTTCTCCCGAAGCGAAAGAGCCGTCTCCAGCGCAAATAAATCATAAGGATTGGTCCGTGTATCCCCGGACAGACGCTTCATCGCACCGGTTTCCGGATCAATATCTACCTTGGTACCTGCCGGCACCTGTTTCATACATACAATGATCTTCATTTTTCGTTCTTCCTCGTTTCGATTGCTTTTCCTCGTTGTTTTCCTGCTTTCCTTCGTTCTACATGTTCAACGCTTTAAAGCTTTAAAACTTCGATTCATTATAGCACCAATTTACTCTTTTTGTCGATACTTTAAACAAAAAAAATATGCCAAATCCGGCTTTTTTTGCCGAATCCAGCATATTTTTCTCTGATTTCATTTTCTAATCCGGTTCGAACCCCTCCCGACCCGTCCAGACAGAACCGCTCTGAAACTTACGTCCACACGGAACCACTCCGCCCCCAGGACGGTCTGCGTTTCTGCTCCACAAAATTCTCATCTACTACCCGAAGAAGGGATTCCGTCGAGTAAGTTAAAATGCCCTTCCGGCCTTCTGCCTTCTTCCACTCATCCTGAATCCGCTGAAAAGCCTTCTGGCAGTTTTCATGCTCCGTTCCAATCAGAATAATCAGATACTGATTTCTGCTGTAACGTGTATACAGATCTCCCCGTCGAAGTGCCGCACGAATTGCCTCCTTCAGCTGCTCCATCTGAAATGCCAGACGTTCCGGATCCGCTGTGTTCTTTCCACCGTTCTCATCCAGACTCAGCAGCATCAGAAATACTGACTGTCCGCTGCGTTCCGCCATACGGGCCACGATCCGGCAGGAATCAATAAAGCTGGGAAACAGACAGTAATAAGCGCCTCCGCTTTCCTTGTCTCTAACCTGAGCCTGAATCGTCTTGAAGCTTCCGGTGGGCTGAATCATCTGCTCTTCAATCTGGCGCAGACGGCCCAGCAGCTCCTCTCCCGGCGGCAGCCCCATCTCCTCACAATAGAACCGTACGGTTTCCTGATAAACTCTCTGTGCTTCCGGATACCTTTTCAACTCCAGCAAACAGTCAATTACCTTCAACTGCCACTCATTGGACGGAAACAGCTTTGCCGCTTTCTGATACATCCGCAAAGCCTCAGAAAGTTCCCGGTTCTTTTCCAGATAATCCCCCAGTTCCCGGATCAATGCTTCATAAACCGATGCCAGAAGCTGGTTCTCTTCCACTACCCACAACTCATTGGAGAACTCCGGCAGAAGCTCTCCGGTATAAGCCCGCTCCGCTTCCCGAAGCGCCTCAATCCGCGCTTCCCCGGACTTTAAGTCTGCTTCTTTCGCCAGATCCATAAAAGCTACCGTATCCACTTCCACAGAAAAACTGCTTTTCCAACGCAGCAACCCCTTCTTCAAAGAAACAAATGGCTCATCCTCCGGAAGGCCTGCCTGTACCAGCTGTTTCTTCAGCCGGTAAATTACATTATTCAGATTCTTGTTGTTGACCGCAGCCGAATTTCCCTCGTAAAGCGCGTCCAAAACCACGGATTTTTCAATTCCGTCTCTGTAATGCAGAAACAGAAGCTGAAGCAGCTGAATAAACTTCTTGTTGCTGCTTCTTGTAAATGTAATCGTTCTGTTCTCCCAGATCATTGAAAAACCGCCAAACATCTTTACCTGCAGAACTGCAGGCTCCTTCTTTTCCACGTTCACCTGATCCACCATTGTCATCCTCTCCTGTATGCCATCCGACTGTCCGTTA
>JAEDOC010000062.1 GCA_016302185.1 Clostridium sp. | reverse complement strand
GTGGCATGGGAAAAGGACGGGGCGGAATTGGCTTTACAGGAGCCAATTCCGGTTGCAGTGAGACGAAAAATTATCAAAATTTTTCGTCGATTTGCAACAATCCCCGTCCTTTTCCTATGTCGCAGCCTTAGAACAGCCCATCGAATACAGAAGACCTGTGTGCTGTTTTTCGCCGTTCTTCCCCTGCTTCTTTTTCGCGTCCGGATTCGTCCTCTTCCAGAAGATATCATCGACTCACCACGCCGGGCGTTAGCTGACGCGACGCCCTCACTTCCTGCGCTAAATCTCTAGTTCTCCGCCTTATCCAGTGCCCTCCCTACCGCCTGTCGGATCGCCTGTGAGGTATAGAGGCTTCCTTCCGGATAGGTAAGATTTTGCAGTGATTGGGTATTTACGATTTGTTCGGCCAGAGAGGAGACGGCAGGTTCAATGAGGGGATACATGGTTTTTACGGAGTCACTTAAGGGAGTGCAGGTGATGGCCTTGATCCTGTCAGAGTCTACCGTGACCTCTACATTGACACTCTGGCTGCCAAGAACCAGAGAGGAGGTGTAAACTCCGGGGAGATAGATTCCATCCTGCGAGGCATAAGTACCGGCCGCTTCTCCGGAGGTTTCATTTGCTTTCTTCCCGGGATGGAACATGATGAGAAACAGAATGATCAGGAGGATGCCCAGACCGAGAAAAATAGCAGTATAGATAATTTCCTTCATTCGGAGAACAACAATTTTTGTTTTAGCGCTCATAAAAAAGCCTTCCGGATTTCATTTATACAATGTATTTCCGAAAGGCTTTTTTTATGAATGATACGTAATGTTTGAGAGGTCAGAGTTATACATTGAATCGGAAGAGGATGACATCGCCATCTTTGACAACATAGTCTTTTCCTTCCATTCGAACCAGGCCCTTTTCTTTGGCTGCGGTGTAGGTTCCGCAGTTTAACAGATCCTGATAGTTGACTACTTCAGCCTTGATAAAACCGCGCTCGAAGTCAGAATGGATCTTACCGGCTGCCTGAGGAGCCTTGGTTCCCACTTTAATAGTCCATGCACGGGTCTCTGTTTCACCGGCGGTTAAGTAGCTGATAAGTCCCAGCAGACGATAGCTGGCAGCGATCAGTTTCTCCAGACCGGATTCGGACAGTCCCAGATCTTCCAGGAACATCTTTTTCTCGTCTTCGTCCAGCTCTGCGATTTCCTGCTCGATCTGTGCGCAGATAACGAATACTTCACTTCCGGTTTCTGCGGCAAATTCACGTACCTTCTGAACGTGCGGATTATTGGCAGCGTCATCTGCCAGATCATCCTCGGAAACATTGGCAGCGAAAATGACCGGCTTCCAGGTCAGCAGATTTAAAGAGTTGACGAATTCCAGAGCATCCTCATCGGCCGGCTCAAAGCTTCTGGCCAGCTTGCCGTCCTCTAAGTGAGAATAGAGCGCCTTTAAGATCTCCAGCTCTTTGGCCAGTGCCTTGTTGCCCATGGCGCTCTTTGTGGTCTTGGCAATCCGGCGTTCCAGAATCTCCATATCGGAGAAAATCAGCTCAAGATTGATTGTTTCGATATCACGCATGGGATCGATACTGCCGTCCACATGGATGACATTGGGATCCTCGAAGCAGCGAACCACATGGACAATGGCGTCCACCTCACGGATATTCGCCAGAAACTGGTTTCCGAGGCCTTCTCCCTTGGAAGCACCCTTTACCAGGCCTGCGATGTCTACGAATTCAATGACAGCGGGAGTGATTTTTGCGGAATTGTAAAGAGCTGCCAGCTGACCAAGACGGGGATCCGGAACAGGGACAACTCCCACATTGGGATCAATGGTACAGAACGGGTAATTGGCGGATTCCGCGCCGGCTTTAGTCAGAGAATTAAAGAGAGTACTTTTGCCTACATTGGGCAGGCCTACAATACCTAACTTCATAACATGCTACATCCTTTCTACTATATATAATATATCATTTTTCTATCAGGCATTTTTGTTTCAACTTTATAAGAATACCATAGAATGTGGGGAAAGGAAAGAGAAAAGAAAGGGGTTTTCATAAAAAATCCCTTGGATTCGTCGTTTCCTGTCGAATAAGATCGACCGAATCTGTTTGAATTTTGGAGGTTTAAAGCTTAAAATGGAGATATCTCGGGAATCCAACAGTAAGCAGAAGGAGAGAAATGAAATGGTGAAGGCAAAAGAAGAACTGATTCAGGAGATTGAGGCGGCCAGGGAAAAACTGAACAGAAGTATTGACGAGAAGGAAGCGTACGGAACAATCTACCGGCACAGCGTGGAATTGGATTTGCTGCTGAATCAATATATTTTAGCCGGTTATTGATGCGATAGAGTGTCAGAGTAAAAAGACGGAAGGTTTGGAAAAAACTTCCGTCTTTTTCTTTACATTTTTTTGAAATATTTCTTGCCATTTCTTTCTGTATGTACTAAAATTAGAATACGAAGTGGAGGAAAGTGGTAGAAAGTGGAGCGAAATGGTTCTTAAGGGAACTAAAGTGGCGCACATCGGATAAAAGGTGATTGCTATGTTCATGGGAGAATACAATCATACAATCGATGCGAAGGGACGCCTGATCGTACCTTCAAAATTCAGAGAACAGCTGGGCGACGAATTTGTGGTGACAAAGGGTCTGGATGGCTGTCTCTTTGTGTACGATAATTCCGAGTGGAAAAACTTTGAAGAGAAGCTTCGCAGCCTGCCGCTGACTAATCCCAATGCCAGAAAGTTCACCCGATTTTTCCTGGCCGGGGCATCTGCCTGCGAGGTAGATAAGCAGGGAAGAATCCTTCTTCCGATGGTTCTTCGGGAGTTCGCGGGACTGGAGAAGGAAGTCGTACTGGTCGGTGTGGGAAGCCGGATTGAGATATGGAATAAGGCGACCTGGGCGGAGAAGAATGTTTACGACGATATGGATGAGATTGCGGAGAATATGGAAGGCCTTGGAATATGATATTTAAACATTACTCAGTATTGCTGAATGAAACGATTGAAAGTCTGAAGATAAAACCGGACGGAATCTATGTGGACGGTACCCTGGGAGGCGGCGGCCATGCCGGAGAGGTGGCGAAGCGCTTAGGAGAGGGCGGACGCCTGATTGGAATTGATCAGGATGCGGATGCCATTGCTGCGGCGAGCGAACACCTGCGGGAGTACGCGGATAAGGTAACCATCGTCCGGAGTAATTATGAAAGAATTGCAGAGGTTCTTTCCGAGCTGGGGATAGAAAAGGTGGATGGAATCTATCTGGATCTGGGCGTGTCCTCCTATCAGCTGGATACGGCAGACCGGGGCTTTACCTACCGGGAAGAAAATGCACCGCTGGATATGCGGATGGACCAGAGAAAGACGGAAACTGCGAAGGATATCGTGAATCATTACAGTGAGTCGGAGTTGTTTCATATGATTCGGGATTACGGAGAAGACCGTTTTGCCAAGAATATTGCGAAACACATTGTGATGGCAAGGCAGAAGAAGGAAATCGAAACCACAGGAGAGCTCAATGAGATTATCCGTGCAGCGATTCCGGCTAAGGTCAGAGCCACCGGAGGCCATCCGTCCAAGCGGACGTATCAAGCCATCCGGATTGAATTGAATCAGGAGCTTCGGGTTCTGGAAGATTCCATCGACCGTATGATTGATCTGCTGGCTCCGGGAGGACGTCTGTCGATCATTACATTTCATTCTCTGGAGGATCGGATCGTGAAGAACCGGTTCCGGATCAATGAGAATCCCTGTACCTGCCCGCCGGAATTTCCTGTGTGCATGTGCGGAAAGAAGAGCAAGGGCCGTGTGGTGACGAGAAAGCCCATTCTTCCCAGTGAGGAAGAACTGGAGGAAAATTCCCGTTCCAAAAGTGCCAAGCTGAGGGTTTTTGAAAAAAATTAAAGGGGGACCATGAAGTATGGCTGTCAGAAAAAAAGGAGTTTCACCGGCTGCCTATGTGGACGGCAATACGGTCAGACAGGATAGATATCATCAGGAGATACGACCGCATCGGGATGCCCGCAGTGAATACCGGCAGAGTCACAGAGTAAGAAGAAATCAGGAAAAGGCGCTCTATATGGATGGACCTTATGTGATTGCTCTTACGATCGCTGCGGTTGCCACACTGTTTTTATGTGTAAATTATTTACATGTACAGGCTTCCATTACAGCCAGAATGAATCATATTGAGGAACTGGAACTGACATTGGAGCATTTAAAGTCGGAGAATGATGCGCTTCAGACCAGAATAGATACTTACGTTGACCTAGATCATGTATATCAGGTAGCTACAGAAGAGCTTGGCATGGTATATGCCAATAAGGATCAGATTCTTTTGTATAATAAGACGGAAAGTGAGTATGTAAGACAGTATGAGGACCTCCCAAAGCACTAATGGCAGACAACCCTTTCGGAAATATATGCAGGAAAAGCTGGCGATTACCGTTCTGGTAATTCTGCTGGCTTTGTTTGCCTTGGTATTGGTATTATATAATATTGTAAAAAATAAAGGTGAAGACTATAACCAGATTGTACTGAGCCATCAGGATTATGAAAGCCGGACCATTCCCTATAAGCGGGGCAATATTGTGGATCGCAATGGAACATATCTGGCTCTGAGTGAGAAGGTGTATAATCTGATCATCGATCCGAAGCAGATTATGGATCCGGATGAGAATTATGAATATCTGGATGCAACGCTGGAGGCACTGAATACCTGTTTCGGATATGATACCGGAGAACTTCGCAGTCTGATCACAGACCGGAAGGATAGTTATTACGTGGTATATGCCAAACAGCTTTCGGCAGAGGAGAAGGAGAAATTCGAGAATTATCAGCAGGAAAAGAATAAGGAATACCGCGCCCTTCCGGTGGAAGAGGGAGGAAAACAGCGGATTACCGGCATCTGGTTTGAGGAGGAGTACCGTCGGGTTTATCCGTATAATGAGCTGGCCTGCAATGTCGTCGGGTTTGCGCTGAAGGATGGGCGGGGCTCCGGCGGTGTGGAGCAGTATTATAACGATGTGCTTACTGGGACGAACGGTCGTGAATACGGTTATTTAAACAGTGATGCCAACCTGGAACGAACGGTCAAACCGGCCAAGAACGGGCAGACATTGGAATTGACCATCGATGTCAATATTCAGAAGATCTGTCAGAAATACATTGACGAATGGCAGGCAGGGACCGGAAGCGATGTAGCAGCTGTGATCGTGATGGATCCGAATTCCGGTGAGGTTCTGGCGATGGATACCAGTACCCGGTTTAATCTGAATGATCCCTATAATTTAAGCGCATACTATACTCCGGAAGAGCTGGAGGCCATGGATGACAGCACGAAGGCAGATGCCTGGTACCAGATGTGGAGAAATTTCTGTGTCAACGATACGTATGAGCCCGGATCTCCGCAGAAAGCTTTTACGGTGGCGGGAGCCATGGAAGAGGGTGTCATAAGCGGAAATGAAAGCTTTGAGTGCGGAGGAGTGATGGAGGTGGGCGGCTGGCCTATCCGCTGTGTTGCGCGCCGTGGTCACGGTCCGGTTACCGTAACCCAGGGCCTGATGAAGTCCTGTAACGTGGTGATGATGCGGATTGCTCAGATGGAAGGAAAGGATACTTTTTCTAAATATCAGAGCATTTTCGGTTTTGGAAGCAGGACGGGAATTGATCTTCCCGGAGAAGCAGATGCAGCGGGACTGATCTATCGGGCGGAGAATATGGATGTCACTTCCCTGGCAACCAATTCGTTCGGCCAGAATTATAACTGTACCATGATTCAGATGGCGGCAGCGTATTGTTCTTTGATCAATGGAGGTTCCTATTATGAGCCTCATGTGGTAAAGCAGGTGCTCAATGACCAGGGCTCTGTGGTTCAGAAGAAGGATCTGAGGCTGGTCAGAGAGACAGTATCGGAGAATACATCGAATTTCATCAAAAATGCATTGTATCAGACAGTGTCCGGAGACGGTGGAACTGCGGGTGCCGCAGCCGTTGCCGGTTATGAGGTGGGAGGCAAGACCGGAACCGCGCAGAAGCAGCCGAGAGCTGCGAAAAACTATCTGGTTTCTTTCATCGGATTTGCTCCGGCGTATGATCCGGAGGTACTGGTGTATGTGGTTCTGGATACTCCTCATCTTCCGGGAGAAGAGCAGGCCCATTCCAGGTTTGCCAGTGAGATTTTCAGTAAGATTATGGGAGAGGTTCTTCCTTATCTCAATGTATTTCCGACGGGAGAGACAGGCACCGAAGAGGATGAGCAGCTGGCCGGACAGCAGGAAGGTATCATAAGCGGCCAGAACGGAGAGGAGACTCCGGGAGAAGGCGAGACGGGCGCAGAGACAGCAGGCACGCCGGAGGAGACCTGGGCCTCCTACGATGATGAATTTATTGATTCCGGAGAGGAAAGCTATGATTATCCTGATACCCGGCCGGAGAATTCCCAGCCGGTTTCCGGTCCGGCGCAGGATACGGCTCCGGAGACGACAGCAGCAGCCGGTCCGGCAGCAGAATAAATTTCAGGATTTCTAATATACTGTACCAACAAAGCGGCGGAGTGCAGTATGAACCGTAATCAGACGCACCATAGAGGAAGAGTGGTCTTCGTAAGTATTGTACTGTGCCTTGCGCTGGCAGGTCTTTCCGGAAGACTGTTCTTCCTCATGATCGTTTCAGCGGAATATTACAGCGAGATGGCGGAGGATCTTCATCAGCGGGAACGAAGTATTAAGGCAGCCCGGGGACGAATATTGGATCGGAACGGTGTGGTAATTGCGGATAACCGGACAGTCTGCACGATCTCCGTGGTTCATAACCAGATCACGGATCCGGAAGAGGTGATTGCGGCATTGTCCGGGGAACTGGATCTTTCGGAAGAAGAGATCCGAAAGAAGGTTGAGAAGTATTCTGCCCGTGAGATTATCAAAACTAACGTAGATAAGGCGGATGGGGATCGGATACGGAAACGGAAGCTCTCCGGTGTGAAGGTGGATGAGGACTATAAGAGATATTATCCTTTTGGCAGCCTGGCTTCCAGGGTGCTTGGCTTTACCGGCGGAGACAATCAGGGAATTATCGGACTGGAGGTTCAGTACGAAGCTTATTTAAAAGGGCAGGACGGAACGATTCTAACCTTGTCCGATGCAGCCGGAGTGGAGATTGAGAATGCGGCGGAGGATCGGATCGAGCCGGTGGCCGGACGGGACCTGGTGACCAGTCTGGATGTGAATATCCAGAAGTATGCAGAACAGGCGGCCTATCAGGTCATGGAGAAAAAGCAGGCCAACAGTGTCTCCATTCTGGTGATGAATCCGAAAAACGGAGAGATTCTGGCCATGGTTAATGTGCCGGAGTTTGATTTGAATGATCCCTTTACACTGATTCCGGGGATACAGGGAGACAATACTTCCTCCGGTCAGGATCTGCTGAATCGGATGTGGAGGAATAAATGCATCAATGATACGTATGAACCGGGATCAACCTTTAAAATTATTACTGCGGCGGCGGGACTGGAGGCGGGAGTAGTGTCGCTTACCGATCACTTCAGTTGTCCCGGTTTCCGTATTGTGGAGGATCGGAAGATCCGATGCCATAAGGTAGGCGGTCACGGCGGAGAAACTTTTCTTCAGGGGATGATGAATTCCTGCAACCCGGTGCTGATTGATGTAGGACAGAGGCTTGGAGTGGATCAGTATTATGAATATTTTGCCAAGTTCGGTCTTCTGGGGAAAACCGGCATCGATCTTCCGGGTGAGGCGTCCACAATCATGCATAAGAAGGAGAATATGGGACCGGTGGAGCTGGCGACGGTTTCTTTTGGCCAGTCCTTTCAGATCACACCGCTGCAGCTGATAACTACTGCAGCCTCCATTGTGAACGGAGGCGTCCGGGTCACGCCCCATCTGGGAGTGCGGGTTGAGGATCCGTCTACAGGTTCGGTTCGGGTACTCGAATATGGAGAAGGAAAGCGGATTTTGTCAAAGGAAACCAGCGGTACCATGCGGTATATTCTGGAACAGGTGGTGGCGGAGGGGAGCGGAAGAAATGCGAAGGTGGAAGGCTTTCGCATCGGCGGCAAAACCGCCACCTCGGAAAAGCTTCCCAGGAGTCTGAAGAAATACATTTCTTCCTTTCTCGGCTTCGCACCGGCGAATGATCCGCAGGTAATTGCCCTGATTACCATTGATGAACCGGAGGGAATTTACTATGGGGGAACGATTGCTGCGCCGGTCATCGGCAGTTTGTTTGAAATCATGCTCCCTTATCTGGGGATTCCCGGAGAAGCAGCAGAGGAATCCGGGGAAGCGGCACCCCATGGATAAAGTGGTTGATTATTCGGGGGAAAAGACGTATACTATTGGCGTGTGCAGTTCTACCGGTGAGATCAGGCGGTTTCCCGGATGACGCAACTACATAAGAATTCTGAGGTGTGACATGATTAATGAAACAATTCTGGCGGTTATCACATCATTTGTGATCAGTGCGATCCTCTGTCCGATTGTGATACCGTTTCTTCACAAGCTGAAATTTGGCCAGCAGGTCCGGGAAGACGGACCGCAGGCCCATTTAAAAAAACAGGGAACGCCCACCATGGGCGGTCTTGTGATTCTCTCCAGCATTATCATTACATCGCTTCTGTACATCAGAGATTACCCGAGGATTATTCCGATTCTGTTTGTGACCGTGGGATTCGGAATCATCGGTTTTCTGGATGATTATATCAAGATTGTGATGAAGCGGTCGGAGGGACTCAATCCGAAGCAGAAACTGATAGGCCAGTTTATCATTACCGGTATTTTTGCATACTATATTATAACCTCTCCGGAGATTGGAACCGGTATGCGGATTCCTTTCTTTGGTGGCATGCTTACGATGCCGACTTGGCTTTTTGTTGCGGCCCTGTTTTTTATTACCCTGGGGACGGATAACGGAGTGAACTTTACGGATGGACTGGATGGCCTTTGTACCAGTGTAACGATTCTGGTGGCTACTTTCTTTACGATTGTCGCGATCGGGGAGAACAGCGGAATCAGTCCCATCACCGGTGCGGTAGTAGGCAGCCTTCTGGGCTTTCTCTTATTTAATGTATATCCGGCGCGGGTATTCATGGGAGATACGGGATCTCTGGCTCTGGGCGGTTTTGTGGCTTCCAGTGCCTTTATGATGCAGATGCCGCTGTATATTGCGGTGGTCGGTCTGATCTATCTGGTGGAGGTGCTCTCGGTTATTATTCAGGTCACCTATTTTAAGAAGACGGGTGGAAAACGAATTTTTAAGATGGCCCCGATTCATCATCATTTTGAACTCTGCGGCTGGTCAGAGACCAGAGTTGTGGCAGTATTCTCGATTGTGACGGCAATCCTTTGCCTGGTAGCATACTTAGGATTATAGGAGGAATGGACATGAGTCAGAAAGTATTAGTAGCAGGAACCGGTATCAGCGGCATTGCCGCCGCAAAGCTTCTTCTGGCCAAGGGCGGAGAAGTGGTTCTGTACGATGGAAATGATAAACTGGATCCGGAAAAAATCAAGAAAAATTTTGAGGAGGACGCGAAGCTTACGCTGGTTCTGGGCGAATTAAAGCGCACGGAACTGCTGGGCGTGGAGCTGGCGATCATCAGCCCGGGTATCTCTCTGGAAGCTCCCTTCGTGGCAGTACTGGATGATGCCGGAGTTCCCATCTGGGGCGAAATGCAGCTGGCATACCACTGTGCCAAGGGTAAGCTGGTTGCCATCACCGGGACCAACGGAAAGACGACGACCACAGCGCTGACAGGCGAGATTATGAAGGCTCAGTACGAGGATGTCTATGTGGTAGGCAACATCGGAGAGCCCTTCTCCTTACATGCGCTGGATACCACCGAGGACAGTGTAACCGTAGCAGAGGTTTCCAGCTTTATGCTGGAGACGATCATGGATTTCCGTCCGAATGTCAGTGCCATTACCAATATCACTCCGGATCATCTGGATCGCCATAAAACCATGGAGTGCTATATTGAGACCAAGGAGAGAATCACCAAGAATCAGAAAGAGGGCGATACCTGCGTTCTCAATTATGATGATCCGGTGCTTCGCGAATTTGGTGAGACCTTAAAGATCAATGTTGTTTATTTCTCCAGCCGTCAGGAGCTGAAGAAGGGCTATTATCTGAAGGATGAAAAGATTGTTTATAATGACGGCAAAAAGGTCACGGAGATCGTGGATGTCAATGAGCTGAATTTGCTGGGACGCCACAACCATGAGAATGTGATGACCGCCGTTGCTATTGCCATGAACATGGGAGTTCCGCTGGAGAAGATTCAGAAGGTAATCAAGGAGTTCAAGGCGGTAGAACACCGGATTGAGTTTGTAACAGAGCGGTTCGGCGTCAAATATTATAACGATTCCAAGGGAACCAATCCTGATGCTGCGATTCAGGGAATCAAGGCGATGCCGGGTCCGACCCTGCTGATTGCAGGCGGTTATGACAAGCATTCCGAGTTTGATGAGTGGATTGAGAGTTTCGACGGTAAGGTGCGCTATCTGGTGCTGATTGGCCAGACAAGGGATAAGATCGCCGAGTGTGCAAAACGTCATGGCTTTACGGATATCATGTATGCGGAGGATCTGCTGGAGGCAGTTCAGGTATGTGCTTCCTACGCGAATCCAGGCGATAATGTGCTTCTTTCTCCGGCTTGCGCAAGTTGGGGGCAGTTCAAAAATTATGAGGAACGGGGCGAGAAGTTTAAAGAGTACGTGCGGAACCTGTAAAGCAGCTGTAAGAATCTGTAAAGCAGCTGTAAGAAGCGATAAAACAGCTGGGAGAACAGTAGAAAATATAAGGTAAGGAGCGGGATCATATGCCGGAGACGGAAAAAAAGAAGAAAAAAAAGCCGCATCGCTTTTATGATTACAGCCTGTTGTTTACCATTATCTTTTTGACACTGTTCGGGCTGATCATGATTTACAGTGCCAGTTCCTATAAAGCGCAGCTGGATTATGGCAATCCGGCCTATTTCATGATACGTCAGGGAGTGATCGCGGCCTGCAGCTTTTTAGCGATGTATGTGGTTTCGAAGATTGATTACCACTGGTTTGCCAGGTTTGCCACCCTGGGATATCTGCTGTCTTATGTGACGCTGATCCTTACCATGGCCACTCCGCTGGGTGTGTCCTCCCACGGAAAGAAACGCTGGCTCCGTTTGGGGCCGGTTCAGTTCCAGCCCACAGAGCTGGTAAAGATCTCCCTGATTCTGATTATGGCTGTGCTGATTGCGAAGCTGGGCGTGAAGATTAATCAGAGAAGAGCGGTTCTGGTGCTGATTGCACTGGCTCTGCCGCTGGCTCTGCTGGTAACAGCCAACAATTTAAGCTCCGGTATCATTATCTGCGGCATCGTCTTTGTGATGCTGTTTGTGGCCTGCAAGATCAAATGGCCGTTTTTTGCCTGTATCGGTTTCCTGGTGGCGGTGCTTTTGGCAGCTCCCTACATCGGCGATTTCCTGGTCAACATCCATCTGCTGAAGGATTACCAGCTGAGCCGAATCCATGTCTGGAAGAACCCGGTGCAGTACGCCCGTTCCGGCGG
>JAEDOC010000203.1 GCA_016302185.1 Clostridium sp. | reverse complement strand
ATATATCTCGATAAAAATCTCTTCCAGAATCGTCCGATCGGTCAGGCGGCTTTCGTAGGCATAGACAATCATGCCGCGAATCTCCGTATACAGGAAGGAGAGCAGCGAACCATAGGATTCTCCCAGCATCTTCACCGCATAAGCCGGATTCGCATAGCTTGTATCATAATTTTCCGGCAGCACATCCTCGTAGAGACGCTGATTATACGCAGAAAGCTCCTCCACCGTCATCTCTTCAAAGGAACCAGTCTCCTGCCGCTGCGCTGTCTCATCCATAAACAGAATAAAACCGGCAGTCTTTTTGAAAAAATGATCATACGGTTCTGAGACCGTAGCTTCTCCTTCCATCTGGCGAATCCGTTCCAGTGCCAGCGCATGGCGCTCCGCCATTGCTTCATTCTCTTCCCTGAATAATTCCCAATATTTCATCCGCCTCTACCTCCCAAAGCCTATGAGAATAATTACCAGCCACAGTATCGTTAAACCTGCACCGACACCGGTTCCAATCCGTGCCAGCAGATAATTTTTTTCTTCTTCCTGAAAAGATTTCCACCCGTACCTCAGGGAAACGCAGGCAAACAGCAGGCTGGAAAAGCACATGGAGATTCCTCCCAGCGGTGTATTGCCCTGATTTTTAATGCTGAGTCCCATACCGCCGACGGCCAGAAGCAGTGCCGCTGCCGCCAGCCCCAGACACAGATAGCTGTGCTCCGCCATCGGCTTACGGATATAGGAAATCCGATTGTCTGTCTGCCTAGCCATTCCACAACCTCCCGATTCCTGTACAGAGCTTCACAAGAATAAAACCTGTAATTCCTCCAACTGTATTTAAAAACATATCGTCCACGTCAAAGCTTCCCACTTTGAAGATCAGCTGTACTGTCTCGATCCCAAGGCTGAACAGAAAGCTTAACAGAAACGTATTATACCAGTGCTTTCCTCTTCGGCTGATCACAGGAAGGATAAAGCCAAACGGGATGAAACAGACCACATTTCCCACAATGTTTAACAGAAACGCCTTTGTTCCCACCAGCTCCCGGTAATAATAAAACCGTTTAATTTCCTTAAATAACACCAGATTATAGGCATATTCCGTATGACCGGAACGCCCGAATCCGTCTGAAAAAAACATAAAATAAGTCAGCACCACCAGATACCCGAAAAACAGGATCCAGCAGACTGTCTGACGTCGATTTGTCGGTCTTGCCATAATATCTCCGTCTGTTTTTAGTAGAGCAAAAAAGAATACTGCAGAAGTGATCTGCAGCACTCTTTCGTAATTCGTTCACAGCCCTTCCCCGCAGAGAAGAAGCGGCTGCCTCTTTTGTTAAAAAGTTATCTCGGATTTCCGTTTTAAAAGAAGCGCTCCGCTGACAATGGCCAGAATCCCCGTTGCCAGTCCCGCCGTAATGATCACACTTCCAATCACGATATTGATAATACCGGTTCCCCGCATCGTCTTGTAGATCTTTTCCATAGGTGGTCACTCCTCTTCTTTTCTGAAAATTTACTGTTTTGCACCGTACTGCGCATAGTAGGCATCAATCGCTGCCTTCAACGTGTCATCGATCACGATCTTTCCCTGGCATTCCTTATTGTATAAGTGTTCTACCACATCGGCCATGGATACAATAGCAGCAGTCGGGAAGCCGTACAGATCCTTTACCTCTTCCAGCGCACTCTTCTCTCCTTTGCCCCGCTCCATACGGTTTAAGGAAACGATCAGCCCCTTGATCTCCACATCGGCCTGTGCCTTGATGATCGGGTAGGTCTCCTCGATGGACTTGCCGGAGGTTGTCACATCTTCAATCATAACCACGCGGTCGCCGTCCTTTAATTTGCTTCCCAGAAGAATTCCGGTATCTCCGTGATCCTTGACTTCCTTCCGGTTGGAGCAGTAGCGGACATCCTTGCCGTACAGCTCGCTGATGGCCATGGCTGTTGCCACGGACAGCGGGATTCCCTTGTAGGCCGGTCCGAACAGAACATCAAAATCCAGACCGTAATTGTCATGAATCGCCTTCGCATAGTACTCACCCAGCCGGCGAAGCTGTGTTCCGGTCACATAAGCGCCCGCATTCATGAAAAACGGGGACTTTCTTCCGCTCTTTAAGGTGAATTCTCCAAACTTGAGAACCTCACTCTCTACCATAAATTCAATAAATTCCTGCTTATACTGTTCCATGCTACTCTATCCTCCTGTATCCACGGGAAATCTCCCGTGCCTTCTTCCTCGTTCTTCAGCGCACCGCGCCAATCAGCTCATGAATATCCTCAATCTGATACCGTCTCATGTAATCCTCAATCCCCTTCACGATCTCTTCCGTCGCATACGGGTTGTGGAAATTGGCCGTTCCCACAGAAACTGCTGTCGCGCCGGCCAGAATGAATTCGATGGCATCGTCCGCGTTCATGATGCCTCCCATACCGATAATCGGCAGGCTGACTGTCTGAGCCACCT
>JAEDOC010000061.1 GCA_016302185.1 Clostridium sp. | reverse complement strand
AAACGGAAGATGGGAATACTTGAAGAATTGAAAGAAAGAGTTCTTCTGTTTGACGGAGGAATGGGAAGCCTTCTGCAGGAACGGGGACTTCGACCGGGAGAACTTCCGGAAACCTGGAATATAACGCATCCGGAGGTGCTGACAGAGATTCATCAGGCCTATCTGGAGGCCGGAGCGGATATTATTCTGACGAATACCTTTGGAGCAAACCGGCTGAAATACAGAGAGGATAGTGAATTTCCCCTGACAGAAATTGTATCGTCCGCTGTGAAAAATGCGAAGAAAGCGGTTCATCAGGCAGGAAAAGGATACATTGCCCTGGATCTGGGCCCCACGGGAAAGCTGTTAAAGCCGATGGGAGACTTAGACTTTGAGGATGCCGTTTCAATATACGCCGAAGTCATCAGAGAGGGTGTCAGAGGCGGAGTAGACTGTGTTCTGATTGAAACCATGAGTGATACCTATGAGTTGAAGGCCGCGGTGCTGGCAGCGAAGGAGAATTCCGATCTTCCGGTGTTTGCCACCACGATTTTTGACAGCAAAGGAAAGCTTCTGACCGGGGGCACTCCAAAGTCGGTGGTTGCCATGCTGGAAGGACTGGGCGTGGATGCGCTGGGCATCAACTGCGGTCTGGGACCGATCCAGATGAAACCGCTGGCCGAAGAGCTGCTTCGCTATGCGTCAGTTCCTGTGATTGTGAATCCCAACGCCGGTCTTCCCCGAAGTGAAGGGGGAAAGACGGTCTATGATATTGCGCCGGAGGAATTTGCGTTGGTAATGGGGGAGATTCTCGAGATGGGTGTTTCCATGGCGGGAGGCTGCTGCGGTACCACACCGGAGCATATCCGGTTATTGCATGAGGTCTGCGGCCGGCGGAAGGCGCCGGTGATTCAGCCCAAAGCGGATTCAATGATCAGCTCCTATGCCATGACGGTAGAATTTGGCAAAGATCCTGTGATTATCGGCGAGCGGATTAACCCGACGGGAAAATCCAGATTTAAGCAGGCACTGAGGGATCATAATCTGGAGTATATTCTGCGGGAGGGCATGACCCAGCAGGAGAATGGAGCGGCGGTTCTGGATGTGAATGTGGGACTGCCGGAGATTGATGAGCCTGCCATGATGAAAGAAGTGGTGGAGGAGCTGCAGGCAGTATCTGAGCTTCCTCTGCAGATCGATACCTCGGATGCCGTTGCCATGGAGCAGGCGCTGCGTGTCTACAATGGAAAACCTCTGGTAAATTCGGTCAACGGAAAGCAGGAGGTAATGGATGCCGTTTTTCCTCTGGTAAAGAAATACGGCGGCATGGTGGTTGCCCTGACGCTGGATGAAGGCGGTATTCCGGAGACTGCTGACGGACGGATTGCTATCGCAAGGAAGATTTACAAGGAGGCAGAAAAATACGGAATTCCCAGGAAGGATCTTCTGATCGATGCCCTCTGTATGACCATCAGCTCGGATCCCCGGGGAGCGCTGACAACACTGGAGACCGTTCGCCGGGTAAAGGAGGAACTGGGAGGCAACACGATTCTTGGTGTATCCAATATTTCCTTCGGACTTCCGCAGCGGGAGATTGTCAATGCGGCCTTCTTTACCATGGCACTGCAGAAGGGGCTGGATGCGGCGATCATCAATCCAAATTCGGATGCGATGATGCGCTCCTATTACAGCTACCGGGCCTTGGCGGCGCTGGATGAACACTGTCAGGATTATATCCGTATCTATAGTCAGTACGTGGCAAAACAGACGCTGGTGAAGGCCCCGGCCGGCACCGCGGCAGGCAGCAGCGTGCCCGGAGAGACAGCAAGCAGCCCGGCAGGAGACAGCGCAGGCAGCTTCGCTGCGCCGGAGATGGAACGTTTGGCGGCCAGTGTGGAAAAGGGCTTAAAGGAGCAGGCAGCTTCCTCGGCGGAAGAGGTGCTTAAGACCGGAGATCCGCTGGAGGTTATCAATCAATGCATGATTCCGGCGCTGGATCGGGTAGGCAAGGGTTTTGAAGCTGGTACTGTGTTCCTTCCCCAGCTGCTCATGAGTGCGGAGGCGGCCAAGGCGGCCTTTGAGGTAATCAGGAGAAAGATGGAGACCTCCGGTCAGGCAAGTGAGAAAAAAGGTATTATTGTACTGGCTACGGTAAAGGGAGATATCCATGATATCGGCAAAAATATTGTAAAAGTGCTGCTGGAGAATTACAGTTATGATGTGATTGATTTGGGAAAGGATGTCAGCCCGGAGCGGATTGTGAAGGAGACAGTGGAGCGTCACGCACCGCTGGTTGGTCTGTCTGCGCTGATGACTACCACTGTGCCCAGTATGGAGGAAACCATCCGGCAGCTTCGCAAAGAAGCCCCCTGGGCGAAGGTAATGGTGGGCGGCGCTGTTCTTACAAAAGAATATGCGGAAACTATCGGTGCGGATGCCTACTGCAGGGATGCCATGGCTTCTGTGAATTACGCTCAGCAGGTGATTGGTTCTTAACAGGCTTAACAGGTGAATTTCCCTGGCGCACTTGACAGAGGAAATAACTTATACTAGAATCAATACAGTACTGAAATACTACGAAGAATCGGAATTAGTTCAGAAAATTGAAAGAAAAGTAATTGTGCAGAAAGAATAGAGCAGAGGAGGAGCATAAGTATGGTATCCAAAAAAGTAAAGGTAATTAATCCGTCCGGACTGCATTTAAGACCGGCGGGAGTGTTATCCCAGACCTCCATGAAGTTTAAAAGCAACATCATCATTGAGAGTGGTGAGAAGAAGATTGTGGCAAAGAGCGTGCTGAACGTGATGGCAGCAGGCATCAAGTGCGGAACAGAGATCAATGTAATCTGTGAAGGACCGGACGAGGAAGAGGCTCTGGCAGCCATTACCGAGGCGATTGAAACAGGACTTGGCGAATAATCGCAGCTGTATTACAATGCGTATGAGGAAAAAGGGGAGAGTATTGCAGGTACAACGGCAGTACTCTCCTGTTCTGTTTCTTGTGGAAATTTGACAGTTCAAAAGAGCTGTGTAAGGAGGCAGTTTTATGGAATTAAAGATTTATGAGCACAAAACACAGTATTATGAGACGGATCAGATGGGAATTATTCATCATTCCAATTATCTGCGCTGGTTTGAGGAGGCCAGAGTCGATATGATGGAGCAGATGGGCATGGGGTATGACGTGATGGAGGAACAGGGAATTATCAGCCCGGTGCTGTCTGTACACTGCGAGTATAAAAGCATGGCCCGCTTTGGTGAGACGGTGCAGATTCTGGTTCAGTTAAAAGAATATAACGGTATTCGAATGACCATCGAATATACGGTGCTTGATAAGGTTACCGGTCAGGTGCGCTGCGTCGGAGAAACCCGCCACTGCTTTCTGACCAGAGACGGAAAGCCGGTTTCATTAAAACGAAACTATATTGAGATGGACAAGGCATTCCGCGAGTGTCAGGGGAAAGAAGAGTAACGGGAAATACCGGAGAGAAACCGGACAGAAGAACAGAAGGGAAAGAGAAACGACATGGAAGCAGTATTGCGACTGGAATTTTCATTTTTATACTGGCTGCAGACTCTGCATACGCCGGTACTGGATCGGCTGATGACAGGGATCACTTCCCTGGGAAACGGCGGACTGTTCTTTATTCTGCTTGGTCTTGTTCTGTTTTGCTTTAAAAAGACGAGAAAAGCGGGACTGGCAGTGCTGTTGTCGCTGCTGGCAGGTCTGCTGATTGGAAATCTCTGTCTGAAGCCTCTTGTGATGCGGCAGCGGCCCTGCTGGATTGATGGGAGTGTGCCGCTCCTGATCTCCAGTCCGAAGGATTACTCCTTCCCGTCCGGACACAGTCTGGCAGCGTTTGAGGCGGCGGTAAGTATGCTGTTTTATTTCCGCCGCGCCGGGCTGTGGATGCTTCTTCTGGCCGTGGCGATCGCTTTTTCCCGTATGTATCTGTTCGTCCATTTTCCCACGGATGTGCTGGCAGGGGCCCTGCTGGGCTGTCTGAATGCATGTATCGTGCATCTGGCTCTTGAAAAATGGGAAAAGTATGCTATACTTGGAAACAAAATCAAATAATTATGAAAGCAGAGTAGGAATGCAGGCGTTAAGTGCCGGCTGTACAGGGAGTTGACAGCCGGACGAAGGAGAAATCCGCGGTTTGTGTTCCGCATCCCGCTGCATCATGGACGGGAAAGAGATTTCCTATTTTTTATCTCCTGATGTGGTTCGAGAGATCTGCAGAAATGGAGGTATTTTTTTATGCAAAAAGCAGCTATGCTCTGGCGTTCCTCCTATCAGGAATTGAAACACGTCAGAAACATCACCACTGCCGCCATGTTTATGGCTGTCTCCGTTGTTCTGGGATATTTCACGATCGAAGCAGGTCCGTATTTGAAGATTGGGTTCGGTCCGATTGTCAATCAGTTCGTGTATTATCTGTTTGGCCCCGTGTTTGGAGCCTGCTACGGCGGAGTTCTGGATCTGGTAAAATATGTGGTGAAGCCGACGGGAACCTTCTTTTTCGGCTTTACCTTTGATGCCATGCTGGGAGGTGTTCTTTACGGCTCGGTTCTCTACAAACGGCCTCTGAGCTTTAAACGTGCGCTGGCGGCCAATTTTCTGGTAGCGCTGATCTGCAACGTCTTCTTTAATACGCTGTGGCTTTCTATGATGTCGGGAAAAGGAATTCTGGCACTTTTGCCTATGCGGCTGCTGAAAAATCTGATCAAATGGCCGGTGGATGCCGCTCTGTTTTATCTGATTGCAAAGCGGATGGAAGCAGTAGGACTGGTTCGCAGTATTCGCGGGCTTTCGGCACAGGGAAAGGGTCTGTGACACAAACAGAGGATCTTCTGACAGAAAGCTGACAGAATACGGGATTTTACTTTCTTTTTTTTCCGTCCTGTGATAGAATAAAACACAGTGCAAGCTGTAAAAAAAGGAGATTTTTGACATGAGTGAAGGATGTAATCATAACTGTTCCAGCTGCAGCGAGAATTGCGACAGCCGGAAACCGGAAAGCTTTTTAGAGCCGTTGAATCCGCAGAGCAGCGTCAAGAGAGTGATCGGCGTTGTCAGCGGTAAGGGCGGTGTCGGTAAATCATTGGTGACTTCTCTGATGGCAGCCAAGATGCGGGCCAGAGGCAAGGGTGTCGGTATTCTGGATGCGGATATTACCGGACCTTCCATTCCGAAGGCCTTTGGATTACACGGAACGGTCGGTGTGACAGCGGATCAGCTGATGCTTCCGATGGAGAGTGCGACCGGTGTGAAAGTGCTTTCTGCGAACCTGATTCTGGAGAATGAGACAGATCCGGTTATCTGGAGAGGCCCGATTGTCGGCGGTGTTATCAAGCAGTTCTGGGGTGAAGCACTTTGGAAGGATGTCGACTATATGTTTGTGGATATGCCTCCGGGAACCGGTGACGTTCCGCTGACGGTATTCCAGTCTCTGCCGCTGGACGGCATTATCATTGTGACCTCTCCGCAGGATCTGGTTTCCATGATCGTTGCCAAAGCGGTGAATATGGCGAAGAAGATGGATATTCCGATTCTTGGCCTGGTGGAGAATATGAGCTATCTGGAATGTCCGGACTGCGGAAAGAAGATTTCCGTTTTTGGAGAGAGTCATCTGGAAGAGACCGCGAAGCTGTACGGTATTCCGGTGCTGGCGCAGATCCCGATTGATCCGAAGATTGCAGAGAGCGTGGATCAGGGTGTAGTTGAGTACGTAGAATCTCCGTGGCTGGATCATGCGGCTGACGTGTTGGAGGCATTATAAAGATGAATATCAACTTGAATCCCAACAGCGAGCTGAATCAGTTTGCGATCAACGCGCCGGAGGAGATTGAGATTCCGGAGGCTTTCATCTCAACAGCACGTCAGTTTCAGGAATGTATGATGCAGTATTCCTGTGCGATTCGTGAGGTGAAGACGAAGCTGGAGGTTCTGAATGATGAGCTTTCGGTAAGAAATTCCAGAAATCCGATCGAAGTGATTAAATCCAGAATCAAGAAACCGGTAAGCATATTGGAGAAGCTGCAGAGACGCGGTTTTCCGATTTCGGTGGATTCCATGGTTAAGAATCTGGATGATATTGCGGGAATCCGGGTGATCTGTTCCTTTATTGATGATATTTACAGCATCAGCGAGATGCTGGCACGACAGGATGACGTGAAGGTCATTGCAGTGAAGGACTACATACGATCCCCCAAGGCCAATGGATATCGGAGCTACCACATGATTGTGGAGGTTCCCGTGTTTTTCTCCAACAGCAAGAAGAATATCCGGGTGGAGGTTCAGATTCGGACCATCGCCATGGACTTCTGGGCCAGCCTGGATCACCAGCTGAAGTATAAAAAGAAGCTGGATGAGCTGGATGCGACGGAGATTGGAGAACAGCTGCGGGAGTGTGCGGAGACGATTGCCAAAACAGACTGGCAGATGCTGGATATTCGCCGTAAGATTGAAGAAAAAGGTTTTATTATTCAAAAGTAGGCGATTAATACAGGTAATAAGACAGGGTTTCGCAGATGCGGAATCCTGTTTTTTGATACAGGCAGACAGCAGGAAGGTTGCTGCCGCTTACGTGCAGAAATACCCCGGTGCAGCCGTTTCTTCGCAGTGTTTCCAGAACCAGAAGAAGTGCTTCTCTGCCCAGACCGTTCCTGCGCAGTTCTTCCCGGACGGAGAAATCATAGAAGCAGACGCGGGGACCGAAGGCTCTGGTGCGACAGATCGCGGCTGTAGATGTTTCCTGGGGCAGGAAGAATTCATACCGCGTAGTAGACGGATCTTCAGCAGTTACAGAAAGAGACAGCCGCGGCTCTTCCACAGCCGGGATGTGTTCAAAATTCTGAAACTTATATTCCATTCTGTATTCCTCACTTTCCGGTTCGGCCCCGAGATGTTCCGCCGCGGCCAGGGCTGCCGGAGAATGGTGATCCAGAAGAAAGAGAAGATCACGGTCATCAAAGCAGGAGCCGGCTTCTTCAAATAACCGGGTAAAGAGACCCTTTCGCCGCTCAGAGGGGCGGGTGAAGGCACAAAGCTCGACCGGTGCCTCACAGTCACAGTCATCCTCGGTATCCGGGCAGGAGTCATCCGGCAGAAGAAGTCCCAGAACAGCCAGAAGACGGGGAGTCCCAGCCGGTTTCTCACTCCAGAGAAGATAGGTAACAGAGACCTCTTCATAGGGGAAGGAGAGAGTCAGTCCCTCAAAATCCCGACAGGCCTGAATCAGATCTTCGATGGCATGTTGGTTTTCCTTGGATAATTGTTCAGTGATTTCCAGATGCATGGCAGTTGTCTCCTTTTGTCGAATCCGTTCATGATTTTTCGGTTACGATGTGGAAGTATTATATACATATGAAGCAAAATATGCAAGGAAAAAGCAGGATTTTGAGATAATTTTGATATTGTCCAAAAAAACAGGGAGTGATAGAATAGAAACGCTTAACGAGAGGAGACTGACATCATGAAACATTTAAAAGCAGTGGTCATTTTATTCGGAATTACCATGGCGGGAGAATTATGCAATGCCCTGCTGCCGCTGCCGGTTCCGGCAGGAGTCTATGGGCTGTTTCTTTTATTACTGTGCCTCTGCACCGGACTGGTAAAGGTGGATGAGATTTCCGGTGTGGGAGATTTTCTGCTGGATACCATGCCGCTGATGTTTATTCCGGCTGCGGTGGGGCTGATGGACAGCTTCACGGAGCTGAAAGCGGTACTGCTTCCGGTGCTGGTAATCTCTGTGGTATCCACCCTGTTTGTGATGATTGTGACCGGGAAAATGGCGCAGGGAATTATCCGCAGAAAGCAGAAGGGAGGAAAATTCCATGAGTGAGCTGGCCCAGGAGTCTTTATATTTTGGAATGTTCTTAAGTGTTGGTGCTTATCTTTTCGGAATCTGGCTGAAAAAGAAGACAGGACTTGCCATCTGCAATCCGCTTCTGGTGGCGGCAGCGCTGGTGATCGTTGCTTTGCTGGTTTTCCGGATTGATTATCAGGAATATAATAGAGGAGCTTCCTTTCTCAGCTATTTTCTGACTCCGGCAACGGTCTGTCTGGCCATTCCGCTATACCGTCAGCTGGAGCTGTTAAAGAAAAATGCTGCTGCGATTCTGACCTCTATCCTGGTGGGAGTGGCGGGTAGCGCAGCCAGTATTTTTGCCATGTCTCTGGTATTCCGTCTGGAGCATGTGTATTACGTCAGCCTGCTGCCCAAATCTATCACGACGGCGATCGGTATGGGCGTATCGGAGGAACTGGGCGGGATCGTGACGCTGACGGTGGTCAGTATCATTGTTACCGGCATCCTGGGAAATGTGATTGCGGATACGCTGTTCGCAGTCTGTAAAATAGAAGAGCCCGTGGCGAAGGGACTGGCATTGGGAACCGCTGCCCATGCCATCGGAACGGCCCGGGCACTGGAGCTGGGAGAGATTGAAGGAGCGATGAGCAGCCTGGCGATTGCGGTGGCAGGCCTGTCCACGGTGGTGGTGGCTCCGCTGGCGGCGGGATTGATTGGATAATCCACAGGAGATCCGCAGAAAAAGGAGGGAAATGTATGATGAATCTTTATGAGGCAATTGCGTGCCGGCAGTCCATTCGCAAATATGAGAAAAAGGAAGTTCCGGAGAAGCTGCTGGGGCAGATTTTGTCTTATTTTGAGAAAACCTCCCGTCTGAATGACCGGATCCATCTGGAGGCGGAGATTCTGGATAATACAAAGAAAAAGGCAGAAGTAAAAGGCTTATGGAAGATGGACGCGCCCTATTATCTGGCGGTTTATTCGGAGACAGAGGAAGGCTATGAGAAAAATGCCGGCTATGTCATGGAACAGTTGATTCTGTACCTGACGGTAAAGGGTCTGGGAACCTGTTATCTGGGCTCGCTGCGGCCGGTTCAACAGGTAAAAAACGGAAAACGGTTTGTGATGATGGCAGCCTTTGGCTATGCCGAAGGCCGTCTCTACCGGGAGAGTCCTCTGGCTAAACGCCATCCCTTAAATGCACTGTGTGTCTTCAAGGAAGAGGCCGGAGAACAGATGAAGACGATTTTAAAGGCGGCACGCCTGGCACCATCGGCCTATAATTCCCAGCCCTGGCGGTTTATTGTATACTCGGATCGGCTCTATGTCTTTTCCAGAAAGAGCCGTGTGCCGGGACATTGCAATGCTTCTGTCCGGAATTTCTGCATCGGCATTATGCTGGCGCATATCATGCTGGCAGCGGAAGAACTGTGGATGGAGCTGGAGACGCGGACAGAGGAACAGTTTGCCGCAAAGACATATAAAAACGGAGATTATGTTGCAACGCTGACCCTTCGATAGGATCGGCGTTTTTGCAGTTTGGGATGGTATCATTTTTCTTGAAACAAGGGTAGACTTATGATAAAATATATAAGATTATACGATTGAAAAGAGAAATCAAGGAGGACGCTATGGTTAGCAAGTTGATTGAGAAGATTCAGAAAACTAAGGCACCGATCTGTGTGGGACTGGATCCAATGCTCAGTTATATCCCGGAACATGTGACGAAGAAAGCTTATGAGGAATTTGGTGAGACCTTAGAGGGCGCTGCTGAGGCTATCTGGCAGTTTAATAAGACAATTGTGGATGCCACCGCAGATCTGATTCCGTCCGTGAAGCCGCAGATTGCCATGTATGAGCAGTTCGGCATTGAGGGCTTAAAGGTCTATGACAGAACGGTAAAGTACTGTCAGGAGAAGGGACTTGTTGTCATCGGCGATGTGAAGAGAGGTGATATCGGTTCCACTTCTACTGCGTATGCCACCGGCCATATCGGCAAAGTGACCGTAGGAAGCAAAACTTATGCCGGTTTTGATACCGAATATATTACCGTGAATCCCTATCTGGGAACCGATGGTGTAAAACCATTCGTAGATGTCTGCAATCAGTATGATAAGGGCATCTTTGTTCTGGTTAAGACCTCCAATCCGTCCAGCGGCGAATTTCAGGACCGCCTGATTGACGGAAGACCGCTTTATGAGCTGGTTGCTGAGAAGGTTGTGGAGTGGGGCGAGGCTTCCATGGATGGAGCCTACAGCAATGTGGGCGCTGTTGTGGGTGCGACTTACCCGGAGATGAGTAAGATTTTAAGAAAACTGATGCCGAAGACGTATTTCCTGGTACCGGGCTACGGTGCACAGGGCGGTACGGCGGAGGATTTGAGATACTGCTTCAATGAGGACGGCTTAGGCGCCATCGTGAATTCCTCCCGCGGAATTATCGCTGCCTATAAGAAAGAGGCTTATGCGAAGTTCGGCGCTGAGAATTTCGGAGATGCATCCAGACAGGCCGTACTTGATATGATTGCCGATATCGGCCGTGTATTATAAATACCGGAGGAGGAAGAAAACCTATGGCACAGATCAAAGAAACCGCAGTTGTTTACAGCCAGGAAGAGCTGGCACCGGGGATCTTCAGTATGTGGATCACCACCCGTGCTGCGAAAGAGGCCCGGCCGGGTCAGTTTATTTCGGTTTATAGCAGAGACGGTTCCAGACTTCTGCCCCGCCCCATCAGTATCTGTGAGGTGGAGCCGGAAGAAGAGCGTTTGCGTATTGTATATCGGATTGCCGGAGAGGGAACCAGAGAATTTTCTTCCTACGAGTCCGGGGACCCCATCGATATCATGGGACCGCTGGGCAATGGCTTTCCGCAGGAGGGGGAGAATGTTTTCCTGATTGGCGGAGGAATCGGAATCCCGCCCATGCTGGAGCTGGCGAAGCAGCTGAACTGCGAGAAACAGATTATTCTGGGATACCGGGACGAGAATCTGTTTCTGCGGGACGAGTTCGAGGCCTACGGTGAGGTTTTTGTGGCCACGGAGGACGGCAGTGTGGGAACGAAGGGAAATGTGCTGAATGCGATCCGTGAGAACGGCCTGACGGCGGATGTGATGTATGCCTGCGGTCCGACCCCGATGCTTCGTGCGTTAAAGGCTTATGCGGAGGAGAACCATATCCGCTGCTACATCTCTCTGGAGGAGAAGATGGCCTGTGGAATCGGTGCCTGTCTGGCCTGTGTCTGCAAGACGAAGGAAGTGGATTCCCACAGCAATGTGCATAATAAGAGAATCTGCAAGGACGGTCCGGTATTCCTGGCCGGGGAGGTGGATTTATGATTAAGACAGCAGTGAATCTGGCCGGGGTAGAACTGAAAAATCCGGTGATGACGGCATCCGGTACCTTTGGTTCCGGTGCGGAATACGGCGAGATGGTGGATTTGAACAAGTTGGGTGCTGTGGTGACCAAGGGCGTGGCCAATGTGCCGTGGCCGGGCAATCCCACACCTCGAATCGCGGAGGTGTACGGCGGCATGATCAATGCCATCGGTCTGCAGAATCCGGGCATCGATGTGTTCTGTGAGAGAGATATTCCGTTCTTGAAAAAATATGATACCAAAATTATTGTAAATGTATGTGGCAAAACTACAGAGGATTACTGTGCCGTTGTGGAACGTCTGGCTGAAGAAGATGTGGATATGCTGGAAATCAATATTTCCTGCCCGAACGTAAAAGAGGGCGGTATTGCTTTTGGTCAGGATCCGAAAGCGGTGGAAGCCATCACAAAAGAAGTGAAAAAGAGAGCAAAACAGCCGGTGATCATGAAACTCAGCCCTAATGTGACTGATATTACC
>JAEDOC010000060.1 GCA_016302185.1 Clostridium sp. | reverse complement strand
ATCATCCTTTTTGTGTTTGTTACCACTTGACTATGGTTACAAATTATTCTAAAATCTAACACAAATGTGCAGAAGACAGAGAGTCAGAAGGGTTGGACATGAATATTATAAAAGCGGTAAATCTTGTATTTGATTATATCAGACGGGATGAAGAGGATAAGGTGGAAGAGGTGACCAGAGCCATCGATCATGTGAATCTGGAGATCGAAAAAGGCAGTTTTGTGGCAGTGTTAGGTCATAATGGTTCCGGCAAGTCCACACTGGCGAAGCATATCAACGGAATTCTTCTCCCCACCGAAGGAACGGTCTGGGTATCGGAGATGGATACGTCAAACGAGGATAAGCTCTGGGAGGTGCGGGAAACTGCAGGAATGGTATTCCAGAATCCGGATAACCAGATTATCGGAAATGTGGTGGAGGAAGATGTGGGCTTTGGTCCGGAAAATATGGGAGTTCCCACGGAAGAGATCTGGAAGCGGGTGGATGAGAGCCTGAAGGCGGTGGGAATGACCATGTACCGGAAGAAATCTCCCAATCGTCTGTCCGGCGGCCAGAAGCAGCGGGTAGCCATTGCCGGGGTAATGGCGATGCGGCCGGAATGTATCGTTCTGGACGAACCGACCGCTATGCTGGATCCCAATGGCCGAAAGGAAGTCATCCGGACCATTCATGAGCTGAACCGGAAAGAAGGGATTACGGTACTTCTCATTACTCACTATATGGAAGAGGTCATTGATGCCGATCGGGTGATTGTGATGGACGGAGGCCGTGTGGTGATGGACGGAACGCCCAGAGAGGTTTTTTCTAAGGTGGAGGAGCTGAAGGGATATCACCTGGATGTACCGCAGGTGACGGAACTGGCTTATGAACTGAAGAAAAACGGTGTGCCGCTTCCGGACGGAATTTTGAGAAAAGAAGAGTTGATGGAAGCGCTGCTTCCGCTTTTGGCATGAAAAGAGCCGGAAGTGACAGGAGAATAAAGAAGGAAACAGACAATGTCAATAAAAGTGGTTGATTTGAACTACATCTACGGCGCCGGCACGGCCTTTGAGCAGCATGCGCTGAAAGATGTGAATTTTGAGATTAGGGACGGGGAATTTGTCGGTCTCATCGGTCATACCGGTTCCGGCAAATCTACTTTAATCCAGCATTTGAACGGATTGATCCGCCCTACCAGCGGGGATATTCTGTATCAGGGAACCAGTATTTTAAGCGACGGTTATCCCATGAAGCAGCTGCGCAGTAAGGTAGGACTGGTGTTCCAGTATCCGGAGCACCAGCTGTTTGAAGCGGATGTTTTTTCCGATGTGTGTTTCGGCCCCAGAAATATGGGCCTTTCCGAGGAAAAGGTGGAAAAAAGAGCCAGACACGCGCTGGATCTGGTGGGACTGGATGAGAGCTTCTATGAGAAATCCCCCTTTGAACTGTCCGGCGGTCAGAAGCGCCGTGTGGCCATTGCAGGTGTATTGGCGATGCGGCCGGAGATGATGATTCTGGATGAGCCGACGGCGGGGCTGGATCCCCAGGGCAGGGATGAGATTCTGGATCAGATTGAGCGACTGAACCGGCAGCACGGGCTTACCATTCTTCTGGTATCCCACAGTATGGAGGATGTGGCCCGCTATGTGGATCGAATCATGGTGATGAATCATGGGGAAAAGGTCTTTGATGATACGCCCAGGGAGGTATTCAAGCACTATAAAGAGCTGGAGCAGATCGGTCTGGCCGCACCGCAGATTACTTATGTGGTGCAGGAGCTGAGAGAAAAGGGTGTCGATATTGATGATACCATCACTACGATTGAAGAGGCGCGGGATGCAATTCTGAATCTGCTGAAGAAGAAAGAGAATCCGGCTCCCTGCAGAACAGAGGAGGGAGAGAAGCGATGATTCGAGATATTACGATCGGACAGTATTATCCGGTGGATTCTGTGGTGCATCGTCTGGATCCCCGAACCAAATTGTTCGGTACTATGATTTTTATCATTTCCTTATTTTTTGCTAACAATCTCTGGTGCTATGCGGCAGCAACCCTGTTTCTGGCGGTGTCAGTAAAGCTTTCCCGGGTTCCGTTTAAGTTTATTGTGAGAGGGTTAAAAGCTATTGTTGTTCTTCTTTTGATCAGTATCAGCTTTAACCTGTTTCTGACGGATGGCCGGGTATTGTTCCGGATTGGTTTTCTGAAGGTGACAGAGGAAGGGTTGAAGCTGGCATTCTTTATGGGGATGCGTCTGATGTACCTGGTGATCGGTTCGTCTGTGATGACCCTGACTACCACGCCAAATCAGCTGACGGACGGTCTGGAGAAGAGTCTTGGAGCTCTGAACCGGCTGCACGTTCCGGTCCATGAGATTTCCATGATGATGTCCATTGCACTGCGTTTTATACCGATTCTGGTAGAAGAAACCGATAAGATCATGAAGGCGCAGATGGCCAGAGGGGCCGATTTTGAATCCGGCAATCTGATTCAGAAGGCGAAAAGCATGATCCCTCTTCTGGTGCCGCTTTTTGTCTCGGCGTTCCGCCGGGCAACGGATCTGGCGATGGCCATGGAGGCCAGATGCTATCGCGGGGGAATTGGACGGACCAAGATGAAGCCGCTTCGGTATGAAGGCCGGGATCATGTGGCGTATGTGATTCTTCTGGGGTATCTGGCAGCGGTTATTGCCATCCGGGTGCTGCTTTAGAATCTGAAAGAAAGATGGAAAGAGATAAGAAATGAGAAGAATCAAGCTGGTAGTAGCCTATGACGGAACTGCATATTGCGGCTGGCAGCTGCAGCCTAATGGCGTGACCATCGAGGAGGTGCTGAATAAGGCGCTTTCCGAGCTGTTGAAGGAGCCTGTGATGGTGATTGGCGCCAGCCGGACTGATTCCGGTGTCCATGCCATGGGAAATGTGGCGGTATTCGATACAGAGAGCCGGATTCCCGGGGATAAGATCTGTTTTGCACTGAATCAGCGACTGCCGGAGGATATTCGGATTCAGTCTTCGGAGGAGGTGCCGTTAAGCTTTCATCCGAGAAAGGCAAACTGCGTTAAAACGTATGAATATAAAATATTAAACCGCAAGATTGATATGCCGCTTCTGCGGCTTTACAGTCATTTCTGCTATTTTCCGCTGGATGTGGAGAAGATGAGACAGGCAGCAGCTTATCTGGTGGGAGAGCATGATTTTAAGAGCTTTTGTACGGTGCGTACCCAGGCGGAGGAGACTGTGCGTACCATCTATCGGCTGGATGTGGAAAAAGACGGGGATATGATCACAATCCGAATCAGCGGAAGTGGTTTCCTTTACAATATGGTGCGGATTATTACCGGAACTCTGGTGAAGATGGGTATGGGGGTGTACCCGCCGGAGCATATGGAGGAGATTCTGGAGGCCAGAAACCGGGCGGCGGCCGGGCCGACGATTCCTGCCCGGGGCTTAACTCTGGTTTCTATGGAATATGAGAAGGAGCTGGCGCCGTATCTGGAAGGAGAGAACCGGCACTGGCATTACCGGCTGGATCAGAGCGCTGTTCCGGCGGGAGGAGCGGCGATGTTTTCGATGTTCCGCTGTGAGGACAGTGAATTCGAGGCAGTGGCAAAGCGGGTGATTCATCAGGCGTACCGCAACGGGGCGAACACAGTTCTGGTGGAGGATCGAGAGAAGGGACGTTTTGCGGAAGGACAGAGGTATGGCTTCTATGTGCTGCGACAGCCGGAAGAAAAACGGGAAGCGGCAGCGGGGGTGCTTCTGGAGGCGTGTTATCAGCCGGAAGAGCAGATGCCGTAAGAAAATGGTGGGGGAAATATGAGCAAATCTTTTGTGTATCTGATCTATTTTTGCGTGTATTCGCTGGTGATCTTATTTATCGGAAAATCTTCGTTCAGCGAGAGCGATTCTGTACCGAAATTTTTTATTGGAGAACGAAAAACAGGCCTTCTGCGCCTGTTTTTTACCTTTGTGGGAACCTGGATTTCCGCTGCATCCATTCTGGGCTTTACGGGCAATGTCTGCCAGCAGGGGACAGCGGTAATTATGGTTTCTGTGATTCCCTGGTTTATCGGGGCACTGATGCTGTATGCCATCAGCGATCGGCTGTATGAGCATAATGTGCTGACGATCCCGCAGCTGATTGGCGAGCGGTACCAGTCGGATTTTCTTCAGATTGGAACGGGAATCCTGATCTGTGTAGGGTATGTCCTGTATCTGGTCATCCAGATCAAGGGCTTTGGCATCGCGGCCTCCAGCCTGTTACATATTGATTATAAGGTTTCAGTGTTCCTGGTCTATTTATTTATTCTTTACTCCACTTTTGGCGGATTTATTTCCGTATCCAAGACAGACGGCTGTAATCTGGTAATGCTGACCGTCAGTGTGGTGTTAATCTATCTGACGGTCATCCGTCAGGCGGATGCAGGGCTGGTATTGAGCAATCAGGTGGTGGAACGGAAGCTTCTGGCGGAAGGCGCCGGGTATTACCCGCTGGGGTATACTTCGTTGATGTATATCACCACCTTTTTCGGCTGGGGTATGGGACTGGCAGCCAATCCCCAGTATCTGATCCGACTGGTGGCGGCAAAGGACAGGAGGACAGCGAAGCGGATGATTCTCTATGCGTTGGTCTTTCTCACTTTTTTCTATTTTTTCCTGACACAGATTGGACTGGGAATTTCCCTGATCGATCCGAAGCTGGGCGCAGACTGTGAGACAGACAATATCCTGATCTATGCCATCAATCATCTGCTGTCCTCCAGGTTCAGCGGATTTTTCCTGATCAGTATCATCGGCTCCTGTATCTCTACAGCCAACTCCCAGCTTCTGCTGGTGGGCTCTATCATGTCTTATGATGTGGTGGGAAAGATCTGGAAGAAGAACTGCAGTGAGGACAGAACGCTCTTTCTGGCCCGCCTGTTTATCTTTCTGGGAGGTACTGCATCTCTTCTGCTGTCCATCGATCCACCGGCGAACGTGCTGTTTTTCGGTGCGGACATCTGGGGCGTTTTTGCGGCGGTGCTGACGCCTCTGATTTACGGGATGTTTGTGTCCGGCCGGGGGACGAAGAAGGGTGCCTGCGGCGCTTTTCTGGTGGGGCTGGTCAGCAGTATTCTGTTCATTCAGATGGAGCTGCCGGTCTACTGGGGCTTTCCGGCAACGCTCTGTTCCTGCATCGCCTATGAGGTAATTCCTGTTCTGGAGAAAGGAGGATGGCGATGAAGAAGTGGTTAGATCGGTTGTCGTCCTGGTTTTTTCAGATTGAAAATGAGATTCTGGTTCCCTTTCTTCTGGTGGAGATACTGGTAATTTTGGGTTTTTTTGGAATCTCGTTTTACAATGGTTATACGATGCAGCTGGAAAATCAGAGAGCGATGGCCGAAACGCTATTTACGGAGGTCAACCGGGACATTAATTTTCTGGCAGAGTGGATGCCGGAAGCGCTGCTGCGGGAAAAATACCGGGAATATGGTAATGGAAGAGTGCGAATCACGGATGCGAACGGGGAAACGGTTACCGCGAAGGCTGAAGTGAACGGAGCGGAGTCCGGAACGGCCGGGGCGGAGTATGCTGCGGAGCCGGACGTAAGAGAGGTCCTTCTGACCAGTCGGGAAGAAAATGTGCTGGGCTGGACGCTGGAATTCCTGATTGACCGGAAGGATTTCGGAGAGATGGTGCTGGAGAAGCAGAATTATGTGGTGGTGGGTGCGATTGCTGCCCTTCTGATGATCGCCCAGGCCAGCATATTCATTTCCCATAGTATTACCCGGCCGATCCGGCGGATGAGCCGGACCTGCCGCCAGATTGAGGAGAACAAGGATAGTTATCGGAGTTATAAATTTGCTTCTGTAGGGCGCAAGGATGAGATCGGACAGCTGGCGGTGACCTTTGAGGGGCTGTTGAAAAATATGGAGAATTACACCAAGATGGAGTACACCAGCCGCATGTCGGCGACTTTGGCCCATGAGATTAAGAACCCTATCGCCGGAATTCGATCCGGGATTCAGCTTTTAAAGGGCCGGGCGGAAAAGGAAGGGGATCAGATGCTCTGCGACAGTATGATCCATGAAATTGACCGCGTCAACACGCTGATTATGAATCTGTTTACCCTTTCTGTACGGCGGGAATCACCGAAGACAGAGGTTTCTCTGGAACGGGTGCTGAAAGAAATCGCGATGATATACGCGAAAGAACCGGGCGGGCAGAAGGCTTCGCTGGAGGTGAAGACAGAGGCTGGTTTTACCGGCTGGCTGAATGAGAATGAGTTCCGTCAGATTATCCATAACCTGATCAGCAACAGTACCAAGGCTATGGTGCCGGGCCGGGAGGGATGGATCCGGATGGAAGGAAAAACAGTGGGAGAGATGGCAAGGATTGATTTCCGGGACAACGGAAAGGGAATGACAGAGGAAGAGCTTTCCAGGGCTATGGAGCCGTTTTACACAAAAAGTATTAACGGAATCGGCCTGGGCTTATCCATTGTAAAAAAACTGGTGGAACAGAACGAAGGAACGATGAAGATCAGCAGTGTTCCAGGGGAAGGAACTCTGATTACGCTGGAATTTCACCGGAGGGCTGTTTAAACCATACCAATATACAGAAGGAGGAGGCGTCGGATGGAACGGGTATTGATTGTGGACGATGAATATCTGCTGCGTTACACACTGCAGGAGGGACTAAAGGATCGGGGCTATGACGCGTATGCGGCGGCAACGATCGAGGAGGCGTTGGAGTTTATCCGGGTCTATCATCCCGGCGTAGTCGTGCTGGATAATCTGCTGGAGCACAGCGTGGGGATGGAGGAGATCGGGAACTTAAAAGCTTTGGATGAGGATCTTCAGGTGATTCTGATGACAGCCTACGGCTCTGTTTCCCAGGCCGTGGAGGCAATTAAAAAAGGAGCCTATGATTATGTGCTGAAGCCCTTCGATGTGGACGAGCTGGATCTGCTGATCAAACGGTGCGTGGAACAGAAGCGCCATAAGGCATCGTTGGAATTTCTGAAGGGAAGAATTCAGGAATTTGCGGGGGTCAGTGACGCGGTAGAGCAGATTCGAAGTCAGATTAAGGTGCTGAGTGCCAATTCCTCTGTCAATGTGCTGCTGCGGGGAGAAACTGGTACCGGCAAAGAGGTGGTGGCCCGTCTGATTCATGACGGCAGTAATCGGCGGGATAATCTGATGGTGCGGATCAACTGCGGCGCCATTCCGGAAAATCTGTTGGAGAGTGAGCTGTTCGGCTATGAGCGGGGCGCCTTTGCGGGGGCAGTCCGGACCAAAAAGGGGCTTTTTGAACTGGCGGACGGCGGCACGGTGTTTCTGGATGAGATTGGAGAGCTTCCGCTGTCCATGCAGGCTAAACTCTTAACCTTTCTGGACGATCGGAAGGTAAAACGGATCGGGGCATTGGAGGACGTGGAGCTGGATGTGCGTATCATTGCCGCTACCAATCGGAATCTGGAGAAGGCGATTAAGGATGGACAGTTCCGGGCGGATCTGTTCTATCGCCTGAATGTAATGCAGATTACGATTCCGCCGCTGCGGGAACGGCGGGAAGATATCCCGGTGCTCTGCGATTATTACCTGGACTATTATAATAAGGCCTTTGCCAAAAATATTGAAAAAGTGGATCCGGATTTCCTGCGGGAGCTGATTCTCTACGATTGGAAAGGGAATGTCCGGGAACTGAAAAATATCTTTGAGCGGTGCTTTCTGTTCAGCCAGGGAAAGGTGCTGGAAAAGCATGTAGATCTGTCACCGGCGGAGAAAGAGATACGTCCTGCCGGTGGCCCTTGTTATTATTTAAAAGATCTGCAGAAAGCACCCATCAGCCTCGAACAGGAGGTTGCCACGCTGGAGAAGATGTATATGGAGCAGGCACTGAAGCTTTCCGGAAACAACCTGACGAAAGCATCGGCCCTTCTGGGCATTACCCGTTTTTCCATGAAGCGCAGAATGGAACGGGAAGAATAGTGCAAAAACTCACATCGTGCAAATTCGCACACTTGATTCGTGCAAATTTGCACGATTTTTGCGTCAATAAAGAGGAATATAGAAAGAGCATGAAAAATATAGTTGAACAACCATAAAAAGTCAGATAAAATAAAGACCATAGAGGTGAGGAACCTCAGAGAGTGGAGAAAATCACAGGAGGTAGAGCGTATGTTTTATGTGGATTTAAACAGTGATCTGGGTGAGAGTTTCGGTAATTACACCCTTGGCATGGATGAAGAAATTCTTCAGTATGTATCTTCCGCCAATGTCGCCTGCGGCTGGCATGCGGGAGATCCCATGGTGATGGAGAAGACCGTTGCTCTGGCAAAAAAATACGGTACAGCAGTGGGGGCACATCCGGGATTTCCCGATTTGATGGGCTTTGGACGAAGAAATATGGCTGTGACACCGGAGGAGGCAAAGGCGTATATCAAGTATCAGCTGGGCGCCTTATCTGCATTTGCCAAGAGCCAGGGGGTCAGGATTCAGCATGTGAAGCCTCATGGTGCACTGTATAATATGGCAGCTGTGGATGAGAAGCTGGCAAGAGCCATGTGTGAGGCAGTGTATGAAGTAGATAAGGACATCATTTTCATGGGTCTGGCAGGCTCTAAGATGATTGAGGCAGCAGAGAGCGTGGGACTTCGCGCTGCCAGCGAGGTATTCGCAGACCGTGCCTACAACGATGACGGAACTCTGGTATCCAGAAAGCTCCCGGGGGCAGTGATCAAGGATAAGGATCTGGCCATCAAACGCGTGGTACGCATGGTAAAAGAGGGGAAGGTAGAAAGCATTAACGGCAATGATATCGCAATCAAGGCAGATTCCATCTGTGTACACGGCGACAACCCCAAGGCACTGGAGTTTGTAAAGAATATCCGCGAGACCTTAATTGCAGAGGGTGTGGAAATTAAATCGTTAATTTAATATAATCGAGAGGGGATTACATCATATGAGTGAGAAGAAAAACAGCAGCACGAAAAGTATGACCGCGCTGATGGGAGCTGCATTCCTGATGGCAACATCAGCCATCGGACCGGGGTTCTTAACACAGACCGCGACCTTTACCGGTCAGTATGGTTCTATTTTTGCACTGGTTATTATCTGTACGATTCTCTTGGATATAACTACACAGTTAAATGTGTGGTCCATCATCGGTGTTTCCGGAATGAGAGGCCAGGATATTGCCAATAAGGTACTTCCGGGTCTGGGATATTTTATCGCATGTCTGGTTGCCATCGGCGGTCTTGTATTCAATATGGGTAATATCGGTGGTGTGGCGACCGGTTTAAATGTTATGTTTGGTCTTCCGATCAAGGCCGGCTGTGTCATCGGCGGTATTGTCGGAGTGATGATTTTCTTATCCAAGGATGCGAAGGCAGGTATGGATCGTCTGACCAAGTATCTGGGAACCATCATGATTATCGTTGTACTGTTTGTGGCCTTTAAGTCTAAACCTCCGGTAGGAGAGGCAGTGGCCAGCTTAGGCAAAGTTAACCAGCTTCCGATGCTGGTGTTCCCGCTGATTACGCTTCTGGGCGGAAGCTGCGGCGGTTATATCACCTTCTCCGGTGCCCATCGTCTTCTGGATGCCGGCTATTCCGGAACCAAGGATCTTCCGCAGGTTCGCCGTTCGGTGTTAATGGGCGTCAGCGTATCCGGTACCATGAGAATCTTATTGTTCCTGGCCGTTCTCGGTGTTGTTACCGCTATGCCGGAGGTAGTGGGAAGTGATGCCTGGGTGAACAGCCCGCCGGCAGCAGCATTTAAGGCAGGCGCCGGCAGCATCGGTTATTTTATCTTTGGTATGGTGATCTGCTTTGCGGGTATTACCTCCGTGATCGGTGCAGCCTTTACCTCAGTATCCTTCTTAAAGACACTGCATCCGTTTATTATGGAAAATGAGAAATGGTTTGTCATTGGTTTCATTACCATTTCCGCTATTATTATGACCGTGGTTGGACAGCCGGCAACTCTGCTGGTAATCGCAGGCTCCGTCAACGGACTGATTCTTCCGATTACACTGCTGACCATTCTTCTGGCAAGCAGAAGAAAAGACATCGTCGGTGAAGATTACAAGCATCCGACCATTCTGATTGTTCTGGGTATCGCCGTAGTGCTTCTGACCGGTTACTCCGGAATCAAGGCACTTCCGAAGATCCTCACTATTTTCGGATAAAGGCGTGCGTTGATTTACAGCTTGTTTCAGATAAGCTTATTTTGCAGGGAAGGAATGTGACGTAAATGAGTGATGTGAGATATCTGGTGTCGGGCGACTGCGCTGTCTGTGTGGAATTCGGCAACGAAATCAGCCCGGAGATCAATAAAAAAATCCGTGCGTTCAAGATTGCTGTAGAAAAAAGCGGGATTCCGGGAATCGTGGAAACGGTTCCCACGTACCGCTCCCTTCTGGTGCATTACCGGCCGGAGGTGATCGGCTTTCAGGAACTGACCGGGAAATTTGAGGAGCTGATGGGCTCTCTTTCGAACATTCAGATTCCGCCGCCCACGGTGATTGAGATTCCGGTGCTGTACGGCGGGGAGATGGGGCCCGACATTGAGAATGTGGCTGCCCACAACGGAAAAACCGTGGATGAGGTCATAGAGATTCATACATCAAAAGAGTACTTAATCTATATGCTGGGCTTCATTGCCGGTTTCCCGTATCTGGGCGGCATGAGTAAAGAGATTGCAACGCCCCGGTTAAAGAGCCCAAGAGTGAAGATCGACGGCGGTTCTGTGGGCATCGCAGGCGAGCAGACCGGTGTCTATCCGGTGGATTCTCCCGGCGGCTGGCAGTTGATTGGACGTACTCCTCTGAAGCTTTACGATGCGGATCGGGAAAAACCGGTGCTTCTGGAAGCAGGACAGTACATCAAATTCCGTTCCGTCACCGCGGAGGAGTACAGGAAAATTGAGAAGCAGGTTGCGGACGGAACCTATCAGTACGTGGTTTATGACAAGGAGGTGTAGGAATGGGTGTTAAATTTGCAAACGGAGGATTTTTAACAACCGTTCAGGATATGGGACGTATCGGCTTTCAGGAGTCGGGCATGTCCGTCTCCGGTGTGATGGATCAGCGTTCCGCAGCTCTGGCTAACATTCTTGTGGGAAATGATGAAAATGAGGCGGTGCTGGAGATTACTCTGATGGGACCGATGTGCCAGTTTACCGAGGACAATATCATTGCGGTAACCGGCGGTAATCTGGGACCCAAATTAAACGGGAAGGATCTTCCCATGTACCAGGCGGTGCGGGTAAAGAAGGGTGACAATTTAAGCTTTGCCGGCATGTTTGGCGGAAGCCGTGCCTACGTGGCCTTTGCCGGGGGCTTAGACATCCCGGTGGTGATGGGCAGCAAGTCTACCAATTTAAAATCAAAGGTGGGCGGTTATCAGGGCAGAAAGCTGGGGGCTGGTGATGAGATTGGATTTACCGCTCCTAAACTTACGCTTCCCAACATGGGAAAGAGAAAGCTGACTCCTGATGATTTCACGGCCACAGAGCAGGTAATCCGTGTGGTACTGGGACCGCAGGATGACTGCTTTACGGAAAAAGGACTGAAAACCTTCTTAAGTGAGACCTATACCTTTACCAATGAATCGGATCGGATGGGCTGCCGTCTGGAAGGCGAAGTGATTGAGCATAAAAACGGCGGTGATATCATCACGGACGGAATTGCCTTTGGCGCTATTCAGGTGCCGTCCCATGGAAA
>JAEDOC010000202.1 GCA_016302185.1 Clostridium sp. | reverse complement strand
AAAGAAGGGATCCGATGGCCGTGGCAAAAGCGGCATGAGGAGGCAGAATAAAGTTCAGGCCGAAGACATCCTTCATCCGGTTAAAGACGGAGAAAGTAACCTCGGCTGGCGGAAGGCAGGCCAGTGACCCGGTAAGCACTACATCCCGGGTGGTATCGTTCTGCAGGGCCAGTACCGCCATCACACCGATTATTTCATAAATCATATTGAAGAGAGCGGCAGCCATATCATCATCGGTGGCGCCGCTTTTTATTCTGCCGAAATTAGAAGCAGTTAAGTCGGAGTTCAGCGTAGGTACATCCTCATCCACCAGATCGCCGATGCGCAGATCGGCCATGGCACGGCTTCCCTTCATAGCCATATCAGAAAGTGTAAAAACATTGTCCTGATGAAGAAAATGGGAGGCCAGTCCGGTGAGCGTTCCGCCCCCGATGCCGCTGCCACCCAGATGGCGGAAGCCATTCTTTTTGGAAGCGCGAAGGAAGGCAGTGCCGGTGCCCATACTGATGATCAGCGCTTCAGAAAGGCCGGACAGGTAGAGTCCGCCCCGGGCGATGGAGGTCAGCTCATCCGCATGACGGGTGGGGATACCATAGATGTCTTCATGGAAGAAGGTGGAACCCAGTCCGGTCAGTGTGAGCTCTGTTACATCGTTCAGTGTGAGGCCGTACTGCTGCAAAAAGCGGCCAAGAACACCGTAGGTACAGGTACGGGGATCGCCGGCAGTCACCTGCAGAGTGCCAATCAGGTCTCCTGCTTCATTTCGCCCGACAGCCTTGGTGGTGGAGCCGCCGATATCAATTCCGATGGATGCTTTCATAGTGGATGTTCTCCTTTTGTCGTTGTAGTATATCGTACATTCCGGCAGACAGCTGCCGCTTAAGGCTATTATAATGGGTAGAAAACCATTGTGCAAGGCAAGGATTTTACAGAATCTTTATTGACAGAAACAGGGAAATAGGCTAGAATGACCTTTAAATTACGGTGATGGAGCCGTTATATAATTATAAGAAAAAGGGAGTTGATTTTTTTGGATTCTGGTGACGCGATACAGTTGTTGCTATTACTCATTCTGCTCGCATTATCTGCTTTTTTTTCATCATCGGAGACAGCACTTACAACAGTAAACAAGATTCGCATGAGGACTCTTGCCGACGCAGGAGATCAGAGAGCGGAATTCGTTCTGAAGGTAATCGGAAATCCCAGTAAGATGCTGAGTGCGATTCTGATCGGCAATAACATTGTAAATCTGTATGCATCTGCCCTGTCCACCATGCTGGCTACCAGGCTGTGGGGCAATGAGGCAGTGGGACTGGCGACAGGAATACTTACATTGCTGATTCTGGTATTTGGCGAGATCACGCCGAAAACAATTTCGACTATCTCAGCGGAGGCGATAGCCCTTCGTTTTTCTAAAATTATATATGTACTTATGATTCTTCTGACTCCGGTCATTGCGATTGTGAATCATCTGTCCTTTCTGGTTCTGCGCCTGTTCCGTGTGGATCCCAACAAGCGGGGAGAATCCATCACGGAAGATGAGCTGCGTACCATCGTGGAGGTAAGCCATGAGGAGGGCGTGATCGAAAGTGAAGAAAAGAAAATGATCAATAACGTGTTCGACTTCGGTGATTCTGTGGCCAGAGACGTGATGGTTCCCAGGATCGATATGAGCTTTGTGGATGTGGAAGCCACCTATCAGGAGCTGATGGAGATCTTCCGGGAGGAAAAGTACACCCGGTTCCCGGTTTATGAAGAGACGACAGATAATGTCATCGGTGTCATCAATATCAAGGATGTTTTCTTAGGCGCCGCGGACAAAGACTTTTCGGTGAAAAAGTACCTTCGTCAGCCGCTGTATACCTATGAATTTAAGAAGGTGTCCGAGCTGATGCTGGAGATGCGGAAAACCGATGTCAATATCGTCATTGTTCTGGACGAATATGGAGCAACTGCCGGTCTCATCACCCTGGAGGACGTGCTGGAAGAAATCGTCGGAGAGATCCGTGATGAATACGATGAAGACGAGGAAAAACTGGTGCAGAAGATCAGCCCGAAGGAATATATCGTGGAAGGTTCCATGAAGCTGGATGATCTAAACGATCGCCTGGAGCTTCACCTAGAGTCTGAAGATTACGATTCCATCGGTGGCCTGGTCATCGGACTTCTCGATCATCTGCCCGAAGAGGGAGAGGATGTGGTCATCGATAACATCCGGCTGGTAGTAGATAAGGTAGAAAAGAACCGAATCGATAAGGTGCATCTGTATCTGCTGAATCCCATCGAGGCGGTGACGGCGCAGAGGGAGGAAGCGGCAGAAAAATGAAGATTATATTGAGTAACCAGGAGCGTCGCGTAAGCCGGCGTTCCTGTGTAATTGATCGAAAATATCTTCTGTGAGGAGTCGGTCACGGACGCGTGGAAGGGCCTGCCGCCTGGAAACAGGTGCCGGATGGGAATTCTTGTGCAGTCAATGGGAAGTTCTAAGGCCGTG
>JAEDOC010000059.1 GCA_016302185.1 Clostridium sp. | reverse complement strand
CATACCCTTCTTCATCTCGCCGCCGTACCAGGTATTGATGATAACCTGCTCACGGCTGGTAATGTTGAATACAACTGCAGTCTCGGAATTCAGTCCCAGCTCTTTGTAGTTCTCTACCTTTGCCTTGGAAGCGTTATATACAACGAAATCCGGCTCAAAGTTCTCTAATTCCTCATCGGTCGGGATGATAAACATATTTTTAACAAAATGTGCCTGCCATGCTACTTCCATAATGAAGCGAATCGCCATACGAGTATCCTTGTTGGCGCCGCAGAACGCATCTACCACATAAAGCTTCTTGTTGGAAAGCTCCTTTAAAGCGATCTCCTTCACCGCATTCCAGGTCTCCGGACTTGCAGGATGGTTATCATTCTTATACTCATCAGAAGTCCACCAAACGGTATCCTTGGAATTCTCATCCATAACGATAAATTTGTCTTTCGGAGAACGTCCTGTATAGATACCGGTCATAACATTGACAGCACCCAGTTCACTTACCTGGCCCTTGTCAAAACCTTCCAGGCCCGGTTTGGTCTCTTCTTCGAATAAATACTCATAAGAAGGATTATGAACAATCTCTGTCACACCGTTGATACCATACTTGCTTAAATCGATCACTGCCATCTTGTCTCTACCTCACTTTTTAGATAATCACATCAACTTCCTGACTTCTATCTGCCGGAGTCTGCTTGTCTAAAGTAAAGCAAACACCTGCCTTACGATTTTTAATTATACCTAATTTAAATGGCAAAATCAACCTGTAAAACACAATCTTTCAAAGAAATTGACTTTTTTTTAACATTTTCAGCTGAAATACAGTGCTTGCAATCTCTCTTCTTCTATTATAGAATGAATTTATTACAACCCGGAAACGGAAAAGGAGACAACAGATGAAGAAAAATATTATCGTAGGACAGTCCGGCGGCCCCACCGCAGTGATCAATTCCAGCTTATACGGTGTCATCCGTGAGGGACTGGCACACCCGGAAGAAATCGGCTGCATCTATGGCATGATCAACGGCATTGAGGGCTTTCTGGCGGACAAATATATAGACCTCTCGGAGGAACTCTCAGAGGAAGACTTAGCGCTGCTGCAGCTGACTCCGGCCGCCTATCTCGGTTCCTGCCGCTTCAAGCTGCCGGAGAATTTATCCTCCGAATTCTATCCCACCCTGTTTGAAAAGCTGGAGAGCTTAAATATCGGCGCATTTTTCTATATCGGAGGCAATGATTCCATGGATACGGTCAGCAAGCTTTCCCGCTATGCCAGAGGAATCGACAGCGATATCTGCTTTATTGGTATTCCCAAGACGATCGACAATGACCTGGTCTTAACCGATCATACCCCCGGTTATGCCAGCGCCGCCAAATATGTGGCTTCCACCGTCCGGGAGATCGCACTGGATGCTTCCGTCTACCAGCAGAAATCCGTCACCATCGTAGAGATCATGGGACGCCATGCCGGATGGCTGACCGCCGCCAGCGCACTGGCCAGAAAGTTTGAGGGAGATAATCCGCTCCTTATCTATCTGCCCGAATCCCCCTTCGAATTTGAACAGTTTTCTGAGGATCTGACCAGAGCCTTTGAAAAAAACCACACTGTTATCGTATGTGTGTCTGAGGGAATCGCTGATTCCTCCGGTCATTTTATCTGCGAATATTCCAATGAGGCGCAGCTGGATACCTTTGGCCACAAGATGCTGACCGGCTGCGGAGAGATTCTGGAAAACTATATCCGCAACCAGTTCCACGTGAAGGTCCGTTCTGTGGAGTTGAATGTCAGCCAGCGCTGCAGCGGTCTTGCCGCTTCAGCCACGGATATCGAGGAAGCTGCCGCTGCAGGAAGCTTCGGCGTCCGCTGCGCACTGCAGAATGAGACCGGCCAGATGGTATCATTCCGGCGCCGGGACAATCAGGCAGAGGACGGATATTCCATGGAATGCCGCCTGGTGGATGTAGATGAGGTCTGCAATCTGGAGAAAACCTTCCCGAAGGAGTGGATCACAGCGAACGGAACCGATATCGGTCCTGAATTTCTCACCTACGCACTCCCGCTGATTCAGGGCGAGGTTTCCCGCCGGATGGAGAACGGTCTGCCTCTGTATTTATACCGGAAATAAGAAAAAGTTTTTAATTTAAGAAAATGGAGCACCGGATCAATCCGGATGCTCCATTTCTTTGATCTCCACTCCAGTATAAAAGAATGTAAGAATCTCCTCAAAGCTCTTTCCTTCTTTGGCCATCTGATGGGCTCCGTTCTGGCTCATGCCCACGCCGTGGCCGTAGCCGCCGCCCCAGATAGTAAAGGTGCGTATTCCCTTTTCCTCGTCTCTGGCGGTCTCATCAACCGCGATAAACGCACTGGGCAGAGAAGCCCAATCCGTCATGGCAGTTCCGTCATTTTTCGTATAGGTCAGCTCCGGACAGCCCAGGGTGTTTCGGATCTGGGTCTGCCCCTTTAATATCCGCTCTCCCTCGCTGCCGATTACCTTCACGGTCTTTGCGATGCCGCCGGTCCCCCGCTCCGTTACAAAAATTCCCTGAATCTCACCGATGTCCGAAATCTTCTCCGCCAGCTTCTGATTGGTAATCTTCGTCTTCCAGCGATACATGGGAAAGCCGGAGTCGTAATTTGCTTCCCCCTGTCCCTGGATAAAGGGAACGAAGGCATCATTGGTGGTCAGATCCTTCATCTCTCTGTCCTCAGTTAGAGAAATTCCCTTCAGATAGGGAACATCGTCCAGCGAAGCACCCCAGATGGTTCCGTCGGTGGAATAACCGCAGGAGGTAGAAAAATAATAGGTCTCTGCCGGTGTATCCCCATAGAACACAGCCAGACCGCCGGTCTCCTTCACCGCCAGATCGGTCCGATCACTGGCTTCAATATTGTTATATACCTGATAATTGGTGCTGTCGTCCACATGGGCGCCGTATTGACTGTAGTCATTGGCCCGGATCTGACGGCAGGCATACGTTCTGGCGCAGACCGCCTGCGCCTTCAGCGCTTCCAGCTCATAGGAGGCCGGCATCTCGCTGGGTACTACCCGTGTCAGATAATCCTCTACATCCACATCATTAAGCAGAATCAGTCCGTCCGCCTCCTCGCTGATCTCCAGACTTCCGAAATAGGAAGGCGTTCCCTGCTTTCTCTGAATCGTTGTTACCTGAATCTGATTCTGCGGGTCCGCTGTCTCCACCCGCAATCTCCCTTTTGAAAGTCGGGTATCTCCCGGCATCAGTGTGATCCCTGTGCCCGGTTCCAGATATTCCTCCGTATCTCCATAGTGAATGCGCAGGACGCCATCAGAACGCAGAGAAATCTTGTCATGAAAAATAGAAGAAAATCTGTCATCCATCAGAAGAACCCGTATATTGCGGGCAGAAAAGTCCTTTGTAAGAAGGGCCGCACAAATCTTCTTTCCCTCCACTACAAATCTTCCCAGATCATACCCAACCACCAGATCCTTTTTCTTTTGCTCCTTGATCAGGCCGTAGGTTTTGTAGACTTTAAAATCCGTATCCAGCTTCAGGGTTCCGTATCCCTCGATCTCGATAGAATCGTCCTTTACCGCCAGTACGGTCCCCTCAATAGTATCCCGTTTCACAGAAAGCTTTTTCAACTTTCCATTCTCCAGAACCACATCAGCCAGCACCCCGCCGGTATCCTTCTCAATATCTTCAATCTCCGGCAGTTCCCGAACGATCATCCCCAGATACATACTGGTTTTCTCTCCATCACCAGGCACCAGCCAGACATTCTTATATGTAACACGATCCGATACATCGGCTGCCAGATGAATGATCTCCTGTCCCCGGGAAAGCACGGTAATCTCATGATCGATCTTGGAATCCAGGGCGAGCCCTTCAAACCCCAAAATTCCCTGATCCGTATAGGCCGTCCAGGCAGCTGCCTCCTTCACATTATCCGGAGTTCCGTAAAGCAGCAGATTCTGCTTCTGCACCGCACCTGCGGTATCCACCGCCTTCACCAGAGTATCATAAAACAACCACCATTCTTCCTTGGGTATCGGCTTCTCATATTTCTTCTTCGATATATTTAAAGCTCCTGACAGTCCCTTCTGCAGTTGCTCCGCCGCATAGGCTGCCTCCCCGTAGGTCAGATCCTCCTGCGCGCAGCCTTCCTCAAACAGAGAATTCCCATCTGTTTCCCATATTCCCTGCTCCGCCAGATAATCCATATATTTGGTGTACCACTCTTCCTGCTCCTTCGCCGGGAAATGGCTACCGTGCTCCCGCTGGGACTGGACGCAGGAAGCCTTATCTGTCAAAGCCAGCGCCATGGCTTTCGATGCCATGGCGCGGGAAATATAGTTATCTGAATGCTCCAGTCTCACAATGATAATCATCAGGCAAATCACCACCACAGGGATGGCCAGCACCCAGGATATCATCTTTTTTGATCTCATTTTTTCTTTTCGCCTCCGATGTCTGAATCACTTATCCGTCTTTTTATTCTGCCTTTCTCATCTCACCTGATCAGCTTACCGCTGGATTCGTCGATATGATCCAGTCCTTTGTATTCCTCTGTCGCCGTCGGCAGCTTCTTCTTCCTGAGCGCGTGATGCACCGCACGGCCAATCAGATCATAAATGACCGCAAACATGGGAACTGCTATGATCATTCCGATAAATCCGAAGAGACCTCCGAACAGCAGGATAGAAAATAAAACCCAGAAGCTGGGCAGCCCCGTGGAATCGCCCAGAATCCTCGGTCCCAGAATATTGCCGTCAAACTGCTGCATCAACAGAATCCAAATCAGGAAATAAACACACTTTATCGGACTGACCAGAAATACCAGAATTCCTGTGGGGATTGCTCCGATAAACGGACCGAAGAACGGAATCACATTCGTCACTCCGATGATCACGCTGAGCAGCGTCGGAAAAGGCATCTTCATCAGAGAAACCGCAGCATAACAGATAATACCGATCAGCACCGAATCCAGAATCTTGCCCAGAATAAATCCGCCGAACACACGATTCACAAACCGCAGTTCTTCCACAATCCCATTCGCCCAATCCATGCGGAAGATTCCGTAGATGATCTTCTTTCCCTGTGCAGTAAGCACATCCTTGATATTCAGCAGATACACCATGACAATCAGACCGATGAACCAGTTGCTGATAAAATTCACCAGTCCGATCAGGCTGCTGGACACACCGGTCACGATCTCACCGATCCGCTTCATATCAATATCCACAAACAGCTTCTCTGCCCATACCTGAATGGATGCAATCGTACTCTGAAGGTTATCCATAACAAAGGCCTCAATCTGAGGGTTGTCTTCCAGCGTTTTCTGCACCCAGAAATACAGGTTGGAAATATAAGTAGGGAATGCTTCCTTGATTCCCAGAAGACTGTCTAACAGCTGCGGAATCAGCAGACGGAACATGCCCATAATTACTGCAAAAACAAACAGAAGGCTTAACAGCGTTGCCACTATCTTTGACCAGTTCTCAATGGATTTCTGATCCTTTGAAATATACTTTAGGCATCGCCCCGTCAACCGGTATCCTCCGTTATATACCGGAGAAACCAGATACGCCAGAACACCGCCATACACGACCGGCGCCAGAATACCGCAAATCATGGACAGACGCTTCAACAGCGCTTCCCAGTTCTGGATACAGTGCCAGAACATGATTCCCAATAAAATGACAACGGCCGCTCCCATACTGCTGAATAAATGATCCTTAAAATTCTTCTTCTCCATTTCCTGTTTTCATCCCCGCCTGCGTTTATCCGATATCCTACACAGGCCCTAAACCAGACCTGCTCTCATTCCATTTTTAGTATACAGGAGGATTTCTCTTCCCGCAAGTTATATTCACGAAAAGATAAAGCAGCGATTGCTCGCTGCTTTTTATCCTTTGTAACCCCAAAATGCCGGTTCTTACCATATTGACGCCTAGCTCTGCTAGGTGGGCAACCTCACTTAAACTTCTGCCTTCCACTCGAAGGAGGCCTGACATCCGCTTAAAAATATTGGAATCCCTTTGGTCAAAATGTAGGTTCAAAAAAGGTAAGAGTATCGAACATTCCAGGAGTTACAAAAATGCTTTTTTGATATGGCTATTATACAACAGTTCTTTCGCTTTTTCAAGTTCCATTTCATGGCTCGAAAATACAGGTCAAAAGCGCTCCACTTCATCCCGGGTAACACGTGCATAGATAAGTTTCTTTTCCGCCGGTTTTTCTGAAGAAATCTCATAAGCAGAAAGCAGCTTTTCTTCCGCTGCCGCAAAGAGCGCTTCGTCAGAGGCGTGGAGTTCGGCCAGTACTTCTCCCATTTCAACCCTGTCACCGTATTTTTTGAAAAGAAGAATTCCAGCGGACGGATCGATCGCATCCTCTTTCCGGCTTCTTCCCGCCTTCAGAAGCATGGAAGCGATTCCGCAGCTCTCCGTATTCATATGGGTAATATATCCGGAACGGGATGCTGTCACCTTCTTTGTACAGCAAGCCGCCGGAAGGGCGTCCAAGTCGCCTCCCTGCGCCGTTACCATTTTCCGGAAGGTTTCCAGAGCAGCCCCGTTCTTCAGCGTCTCCGCCGCTTTTTCATAGCATTCCCCGGCGGTTCCGCAGCCGGCGGTATGAAGCATCTCTGCCGCCAGACGCAGGCTGACCTCTCTTAAATCCTCCGGTCCCTTGCCGCTTAATACCTCCACGGATTCCTTTACTTCCAGGGCATTGCCGATTGCCAGCCCCAGCGGCACATCCATATCGGTAATCAGAGCCGTACACTTCCGGCCGGCTCCCGTTCCGATATTGACCATCTTCTGTGCCAGCAGGATAGAGTCCTCCAGCGTCTTCATGAAGGCACCGCTGCCCGTCTTCACATCCAGCACGATGCCGTCACTTCCCGCCGCCAGCTTCTTACTCATGATAGAGGAAGCAATCAGCGGAATACTGTCCACCGTAGCGGTCACATCCCGCAGCGCATACATCTTCTTATCCGCCGGAACCAGATTGCCGCTCTGACCGACGACCGCGATTCCATGCTCCTTCACAATCTCAAAGAACCGTTCTCTGGGTACCGCAGTCACGAAGCCGGGAATCGACTCCAGCTTATCAATGGTTCCTCCCGTATGCCCCAGACCACGGCCGCTCATCTTCGCCACCTTGACTCCCAGAGATGCCACGATGGGGCCCACAATCAGCGTTGTCTTATCTCCCACACCGCCGGTACTGTGTTTATCCACCTTAAAGCCTTCAATCGGAGATAAATCCACCATATCTCCTGAATGAGCCATCTCTAATGTAAGATATGTGGTCTCTTCGTCATTCATTCCTTTAAAATAAATCGCCATCAGCATGGCGGACATCTGGTAATCCGGGATCTCTCCGGCTGTAAAGCCCTGTACCATCTCGTGAATCTCTTCCCGGCTCAGAGGCTCTCCCAGCTTTTTCTTCTCAATCAAATCGTACATTCTCATACGTATCCCTGCCTTTCTGCCTGTACGGCCAGACCGCTGCCGTTATTTCGTTTCACTACGGTTCCGTTACTTTTACACCAGATTCTCTGGTCCAAAGCTGAGAGGAAGAAGCTCCTTTAATGTCAGCTCCCGATATTCTGTTTCTGACTTCGGAAGAAGAATCTCAAAGGTTTCCGGATCGCAGAACTCCCGCATCACCTGGCGGCAGATCCCACAGGGCGCACAGAAGTCCTTCACCACTCCGTCCCTTCCGCCGCAGATGGCAATCGCCCGGAAGTCTCTCTTTCCCTCACTGACCGCTTTAAAAATAGCCGTGCGCTCCGCGCAGTTGGTCGCCGGATACGACGCATTTTCAATATTGACTCCCGTTACCACAGTTCCATCCGCACACAGAAGCGCCGCCGCCACATGGAAATGGGAATAGGGAACGTAGGCATGGGGAAGCTCGGCAAAGGCTGCCTGAATCAGACGCTTTTTCTCTTCTTCTGTCAGCAGCTGCATTTTTCCTTCTTCCGTCTGCACACGGTCCGGCTCTCTTTCCGATGCGGACGGATTCTTCAGAAGCTTCACCACCCGGCTGGTCCCCAGACGGCTGGCGCCCAGATGCAGGAATTCCTCCGCGTCCGCCAGAGAGCTGATGCCTCCCGCCGCCTTGATCTTTACCTGTTCTCCCACATGTTCCCGGAAAAGCTTTACATCATCAAAGGTGGCGCCGCCGGTGGAAAACCCGGTGGAGGTCTTGATATAATCTGCTCCCGCCTCGGTTACCAGACGGCACATGGTAATCTTCTCCTCCTCTGTCAGAAGGCAGGTTTCAATAATTACCTTCAGAATCTTCCCGCTGCAGGCAGATCTCACCGCCTTTATCTCCTCCAGAACCTTTTGCTCCTGTCCGGATTTCAAATCACCGATATTGATTACCATGTCAATCTCATCGGCTCCATTTTTGACGGCATCTTCGGTCTCGTATACCTTCACAGCCGTGGTGTTATAGCCGCACGGGAATCCGATCACCGTACAGATTGCCATCCGATCTCCCACATAATCCTTCGTCTGTCTGACAAAGGACGGCGGGATGCAGACAGAAGCTGTATGATACTGCATTGCATCATCACATAATTCCCGAATCTGTTCCCAGGTGGCATCGGGCTGAAGCAGGGTGTGGTCCACCGCTGCCAGAATCTTCTCTATCTCCATAGGTTTCTTTCCTCACTCTTTTTATTTATTTCAGTATCTCTGCCAGAAAGCTGGTTCCGTCCGTCTTTCCTTCCACGCCCAGATAATCCAGAATCGTTGCCGCAATATCGGAAAAGGTGGAGCGGGTCCCCAGGTTGACGTTTCCCTTCACCGGCGCGCCGGCAATCACCAGCGGCGTATATTCTCTGGAATGATCCGTGGACGGTGTGGACGGATCACAGCCGTGATCTGCCGTGATCATCAGAATATCCTCTTCCCCCATCGCCTGCAGAAGCTCCGGAAGCCGGCTGTCAAAATAGCTCAGTGCCTTCGCATAGCCATCCACATCATTTCGATGGCCATAGAGCATATCATAATCCACCAGATTCGTAAAGCAGAGGCCATGAAAATCACGTGCCGCATACTCCAGCGTCCGGTCAATACCTTCTCCATTATTCGCTGTACGGACCATCTCTGTCACTCCGCTTCCTGCAAAGATATCATTGATCTTTCCCACAGCCAGCACATCCAGTCCGGCCTCAGAAAGATAATTCAGCATAGTTTTCTTCGGCGGCACCAGAGAATAATCATGGCGCCTGGAAGTTCTCTGATAGGGCCATTCTCCCTCAAAGGGACGGGCGATCACGCGCCCCACCGCATATTTACCGCTGCAGAGCCGTCTGGCAATCTCACAATAACGATACAGTTTCTCCACCGGAACTACTGATTCATGGGCTGCAATCTGGAACACGCTGTCCGCGGAGGTGTAGACGATCAAATCACCGGTGCTCACATGCTCTCTTCCGTAATCCTTAATAACCTCCGTTCCCGAATAAGGCCGGTTGCACAGCACACCTCTTCCCGTTTCCCTGGAAAATGCGTCCAGCAGTTCTTTCGGGAAACCATCCGGGAAGGTCGGCAGAGGCTGCTCTGATACCATACCCGCAATCTCCCAGTGCCCGATAGTAGTATCTTTTCCGCAGGAACGCTCCGTCATCCGTCCGACCGCGCCCTGAAAAGCTTCCTTTGTCTGCGGACCGCAGCTCACTCCGTCGATCTGGAACAACCCCAGTTTTTCCATATTCGACATAGAAAAAAATTCACTGGAGGCAGCTGCCGCCAATGTATTGCTACCGGCATCCCCAAAGTCAGCCGCATCCGGCATCTCACCGATTCCCACGCTGTCAAGCACCGTTAAAAATACCCGTTTCATCTGACAAACCTCCTTCTGTCTGTTCAGTTTTCTGAGAAATTCATTCGAAATCATTGTATATTCTTAGTATATACGTTTTTCTCCCAAAACACAACCGTATTCCCCGCCGGAAGCATTCCGGTTCGAAGCCATACCGCCGCCATGTAAAATGTAAGGAATCTTCAAAAATAGTTAATAGCTTTCTGCAGCGGAACATGCTATTGTCTGAGCGGGGGGTGATTTCATATGAAACATTTGGAAAATAAAGATTCTGTTTTTATCTATTGGACAATTCTTTTCAATCCGGTTTTTCTAATTCTCTATACACTCGGCCTGCGCTCTCTGCTGGGGCTTTGCCTCTACGGCGGTGTCCGTCGGAGGCTTCCGGCGATCCTTCTTTGCGCTGCTGCCGGCCTTCTCTGGATCCTGGGATGGACGTTGTTTTACCACAGGACGAAGCATCGCAGGATGCCTTCTCCCGGCCTCCTCGGCAGGTGCTTCATCCTGAACAAGCCTCTCCTGGCTGTAGAACTCCTTTCTGTCCTGTCCCTTACCGTTTTTTACGGAGGAAGTATCATCCGTACCGCTGAACCGTATCAGGGAAAGCTAAGCTGGTATCTGGAGGAAAAGCTGTACACACGAAAAATACCGCTTGCAGAGGATAATCTCTATGAAGGAGCCGTTTCAGAGCTTTTTACTTCCCTGAATCAAATCCGGCCTCTGCCTGAGGAGCTCTATCTCTCCGGACAGTTCAAGATGAATATCACATCAGACGGAACCATCACCGAACTGGAGGCTTTTCTCTACGGAAAAGACAAGAAAGGAAGCTTTCAAAGCTATCTCCTGGATTATGACAAGAAAAAAGGCGGGGAAATGACAGTCTATCTGAATAACAGCTGCAATGCAGAATACAGCGAAGAAAAGAAGCTGGCACCTCTGCTGCAGATTCTGGAAGACAACGATATCCAGGCCTTTCTGCGGAAAAACGGCCCGGACGAACCGGCGTGGAAGCTTCGCTACCTGGGCTATCAGCACATCGACGCAAAAGGGAAAACAGGCTACACGCTCTCTCTTCAGCCCCAGGCTGAGAACAGCAGCTCTGAAATATTTTATCTGATTGACGAAAATGAACCGGTGGAAGAAACCACCCGGTTAAGGGCAGAAGGCTGAATCAAAGAAAAGGAAGAGGATGACCGGCTGAAGCTTAAGCTGACTACAGAGCGCAGCAGCCATCCCTGGGGCGGCACTCTCCTCTTTCAGTCGGAGGATCAGGGAAAACACTGGGCATATGAAGCATATCTCAGGGAGTAAATTCTGACAGAACCTCTCCCAGCTCTTTCACACTTTCCACCAGCGCGTCTGCCCCGGCTTCCAGGAGCTCTTCCCGGGAGCCGTAGCCGAACAGCACGCCCACACAGGGAATCCCATTCTCCTTCGCCCCGATCACATCATGCTTTCTGTCGCCCACCATCATCACAGGCGTCTCCTTCGAATTCACTCCCAGGCGATCCAGCGTATAGGCAATGATCTCTCCCTTCTTCACCCTGGTCTCCGTCATATCCGCACCTCCAACCAGTGCAAAATAGGGAGCCAATCCGAAATGCTCCAGGATCCGTATGGAATACTCCTCCGGCTTGGATGTGGCAACCGCCAGCGTAAAGCCCTTCTCCTTGAGCATTCCCAGCATCTCCGGAATTCCCGGGTAAACTTCGTTTTCAAAAATTCCCGTTACACTAAAATACTCTCTGTATTTCTCAATCGCTTCCTTCGCCTGCGGCAGAGAAAATCCGTACAGCTCCTGAAAGCTGTCCGTCAGCGGCGGCCCGATAAACGGACAAAGCTTATCCAGATCCGGCTCCTCAATCCCATAATAACGCAGCGCATGCTGCACCGATCTCGTAATTCCCACCTTCGGATCCGTCAGTGTCCCATCCAAATCAAATAAGATAACCTTCTTCAAAGTGCAATCTCCTTCTCATTCATAGTAGTTCAATCCTAGCCGATCCGGG
>JAEDOC010000201.1 GCA_016302185.1 Clostridium sp. | reverse complement strand
GAAGACTTCGAAGTCCTGTCCTGGCAATGGCCATCGTATGGGTTCCGCAGATTTCCATCAGGCGCAGCGATTCAAATTGCCCGGAAAGCTCCGTAAGCTTTTTCAGAAGCGCCGGAACCTCCTGCGGTTTTTGAAAACAGGTATCATAACGCATCCCGAATTTCCTCCAGCAGCTTTACATTTTCCAGCGCCTCTTCCTCTGTCATCCGCTGAATTGCAAAGCCGGCATGAACCATCACATAATCTCCCGGTTCCGCCTCCGGCAAAAAGTCAAGACGGATTTCCCGCGTGATTCCTCCGGCCTCTCCCGTCGCCCGGGCGCCGTCCCGTGTTATCAGTTTCATTGGAAGTGCAAGACACATTTTTATTCCTCCCGATTTCCGATTCTTCTATTCTTTCGCTTTCATTGATTCCGCCGCCCTTGCGATCGCCAGCTGTCCCACACTGATTCCGTCATCTCCGGTGGGAATCTGACGATGACAGAAGACCGAAAACCCATCCTGAAGCAGCAGCTGCGATACGCCGGACAGAAGAAACCGGTTCTGAAATACGCCGCCGGACAGAACCACCGGAAGCCTCTTCCGGTTCAGCATCCGGCATTGATCCGCCGCCATATGACAAAGAGTTTCCATAAACCGGGAAGCAATCCGCCCCGCCGTCTCTCCTGCGGCAATCTCCTTCTCTATGCCCCGCAAGAGTGGTCTCGTATCAAACAGGCGCAGTCCCTGTTCTTCATAAAAAGAAAGCGGGTAGGGAGCGGTCGCCCCCGCAGGTAAGAAGGGGACTTCTGACTCCGAAACCGCCTCCAGAAGCCTTCCTCCCTCTCCCTCATAGGTAATCTCCGCCTTTTGCAGAAGCAGCGAACAGACTCCGTCAAACAGCCTTCCCATACTGCTGGCCTTCACACAGGTCAGCCCGGTGGCAATGAGATGTTCCAGCATCTGTCGTTTTTCCGCTGAAAGCGGTGCTCTTTCTGACGGAAGTCCGGCATCACACAGAAGGGCCAGGGCAATCCGCCCAATCTCCACGGAAGCCCGATCCCCGCCGGCAAGCAGAATCGGCCGGATACTTCCCACCCGTTTCCAGTGGGAAAAATCACCCTCCAGAAATTCCGCGCCCCAGATATTCCCATCCGTTCCCAGGCCCGTTCCATCCCAGATGATTCCGAACGCCGGGCCGGACAGTCCGTTTTCCTCCATGCAGGAGGCCATATGAGCCCAGTGATGCTGAATCTGCAGCAGAGGCACACCGCTCTCTTCTGCCCTCTTTTTTGCCTCTCCGGTGGAGATATAATCCGGATGGAGATCACAGGCAATCCGCTTCGGCCGGGTACAAAACAGCCGTTCATATGCCTCCAGCGAGTTCCGGTAATGATCCGCTGTCTCCACTGTCTTCAGATCCCCGATATACGGACTCAGAAAAATATGACGGTCCCTTCCCAGGGCAAAGGAACCCTTCTGTTCCGCTCCATACGCATAGATTCCGTCAGAATCTTCAGTGGCTGTCAGGGGAGACGGCGCATAGCCGCGGCTGCGGCGAAGAAAATATTCCTCCCCCTGCCATTCCATCACCACAGAATCATCACAACGATTCTCAATGGGGCGGTTATGGAGAAGATATCCGTCCGCAATCCCGGACAGTCCCTCCACTGCCTCTGCCTCCTCAGTCAGTACCGGACAGCCGGAGCGGTTGGCACTGGTCATTACCACGGTCACCGGGCCGCCAAAGTGCCCGTCCAGCAAAAGAACGTGCACCGGAGAATAGGGAAGCATCAGTCCGATTCTTGGGCCGATGGCCGCCGCAGAAAGTGCCTGCGCCATCGAACGGGAAACCGCCGGCTCTTTTTTCTTTTTCAACAGTACAATCGGCCGCCGGGGACCGGAAAGGAAGCGTTTTTCCTCTTCCCCCGCCTCCGCGATGCGAAGTACCTCCTCCAGGGACCGGCACATCAGTGCCAGAGGCTTTGCCGGACGGCTCTTCCTCCCCCGCAGCCGCAGAATTGCCTCCGCACTGGTTCCGTCACAGGCCAGATGGATACCTCCGATTCCCTTGACCGCCACGATTCCTCCGCGGGCCAGCTCCTTCTGGGCCAGTGCAAAGGGATCTCCTTCCATCCTCTCACCGCTTCCGTTCAGGTAATATACGGAGGGACCGCACTCCGGACAGCAATCCGGCTGGGCATGATAACGGCGGTCCCGGATATCCTCATACTCCCGGCGGCAGGCCGGACACATCACAAAGCCCCGCATGGTTGTCTGCCCCCGGTCGTAGGGCAGCCTTCGCGTAATGGTATAACGCGGCCCGCAGTCGGTGCAGTTGATAAACGGGTACCGGTATCTCCGATCCGACGGATCCAGAAGCTCCCGCTCGCACGCCGGACACAGCGAAAGGTCGGGAGACACCAGGGTTCCCTCCTCCTTCTCCTCGCTGTCCCGGATCGCAAAGCCTGCACAGCCCGGAAGCGGCGGCAGAAAACAGACCTCCACATCCTCCACCACGGAAAGCGGCGGCGGATTCTTCCGAAGCTCTCTCAGGAAGCCGTCA
>JAEDOC010000058.1 GCA_016302185.1 Clostridium sp. | reverse complement strand
GGCTGCAGCTGAGCAGGAAAATTATCAGAATTTTCCTGCGAATTGCAGCGTACCCAGTCTTTTTTGCTGTCACGGCCTTAGAACTTCCCATTGACTGCACAAGAATTCCCCTCCGGCACCTGGTTCCAGGCGGCAGGCCCTTCCCCGCGTCCATTTTCGACTCCTTACAGAAGATATTTTCGCCAATTACACAGGAGCGCCGGCTTACGCGACGCTCCTGGTTACTCAATTATATCGCTATCTCCTCAGCCTCTCCAGATCCCCATAGAATCCCGGATAGGAGATATTCACACAGTCTGCATCCAGGATCTCGGTTTTCCCGTCAGCAGCCAGTGCGGCAACAGCGAAGGTCATGGCGATGCGGTGATCCTTTTTGCTGTCGATGACGGCGCCATGAAGCGGCCTTCCGCCGTGGATGATCATACCGTCTTCGGTCTCTGTCACATCGGCGCCCATGGCGGTTAAGTTCTCGGTCATGACGGCAATGCGGTTGGATTCCTTGACCTTCAGCTCTGCGGCATCGCGGATGATGGTGTTGCCTTCGGCAAAGCAGGCCATGGCCGCAATGACAGGAAGCTCGTCAATCAGGGTCGGGATAATCTCGCCTTCGATGACGGTGCCCTTTAAGGTGCTGGAACGTACCAGAAGATCGGCTGTGGGCTCTCCGCCGCCGTCTTTCTGGTTCAGCAGGGTAATATCGGCATTCATACTGCGGCAGACGCGCAAGATTCCGTCTCTGGTGGGATTGATGCCTACGTTTTTGATCAGTACCTCAGAGCCGGGAACGATCAGTGCAGCCGCGATAAAGAAGGCGGCGGAAGAAATGTCGCCCGGTATCAGAAGCTTTTGGCCGTAAAGCTCACGGACCGGTGTCAGAATCGCTGTGGTGCCCTCGGTGCGGACATCAGCGCCGAAGGAGCGCAGCATCAGCTCACTGTGGTTTCGGGACACGTATGGCTCGGTCACGCGGGTTTCTCCCTCTGCATATAGCCCGGCCAGTAAAATGGAAGATTTTACCTGCGCGGAAGCAACCGGAGAATGGTAGGAAATTCCGTGTAAAGAGGAGCCGGTGATATGGAGCGGGGCACAGTCATTACCGCGGACGCTCTCAATCCTTGCGCCCATTTCGGAGAGTGGATGAATAATCCGTCTCATGGGACGCTTCTGGATGGATTCGTCTCCGGTCAGCGTCACATCAAAATTCTGGGCAGACAAAATGCCGGAAATCAGCCGTGTGGTAGTTCCGCTGTTTCCGCAGTCCAGAATGTCCGTTGGTGCGGTTAAGCCGTGAAGACCTTTCCCATGCACCAGTACGGTATCTCCTTGATTCTCAATGGAGATTCCCATCCTGGAAAAGCAGGAGATGGTGGAAAGACAGTCGGCTCCCTGCAGAAAGCCGTGGATCTCCGTCACTCCCTCCGCGATGGAGCCAAACATGACACTGCGGTGGGAGATGGATTTATCGCCGGGTACGGTGACCTGGCCGGATAGTTTTCCGCTTCTGGAAAAAATCATAAAAAAACCTCATTTCATAAGAATTGCTCAGGACCATTTCCGACCCTGAGCGGTTTGATGCATCGTTTACGCAAAAAGCGTGTAATTAAAGCTCTTTAATCGTTCCCAGGCAGACTTCATGGAGTCCTCATCGTAGAAGCTGATGCGCAGGGCGCCTTCCCCATGCTCCCGGTTGTGGTTGATTCCGATGTTCTGGATATTGATCCCCTGAACCGCCAGAATCGAGGAAATGATGGAAATGGCACCGGGCTCGTCCACCACATCCACAGAGAAGGAATACTCCGGAGCAATCGGTCCTTTGACTGTTTCAGCAAAGGAGTTTCGGTAGTCCCGGGAAGATTCAAACAGCCGATAGACGGTATTGTTTTCTCTTTGCTTTAATTTTACCAGCAGATCGGTAAGGGAATCAATGTATTTCTGCAGGATCAGGGAAATGTTCGTCTCGTTGGTCATGCAGATCTGTTCCCACATCACCGGGGAAGAGGAGGCGATTCTGGTAATATCCTTAAAACCTCCGGCCGCCAGGCGTTTCATCAGTTCATCCTCGCCGTCACAGTCATGGACCAGATTGACCAGGGTGGATGCGATAAGATGGGGCACATGACTGATGGCTGCCACGATAAAATCATGCTTATGGTAATCCAGAACCAGCGGAATGGCGCCGATGATATTAGCCACCTCGATCAGAAGCTCCACGTCCTCCGGACTGGACTTTGCCGTCGGAGTAATAATATAGTAGGCATTTTCCAGCAGGTGATCTGTTGAGTTTTCGTAACCGGTTTTCTCTGAACCTGCCATAGGATGACCGCCTACAAAGCAGTCCTCCATACCGAGAGAGATGACGGTCTCATGAATACTGGTTTTTGTGCTTCCCACATCCGTCACGATAGCGCCAGACTTTAAAAAGGGGCGAATCTGCCTGAGATAATCCGCATTGTATTCCACCGGAGTACAGAGAAAAATGATATCGCATTCCCGCAGCGATTCCCCGACGCCATCCAGAATGACATCGACGGTTCCATCGGATTTTGCCTGTTCCAGTTTGCTGCGTGTCCGCATGTAAGCCATGATACGGGTATTCGGTGCCCCGCGTTTTAAGCCTCTGGCAATGGAACCACCGATGAGTCCCAGGCCGATAAAGGCAACAGTTAAGTCAGTCATACATCCATACCTCTCAATAAATGCTGCCGGAAAAGGCAGGCAAAAGCTCTGTTTCGGATTACATTGTTCTGTCGGAAAGTCCCGCGTACGGTTTCAAATCTTTCATCAGGGTCTCAAACTGGTCGAAAGTTAACGACTGTGGTCCGTCGGAGAGTGCTTTTTCCGGACAGGGATGGGTCTCGATCATCAGGCCGTCGGCACCGGCAGCCACAGCGGCCTTGGCCAGCGGTTCAACGTAGGCCCTCACACCGGTGGCATGGCTGGGATCCACAATGATTGGAAGATGAGTTTTCTGCCGGAGCACAGGAACGGCGCTGAGATCCAGAGTATTCCGGGTGGCGGTCTCATAGGTACGGATACCGCGCTCGCAGAGAACCACATTTTCATTGCCTTCGGACATGATATATTCGGCAGCGTTCAGCCACTCGTCGATGGTGGCGGATAAGCCACGCTTTAACAGAATCGGAAGACTGGTTTTGCCGGCTTCCTTTAACAGTTCAAAGTTCTGCATGTTGCGGGCGCCAATCTGAAGCATGTCCACGTACTTCACGGCTTCCTCGATAGCATGGGCGCTGGTAACCTCGCAGATGACGGAGAGTCCGGTAGCTTCTCTGGCTTCCTTCATATATTTCAGACCCTCGGTCTCTAAGCCCTGGAAGGAGTACGGGGAGGTCCTGGGTTTGTAGGCGCCGCCGCGCAGCACGGTAGCTCCGGCCTTCTTCACTGCAAATGCGGTTTCCAGCAGCTGCTCCCGGCTCTCGATAGCGCAGGGGCCGGACATCACGGTCAGGGTAGAAGGTCCGATGACGGTATTATGAAGCTTTACCTCCGTGGGCTCCGGATGGAACTTGCGGTTGGCCAGCTTGTAGGACTCAGTGACGGAGACGACCTTGTCAACTCCGTCAGAAATTTCAATATTGCTTCCGGCCAGTCTGGTTTTATCACCGACAACGCCGATGATGGTTACCTGATCGCCTTTGGATAAATGGGAGATCAGGCCTTTTGATTCAATAAGATCGGTTACTTTTTTGATGGATTGATCGGAAGCTCCCGGTTTCATTATAACAATCATGATGTATTACGCTCTCTTTCTATAAGGTAATTATGGGTTTCACAGAGGTTTTCTGTGTTTTTCGCTACCGCCTATTGTAAAATAGAAAATGTCGCTTGTCAACGATTTTCTGCGTTAAAGTGTAACGGTTTAAAGCAAATTAGTACCATGACACTATTTTTGTATAAAAATGTTATTTAACTTGAAATTTTCTAAATTTTCTTGTACAATATCAACATGGACTAAAATTTATCTACGGGAGGAATTTTTATATGAACGTGTATGGGACGAAACAGATCCGTAATGTTGTTTTATTAGGTCATGGTGGAGCCGGCAAGACGACCGTAGCAGAGGCTCTGGCTTTAGTAACTGGCGTTACCAAGAGAATGGGAAAGGTTCCGGAAGGAACAACCATCAGCGATTATGATAAAGAAGAGATCAAGAGACAGTTCTCCATCTCCACAACTATGATTCCTCTGGAATATCAGGGTGAGGAAGGACCGATTAAGATAAATATTTTAGACACCCCGGGTTATTTTGATTTCGTGGGTGAGGTTGAGGAAGCCATCAGTGTTGCGGATGCAGCTATCATCGTGGTAAACTGCAAGGCCGGCATCGAGGTTGGTACCGAGAAGGCATGGGAGCTGTGTGAGCAGTACAATCTGCCGAGACTGTTCTTTGTTACCAATATGGACGATGATCACGCCAGCTTCCGTGAGCTGATCTTAAAACTGGAGAAACGCTTCGGACGTAAGATTGCGCCGCTGCAGGTTCCGATCCGTGAGAATGAGAAGTTTGTCGGCTTTGTTAACGTGGTAAAGATGGAAGGCCGCCGTTTTACCAATTTAAGCGATTATGAGAAATGTGATATTCCGGAGTATACCCAGAAGAATTTAGGTATCGTAAGAGATGCTCTGATCGAGGCAGTGGCTGAGACCAGCGAGGAATATATGGAACGTTACTTCTCCGGAGAAGAGTTTACACAGCAGGAGATTTCCCAGGCGCTGCGTGAGCAGGTAACCGAGGGCAACATCGTTCCGGTGCTGATGGGCTCCGGTGTGAATGTACAGGGCTTCAGCCATCTGTTACAGGCCATTGACAAGTATTTCCCGTCACCGGATAAGTTCGAGTGTGTTGGTGTTGACGTTTCCACCGGTGAGCGTTTTACCGCAAAATATAATGATGATGTATCCTTATCCGCAAGAGTATTCAAGACCGTAGTGGATCCGTTTATCGGTAAATATTCTCTGATGAAGATTTGTACCGGTACCTTAAAGCCGGACAGCGTGATCTACAATGTAAATAAGGACGCGGAAGAGAAGATCCAGAAGGTTTATGTATTAAGAGGTAAGGATGTCATTGAGGTTTCGGAGCTGAAGGCTGGCGATATCGGTGCGGTTGCAAAGCTTTCTGTGACTCAGACCGGTGATACCATGGCAGTTCGTACTGCTCCGATCGTATATCACAAGCCGAAGATCTCCACTCCGTATACCTATATGGCATATGCAGCAAAGACTAAGGGCGATGAGGACAAGGTTTCCAGCGCACTGTCCAAGATGATGGAAGAGGATCTGACCTTACGTACCGTGAACGATTCCGAGAACCGTCAGTCCTTACTCTACGGTATCGGCGATCAGCAGCTGGAGGTTGTAGTAAGCAAGCTGCAGGCCAGATACAAGGTTGATATCGTATTAAGCAAACCGAAATTCGCGTTCCGTGAGACTATCCGCAAGAAAGTGGAAGCACAGGGCAAGCATAAGAAACAGTCCGGCGGCCACGGCCAGTACGGCGATGTTAAGATGGAATTTGAGCCGTCCGGCGATCTGGAGACTCCGTACATCTTCGAAGAGAGAGTCTTCGGCGGTGCAGTTCCGAAGAACTACTTCCCGGCAGTAGAGAAGGGTATTCAGGAATGCGTTCAGAAGGGCCCGTTAGCCGGATATCCGGTGGTTGGCATCAAGGCTACTCTGGTGGATGGTTCCTATCATCCGGTAGATTCTTCTGAGATGGCATTCAAGATGGCTGCTACGCTGGCATTCAAGAAGGCATTCATGGATGCGAATCCGGTACTCTTAGAGCCGATCGCTTCCCTGAAGGTAACGGTTCCGGACAAGTTTACCGGTGATGTTATGGGCGATCTGAACCGCAGAAGAGGCCGTGTCCTTGGTATGAATTCCGATCACCACGGCAAACAGATCATCGAGGCAGATATCCCGATGTCTGAACTGTTTGGATACAACACGGATCTCCGCTCCATGACCGGAGGTATCGGTACCTACGCTTATGAGTTCAGCCGTTATGAGCAGGCTCCGGGCGATGTACAGAAGAAAGAGGTTGAGGCAAGAGCTGCCGAGACTGAGAAAGAATAACAGGATATTGACGATAGTTGAGTCAAAAGATAGGGAAACGGTGCGGCCTTCGGGCTGTGCCGTTTCTTTTTTGATGCGCTTTTTCACCAAAGAAAGAGGAGTCCTTTCTGGGCAGAATGCTGAAAAAAGAAAAACCGCTTACTGCTGCATTCCTGAAAATGTTATGATAAAGTCAGGAGGCGTATGAGATGAAGACAGGAGATTATGTAGTTCATTGGAGCGGCAAGGTCTGCCGGGTGGAAGATCAGAAAATACTGGATTTTACCGGGGAAAAGAGAGAATATTACCTGCTGTCGCCGGTTCGTGATTCGGCGGAGAAGATCTATGTGCCGGTGGAAAAGAGCAGCAGTGTGCTCCGACCGGTTCTGACGAAATCGGAGGCAGAAGAACTGATTGGGCGGATGCAGGAGATCGAGCCGCTTTTGATCAGAGATGAGAAGCAGCGGGCTCAGGAATATAAGAATGCCTTTTATTCGCAGAATTATGAGAATCTGGTAAAAATAGCGAAGGAACTGTATCAGCGCTGGGAAAAACGTCTGAGAGAAGGAAAAACACTGCCATCGAAGGATGCCCAGATGATGTCTCTGGTGGAAAAAACCTTTGAGGAGGAGATGGCAATCGCGCTGGGAGTAGACAAAGAAAAAGTCCGGACAATTATCGAAGAGGGGAGTCAGAAATAAAAAAATGTGAAAAAAATAACAATTTCTTCTTTCATTTTTGTGAAAAGTATGATATACTTAATTGGTAAAAGTTCACAACAAAAGAAATGAAGGAGGTAATTTTTATGGCACGTTTTACACTTCCCCGTGATTTATATCATGGCAAAGGAGCACTGGAAGCATTAAAGACATTTAAGGGCGAGCGCGCGATCATCTGTGTCGGCGGCGGTTCTATGAAGCGTTTCGGTTTTCTGGATAAAGCAGTAACTTATTTAAAGGAAGCCGGCATGGAGGTCGAATTATTTGAGGGTATCGAGCCGGATCCTTCCGTTGAGACTGTGATGCGCGGTGCAGAGGCAATGCTTAAATTCCAGCCGGACTGGATCATTGCCATGGGCGGCGGTTCTCCGATCGATGCGGCAAAGGCGATGTGGATTAAGTACGAGTATCCGGATATTACCTTTGAAGAGATGTGTAAGGTTTTTGGTATTCCCAGCCTGCGTCACAAAGCTCATTTCTGTGCGATCTCTTCCACTTCCGGCACGGCGACAGAGGTAACTGCATTCTCTATCATCACTGATTATCAGAAGGGCATCAAGTATCCGATCGCTGATTTCGAGATTACACCGGATGTAGCCATTGTTGATCCGGAACTGGCAGAGACCATGCCGAAGAAGCTGGTTGCTCATACCGGTATGGATGCCATGACTCACGCGATTGAGGCTTATGTTTCTACTGCAAACTGTGATTATACCGATCCGCTGGCGCTGCATGCCATCAAGATGATTGAGAATGATCTGGTTGATTCCTATAATGGGGATATGGCAAAACGTGATTCCATGCATAACGCACAGTGCCTGGCAGGTATGGCATTCTCCAATGCTCTGTTGGGTATTGTTCACTCCATGGCTCACAAGACCGGAGCTGCATTTGCAGATTTCGGAGCCCATATCATTCACGGTGCGGCTAACGCTATGTACCTTCCGAAGGTAATCGCATTCAATGCGAAGAATGAGACTGCGGCACAGCGCTATGCGCAGATCGCTGATTTCATGGCTCTGGGCGGAGAGACCGTGGAGGAGAAGGTTCAGCTGTTAATTGCTTATTTAAGAAAGATGAATGATGACTTAAATATTCCGCACTGCATTAAGAATTACGGTGCGGACAGCTATCCCTGCGATCAGGGATTTGTTCCGGAAGAGGTGTTCTTAGAGCGTCTGCCGGAGATTGCCAAGAATGCGATTGGCGATGCCTGTACCGGTTCTAACCCGCGTCAGCCCAGCCAGGAAGAGATGGAGAAGCTCTTAAAGTGCTGTTACTATGATACAGAGGTAGATTTCTAATCCATAGAAGGTCTGAGTCTAAGGTCAGTAAGAAAGCATGTAAGTAAGATTACATAAATAAACTTTGAAAAGTGCCATACAACAGAAACTGTGCTGTATGGCACTTTTTTTGAATACGCGCAAAGGTTCTTTCAGAAATATTGAGTTTTTGATATAAAATCGGTATAATGAAGAAAGATGGAATCGTTCTCTGTTGGAACAGTTGAGAGAACAGGTCAGAAAAAACTATCAATAGATATGCGAGGGTAATGATAAGAAGAAAACGGGAGGGCAAGATGCGGATTATTGATTTTAAGGAAACACGGTGTACTCATTGCTACAAATGTGTTCGTTACTGTGATGTGAAAGCGGTTATGATTAGGAACAGTAAGGCAGAGATTATCGAGGACAAATGCGTGCTCTGCGGTCATTGTCTGCATGTTTGTCCGCAGTCGGCCAAGACGATGATAAGCGATCTGGATACGGTGAAGTACTTCATCAAAACCGGAGTGAAGACAGTGGTTTCTCTGGCTCCGGCATATATGGGCTTCCTGCGGGAGGGAACCATCGGACAGCTCCATGAGGCATTTCGTCAGCTGGGCTTTGCAGATGTGCGGGAGACCGCAGAGGGAGCGGCTGCGGTGACGGCGGAATATGCGAAGCTTCTGAAGGAAGGGACGATGGAGAATATTATCACTACCTGTTGTCCCAGTGTTAATGATTTAATTGAGATTTACTATCCGAAGCTGGTTCCCCTTATGGCGCCGGTAGTGTCGCCGATGGTTGCTCACGGGCGGATGCTAAAAAAGGAATATGGAAAAGAGACAAAGGTGGTTTTTGTCGGCCCCTGTATTGCCAAGAAGAAGGAATCCCTGGATCCGCGCAATGCCGGAAGTATTGATGCGGTGCTGAATTTCAATGATATCCGCCAGTGGCTGGAGGAGAAGCAGATCGATATTGCAGCCTGCGAGGATCTGCCCTTTGAGCATCTGGATCCCCGGGTAAATAAATTGTACCCCATCACCAGTGGTGTGATTAGTTCTGTGCTGGCGACGGAGGAGAAGGAGGATTCCTACCGGAAATTCCATATCCACGGGACGAAAAACTGTATCGAGCTATGTGAGAGCCTGATGGCGGGAGAACTGAAGGGCAGCTTTATCGAGATGAATATGTGTGTCGGTGGCTGTATTAACGGTTCTGCGCCGTTGGAGCGAACAGTTTCCCGGTTCCGCGTAAAGCTGGATATGGAGGATCAGATTGAGACAGTGCCGGCAGATGCGGCACAGCTGGAACGGCTATCGGAAGGTGTGTCGGTGGAAAAGAAATTCTTTAATCACTCAACTCAGGAGCCGATGCCGACCGAGGCTCAGATTCGGGAGATTCTGGCTCAGACAGGCAAATACAGTGAGGCGGATGAATTAAACTGCGGTGCCTGTGGATACTCTACCTGCCGGGAGAAGGCCATCGCCGTGTTCCAGAAGAAGGCAGAGCTGAATATGTGTATTCCTTATATTCATGACAAGGCGGAGTCTCTGGCCAACCTGGTAATGGATACCTCGCCAAATCTGATTCTGCTTGTGGATAAGGATATGAAGATTCAGGAATATTCTGCCATCGGAGAAAAGTTCTTCGGAAAGACGCGAGCGGAAGCAATGCAGATGTATCTGTTTGAATTCATGGATCCGGAAGACTTCCAGTGGGTATATCAGACCCATCAGAGCATTAAGGGAAAGAAACTGCAATTCCCGGAATATCATTTATCTGTGTTGCTGAATATTGTCTATGTGGAGGAAAAGGATCTGGTGCTGGCCACGATTATTGATATTACAGAGCAGGAGAGGCAGGCAAAGCTGGATTATGAGCGGAAGCTGAATACGGTGGAACTGGCCCATGATGTCATCCGAAAGCAGATGACAGTGGCTCAGGAGATCGCGGGACTTCTGGGAGAGACAGCAGCAGAGACGAAGATCACTCTGATGGATTTGTGCGATTCTCTTCTGGAGGACGGAGAAGAAAGCGGAGGCAAACCAAATGGAAGACACAGGAATTAAGGTTGATATTGCCTACAAAAGCCTGAATAAAAAGGGCGAGGAACTCTGCGGAGATAAGGTGGAGATTCTGCATACCGGGGATTCTCACATTCTGATTCTGGCAGATGGCATGGGCAGCGGTGTAAAGGCCAATATCCTGGCTACCATGACATCAAAGATTCTGGGAACGATGTTTTTGCGAGGAATTTCTCTGGATCGGTGTGTGGAGACCATTGCCGAGACTCTTCCTGTCTGCAGGGTGCGTCGGGTGGCTTATGCGACCTTCAGTATTCTGGAGGTGCGGGATGACGGGAGTGCCTATCTGGTGGAGTTTGATAATCCGGCCTGCGTATTTATTCGGGATGGCAAATTAATGGAGTTTGAAAGATCCTATCGGGAGATTGCAGGAAGAACGATCGCAGAATCCCGTTTTCAGGTGCAGCTGGGAGATGCCTTTGTCCTGATCAGTGACGGTGCCATCAATGCCGGTGTGGGAGATCTCCTGAATTTTGGCTGGACCTGGGATAATGTAGCGGATTTTGTAAAGCGGGAGTACGCGAAGACGGCGACAGCCATGCATCTGGCATCGGAGCTTAGTGAGGCCTGCAATGATCTCTATATGAACCAGCCGGGAGATGATACAACCGTGGCGGTACTCCGGGTGGGCAAGAAACACCTGGTTCATCTGCTGACCGGTCCGGCTCAGAAGAAAGAGGACGATATCCGCATGGTCAGTGAATTTATGGCAGAGGAAAGCGCGATTAAATGTGTCTGCGGAGGTACCTCTTCTTCGGTGGTTGCACGGGTACTGGGGAAGAAGATGGATGTGTCCGTCAATTATGTAGACGACAGCGTGCCGCCGATTGCTTATATTGATGGAATTGATCTGGTAACGGAAGGTGTGATTACCATGAATAAAGCGCTGGGCCTTCTGGAGAAGTATACCAGGGATGACGAGATTGACGAGAAATTCTTTCTGGAGCTGGCCAAGCCCAACGGTGCGTCCATGCTGGCAGAGCTTCTGATTGACTGCTGTACAGATCTAACCATGTTTGTGGGCTGTGCCATTAATGAGGCATACCAGAATCCGGAACTTCCCTTTGAAATGGGAGTCCGTCAGAAGCTGGTGGATCAGTTTTCGGATGTGATGACCCGACTGGGGAAGACAGTTACGATAAAATATTATTAAAGGAACGGTAAGATGCAGAATTCAGAGAAAAAGCAGTGCCAGTTTGAAGCTATGAATGGCGCAATCTCGGAAATGCTTGCTGTCATATTAAAGAACAGCAGAGTGGAGGCATTTGAATATCTGATCGAAGAAGACAGAATTGTTCTGTACGACAAGACGATAGGCAGCGTCCGTTCGATCACGGAGTATTTGTCTTATGTGGAGACGAATCCCCATCTGTTTGATGAGGATCGCTGGAAGATGAAGGAATTCTTTCAGGGAAAGCTGCGGGGGCCGGTGGAGGTTCGGGTGCGGGATCTTTCAGGAAGAAATTATCGGAAGCTTTTAGACGGATCCCGGATGCGGGATCGGTTTAATGATCAGGTTGTGCTGGTGGGAAGCTCCCGGGATATTACGATGGAGAAGAGTCTGCAGGAGCAGCTGAAGGAAAAGGCAAGCAGAGACTCTCTGACTGGTCTGTACAATCATTCCACCGGAAAGGAGCTGATTAATGATTATTTAAGACATTTGGATTCTCATACGTCTTGCGGAATGATTATTCTGGATATAGATTATTTTAAAAATATCAATGACACGTACGGTCATCTGTTTGGGGATCGGGTGCTGATCGAGTTCGCCCATCTGTTTCAGATGTTTTTTGAAAAAAAAGATAT
>JAEDOC010000200.1 GCA_016302185.1 Clostridium sp. | reverse complement strand
CCGGGTCTGCCGGAATAACATCTGCACTCACTTCCTCCTCTTCTGTCAGTCTGTCAAAATCTGTCATTTCTGCTTGGATATAATGAATGGCTTTGTTTAATGCATCGTACATATTGAAGTTCTCGTCATGATTGACACAGACCGTGTACCTTGAGTCCTGCCCGTAAATCCTTGTATCGTACTCCATAGTTCCCAGCATCATTTCCGGATGCTCCACAAAGTAAGAATTGACTGCAATCCCATTCTCCGTATAGCCAAGATGCACCCAGTCCGGTTCTATCTCCATCTTCCGCTCCCTCTTCTGTAAGAAAAGAATGTCCGATGTGACTTCCGTCCCTGCATTCTCCTTAAATGCTGTATTCGGCATTCTGACTGCTCCGACTAATTCTGCCCGTTCTGCGATATACTTGCGGATTGTAGGATTGCTTTTATCAAGCGTTCCCTTCGTGGTAATGACCGCAACGATGCCTCCCGGTCTGACCTGATCCAGTGCCTTCGCAATAAAATAATCGTGGATACGGAAGTTGTATTTGTTATACTTCGGGTCAAACACCTTATAGTCACCGAATGGCACATTACCCACCACAACATCAAAGAAGTTATCCGGGAAATTAGTCTTTTCAAAGCCCGTAATACTGATGTTGGCATTCTGGTAAAGCTGTTTTGCAATCCTGCCCGAAATACTGTCAAGCTCTACACCATACAGACTGCTTCGCTGCATCGGTGTCGGCATACTGCCAAAGAAGTTTCCCACACCCATGGAAGGCTCCAATACATTTCCTCCACGAAAGCCAAACTGCACCAGTGCACTGTTAATACACATGGCAATCTCCGGCGAAGTATAAAACGCATTGTTTACGGAAGATCTTGCCGCAGCATATTCCTCCTCCGTAAGAAGCTCCTTTAATTCGGAATACTCCTTCTCCCATGATGCATTACGCTCATCAAAGGCTTGGGATAATCCTCCCCAGCCGACATATTTCGACAATATCTTCTGTTCCTCTCTGGTAGCAAGTCTTCCTTCCTGCTCGATCTGTTTCAGGGTCTTAATTGCATCAACATTCCATCCAAATCTTGTCTTGGCTCCGCCTTTCGGAACTTCCACAAGATTATAATGGAAATTGATTTTCTTCTCTTCCTTACTACCATCTGCCACTTCCCAGCCATTCGCAAGTGCTCTCTGTCTGGTTTCCTCCCGGTTTTTACGAATCTCCTCCTGCTTATCAAGAAACATCTGGTAAATCGGTTTCCTTCCTGCTGCCTCTCCCTGCATCATCCTGTCATACTGTGCCCTGTGGTCTGCACCATAGTAATAAGGGGTCTTTACCATATAGGTAAGCACCTCATACAGTTCCCGGTAACTACAGGTTTCCCTTACACGTTCTCCGTTTCTGTTCTTGTAGCTGACTTCAAACTCATAAGGCTTTAAGACATAAGCAATCAGTCCATACTGGTTATTGGCATAGGCATCCTTTTGTTGTGCACCGTTTAACACCACATCCGATAAAAAATCAAGACGGTTAGGCATGAACAGATAGTCGCTCGCAACAATATCCTGAAGAAAAGGCTTAAACGGAGTATAGCAGCTGCATTCTGACACCAGAATTTCAAGTGCAGTCCGCAAATCTTCATCCATCTCTTCAATCCGTTTTGCATAATCAATCGGTTCAATATACTGAAGCTCACTGGCATCCTTTTTGGGTGCTTCTTCCACTGGTGCCTCTTCCGGTTCTTCGTAAAACTCCTCTTCCATCTGCATTTCAGGACCATACTCCGCCATGGTTGCCAGACGGTCCTCAATGGCTGCTTCTTCCTCTGTAAGCGGTCTGCCCTCGTTATAGGCACGGTTCAGCTTTTCAATGTCACTTAAGGAACTGTTATAACTTTCCGGTTCATCCGGAATGGCAAAATCATCAATCCCGTCTGCATCACTGACTGCATCAAGTTCTCTGTATTCACCATCAATAACCTCATCATCTTCCCGGATACCCTCCATGTCGATATCCTCAAATCTAGGTGTTTCCGGCTGATACTCTCCCGTCATAATCAAAACACCGATTTCCTTTTCGATGTTTTTCCACGAAACATATCCTTCCTTCTCACCTTCCTCGTCACGCCACTGAAACCGAATCCCCTGCCCGTGGAAAGTGTCATATCCGTGAAGCCCATAGCCCTCAAGAGGCCAGCCTGCTCCACCCTGACCATATTCCTGTTTAATCCGCTTGGCTCTTGTGCCTGCGTCTACCTCCGTATGGAATATCTCACATACCCTTGACCTGCCACCGGCAAAGCCTGTACCTCTTAATACCACCTGCTTAATAAACTCATGTGGTACATCCGGCTCTTTCTTCGGATACAAATAGTTATACTTCCCTGCTTTTGCTTCCGACTGATCCTTAGCAAGTTTCTCCATAGCTTTTTCTGCATAATCTGAAGTCTGCTTCGTTGTTGCAGCAAGTCCATATTCAGGGTCAAAAAAAGAAGCCTGATGATATTCACCGGCTTCCGTTTTTCCAAATGAGTCAAGCTCATTTAACTCTCTATTCAGTTCTTCATCTTCTAATGAAACTTC
>JAEDOC010000199.1 GCA_016302185.1 Clostridium sp. | reverse complement strand
CCATTCCGTTCATCGAGCTGTACGACAGTAATACCTATACTTATAAATTCAGCGCCGGTTCAGAAGACAGCTTTACTTCCGCAGAGGCCTGGTACGACGTACATGAGGAATTAAATAACCGCTGGAAATAATTCCGCCCCTTTTTTCTTTTTGAAATACACATAACAACAATTCTATACAAAAGACAGAAAAAAAGTTCCCCCGCCGCGGCCTGCACTCCCGCGGCGGGGGAACTTTTAAATATCATCTCATTCTTTCAAAAACGCTTCTGCCACTGCCATATCTTCGGGTGTGGTCACTTTGATATTCCGGTAAGTACCTTCCGTCAGTTTTACTCTCTGCCGGGTCATGCTTTCCACCACCATGGCATCGTCGGTAACACCCTGCTGAAATTCCTCCCGGCTCATCATCTTGTCATAGGCTTCTCTGATCAGCGCATAAGAAAAGCTTTGCGGCGTCTGCACCGTCCAGACTCGGCTTCGATCCGGCGTCTGTGCGGCAAAGCCGTCTTCATCCGCAAGCTTTACCGTATCCTTGGACATCATCCCGGCCACACAGGCACCGTAGGTTACGGTATCTTTCATCACTCTCTCAAGAATATCCTCATCCACAAATGGCCTTGCCCCATCATGGATCATCACGTAATCCCGCTCGTCCTCTTTCCCGCCGATAGAAGCACCGGTTCCATAGCCCAGCTGTTCCGACAGTGCCTTCAAGCCTTCATACACGGAATGATACCGTTCTTTTCCTCCGGCTACAATGGCCCGGACCTTTTGAAAGCCGAACCGCTCCACAATCTCCTTCCGGCAATATTCTGTCTCCTCTGCCCCGGTGACCAGGACAATATCCTCCACCGGACTGTTCTCAAAGGCCGCCAGCGAATAATATAATAAAGGTTTACCGTGCAGGAGCAAAAACTGCTTCTGCACGGTACTTTTCATCCGCTTTCCTTTGCCTGCTGCCAGTACAATGGCAGCAAATCTGATATGCTCTTTTGTTTCCATGGTTGTCCTACCGTTCTCCCAGCTTTAAGTTGGGAATCGCATTGAGATCCCAGCCGGCCCGGGCCCCGTTAATATACTCATAATACGCTGCCACACCAATCATCGCCGCATTATCCGTACAGAAGATGGGTGACGGGTGATAGAACTTTAAACCCTCTTTTTCACAGGCAGCACGCATGCCCTCCCGCAGCGCGGAATTGGATGCTACACCGCCGGCAATGGCTACCTTGTCATAGCCGTATTCTTTCGCCGCGGCAATCGTCCGGCTGACCAGCACATCCACCACCGCGTTCTGGAAGGACGCCGCCAGATCCGGGACACAGATTTCTTCGCCGGTCATCTTCGCATGATTAATATCATTCAATACCGCCGATTTCAAGCCGCTGAAGCTGAAATCATAGGGGTTCTCTCCCACCTTGGCTCTGGGAAACTCAAAGGCATGGGGATTGCCCTCTCTGGCTGCCCTATCCACCTTGGGTCCGCCGGGGTAACCAAGTCCCACGGCTCTCGCCACCTTGTCAAAGGCTTCTCCCGCCGCATCATCCCGTGTGCGTCCGATAATCTCAAATTCTCCGTAATCCTTGACAATCACAAGATGAGTATGGCCTCCGGACACGATCAGGCAGACAAACGGCGGTTCCAGATCCGGATTTTCAATAAAATTAGCCGATACATGGCCTTCAATATGATGCACAGCCACCAGCGGCTTCTTCGCCGCATAGGCCAGGGCCTTCGCCTCTGCCACGCCGACCAGAAGGGCACCTACCAGACCGGGTCCGTAGGTTACCGCAATGGCTGTAATCTCCTCCAGAGTCATACCGGCTTCACTCAGCGCACTTTCAATCACCTGATTGATCTTTTCAATATGCTTTCGGGATGCAATCTCCGGCACCACGCCGCCGAACAGCGTATGCAGATCAATCTGGGAGGAGATCACATTGGAGAGCACCTGGCGGCCGTTTTTTACCACGGAAGCCGCTGTCTCATCGCAGGAGCTCTCAATCGCAAGAATATAAACATCTTCGTCTGTTGTATGAAGTTTCATGATTCAAATCCTCCGGTTTTACCGTCTAGTTTTCCTCAAAGCCAAGTTCCGCTGTCCATCCGTCTCTGGCCGCTCTGGCACCGGGAAAAATCTCCCGCACCTTGTCCATATATTCCTCCGGACGGATCAGAGAGGGGCTGTAATGAGTCAGCCACATCTCCTTTGGCTGCGCCTCCTTCGCCAGGCCCGCTGCCTCATAAAAGGTCATGTGTTTGTACTCTCTGGCCTTTCCTTCCTTGCCTTCCTCACCGTACATGCCTTCACAGATGAAAAGATCCGCATCCTTCGCATATTCGGCAATCACCGGCACCGGACGAGTATCCGTACAATAGGTTACCTTTATTCCGCGGCGATCCGGTCCCAGCACCATCTCCGGTGTCAGTACCCGTTCCCCATCCTCAATGGTCTCTCCCTTCTGCAGACGGTTCCAGTATCTCTGCGGTATCTCCTGTGCTCTGGCCCGTTCCACATCAAACCGTCCCTTTCTCGGGATGGAGATGGCATAACCGTAGCACACCACGTTATGATTC
>JAEDOC010000057.1 GCA_016302185.1 Clostridium sp. | reverse complement strand
ATGGGCTCTTCTTCAGCCTCGTGACTACTTAAACAGCTACCTGCTGATCTTCATGATCGCAGCTGCTGTTATTGGTGTATTTATCTCCAATCCGTCCTGCAACTTAAATGCGTTTAACGGATTTACCGTAAATGGACAGTACTTATTCCCGATCTTATTTGTAACCATTGCCTGTGGTGCAGTTTCCGGTTTCCATTCACTGGTTTCCTCCGGTACCGCATCCAAACAGATTAAGAATGAGAGAAACATGCTTCCGGTATCCTTCGGTGCGATGCTGATGGAGAGTATGCTGGCAGTGATCGCCCTGATTGCGGTTGCTTCCTTCGCGGAAGGCGAGGCGGCGGCAGCTGGTCTGACCACACAGCCGCAGATCTTTGCAGGTGCAATTGCAAACTTCCTGACTGCAGCAGGTCTTCCGTATCAGCTGGTATTTACCTTAATTAACCTGGCAGTCTCTGCATTCGCTCTGACCTCTCTGGACTCTGTTGCCCGTGTCGGACGTCTGTCCTTCCAGGAGTTCTTCCAGGAGGATGAAGATAAGGAGCCGAGTGCTTTCACCAAGCTGATGACCAGCAAATATTTCTCTACGATTATTACTCTGGTGCTGGCTTACCTTCTTGCCAAGGTTGGATACGCAGAGATCTGGCCGCTGTTCGGTTCTGCGAACCAGCTGCTTTCTGTACTGGCTCTGGTTGCCTGTGCCGTATTCTTAAAGAAGACCAAACGTCAGGGCGTAATGCTCTGGGTTCCGATGTTCTTCATGATGGCAGTTACCTTTACTGCTCTGACCATGAAGATCTGTGCTTTGAGCAGCGCATTTATGAGCACCGGTTTAAGCCTTGGAAATACTCTGCAGCTGATTTTCGCCGTTCTGCTTCTGGTATTAGGTGTGATTGTGGCACTTCAGGGTGTTCGTAAATTATTCGGTAAGGAAGCCAATGTTCAGTAATCGTGCGCTGATTCGGCTTCTGATGCCGCTGATTGTGGAACAGATTTTAAATTCCCTGATGGGAATGGCAGACAGTATGATGGTCAGCAATGTGGGGCCGGAAGCAATCTCTGCCGTGTCTCTGGTGGACTCCATTAATATTCTGGTAATCCAGGCGTTCAACGCACTGGCTGCCGGAGGAACCATCGTTTGTTCCCAGTATATCGGACAGAAAAATGTGAAAAATGCAAATGAGTCGGCCAGACAGCTGGTGTTTGTAGTTGCTGCGATTTCTTCTGCGGTATCTGCTGTCTGCCTTCTCTGGCGGTTTCCTCTGCTCCACGCAGTCTTCGGACGCGTGGAGCAGTCTGTTATGGATGCGGCAGGCATCTATTTCTTCTATACGGCATTGTCTTTCCCTTTTATTGCCCTCTCCAATGCAGGCTCCGCGATATACCGGGCACAGGGCAATACCAGACTTCCGATGAATATTGCCCTGATTTCCAATGGACTGAATATCCTGGGCAACGCATTCCTGATCTGGGGAGTCCGACTGGGAATAACCGGAGCGGCGTTGGCGACGCTGGGCTCCCGCATGTTTTCTGCCGTCCTGATTTTTGCTTTTTTAAGACAAAAAAACCAGATGATGGTGATTCGCAATTATTTTTCAATTCGTCCCAATGGACGTCGGATCCGCGCCATTCTGTCGGTGGGAATCCCCAGCGGAGTGGAGAATGCCATGTTCCAGTTTGGTAAACTGGCGATTCAGTCTACGGTTTCTGCCATGGGTACGGCGGCAATCGCTGCGCAGGCAATGTCCAATATCATGGAGAATTTAAACTGTATTGCTGCTGTGGGAATCGGAATCGGCATGATGACCGTGGTGGGACAGTGTATCGGCGCCGGAAAGCCGGAAGAAGCTGTTTATTATATGAAGAAGCTGACACTCTGGTCGGAAATCGTGATCTGTATCAGTTGTGCGGTGGTATATCTGTGTTTAAGGCCGATTACTGTGCTGGCCGGCATGGAACCGGAGAGTGCGGCTCTCTGTATCCATATCGTGGGCTGGATTTCAGTAATGAAGCCGATCTTCTGGACACCGGCATTTATCCCGGCGTATGGAATGCGTGCAGCAGGGGATGTTCGGTTTTCCATGCTTACCTCTGCAGTTCTTATGTGGGCGTTCCGGGTTACCTTAAGTCTGTATCTTTGCCGGGTATTGGGGTTCGGACCGATGGGCGTCTGGATTGGGATGTTTGCGGACTGGGGACTCCGGGCTGTGATTTTTACCTGGCGCTTTATGAGCCGGAAATGGCTGGAACATACGGTGGTTTAAGAAAACAGAAAAGGGAAGGTAAATGCATCTTGTGATGCGTTTACCTTCCCTTTTGCTACAGGGGTATTTTAGAAGCAGGCATGACCGCAGGCACTGATATTGCCGTCACATTCCGGTTCGTTTCCGGCATCGCAGCCGCAGGCACTCTGTTCCAGGCTGCAGGAGCCGGCGCAGGAAGCACAGCTTCCGCCGCGGTCGAAGTGTAAGGTTCCGGTGAGAAAATCACCTACCCGGTCATCTGCTGCGCCGGAGGCACCGCCCAGAATCTGGATGCCGGATTTCTGAAGGGCAATCATTGCGGAGACCGGAAGGAGACCGCAGATCAGAACGCGGACATTCTGGCCGGTCAGGATATTTTCCAGACTGTTTTCCCCAATGGGGAAGATTTCCTCGGAGAGAATCTCGTCATCCAACACATCATAGATTTTAAATTCTTTGGCAGAGGCCAGGTGGGGAACCACCTGGCCGTTATCATAGGGAACAGCAATTTTCATAGGTTACAGCTTCCTTTCTTACTGGGATTTTACCTCTTTCCACAGGCTGTTGTACACACCGTCTGCCTCGTCTCCCAGATAGCGGAAGACCTCGCAGTTCTCCAGACTTTCGAAGTCCGGGAAGACGGCCTTGTTGTTCTGGAGGTCTTCGTCCAGAAGCTCTTTTGCCGCCTTGTTTGGTGTGGCATAAGTGATATATTCAAAGTTCTTCAGTGCAATATCCGGACGGCAGAGGAAGTCAATCCATTTTTCAGCATTTTCTTTGTTTTTTGCGTTGGCCGGGATGACCCAGGAATCCAGCCACAGGTTGGTGCCTTCTTCCGGAATCACATATTCCAGGGTATAGTCCAGATTCTGACTGGCTACTTCTTCCTGAATGTAAAGCATCTCACCGGAGTAGATGACGCCGATGGCAGCTTCGCCTCCGATCATCTTGTCACGAACCTGATCGATGACATAGGCCTGTACCAGCGGCTTCTGATCAATCAGCAGCTGCCTGGCTTCCTGAAGCTCGGCAATATTTTCTGTGTTCATGGAGTAGCCCAGAGATTTCAGAGCCACCATGAAAGCATCACGGACGGAATCCTGCATCAGGATCTCACCTTTATAAGCCGGGTTCCAGAGATCGGACCACCGGGTAGGAACGGGAAGTCCTTTTTCTTCAATCAGCCTGGTGTTGTAGAGAATTCCTACGGTGCCCCAGGTATAGGGAACAGAATACTTGTTTTCCGGGTCAAATTCCCGGGACATTTCCATATATTTGGGATCGATGTTTTCAATGTTCGGAATGTTGTCAAAATTGATTTCTGCCAGAAGATCGTTTTCTACCATCTTCTGAATCATATAGTCGGAAGGACAGACCACATCATAGTTGACTGCGCCGGCCTCGATGATGGGATACATCTCTTCGTTGGTCTCAAACTGATCGTAGGTTACCTTGATTCCGGTTTCTTCTTCAAATTGCTCTACGACTGTCTCATCAATGTATTCGCCCCAGTTGTAGACGTAGAGCTCCTTGGAATGGGTAGCAGAATAGCGCTCATAGGTGGAGAGGCCGACGATGGCCAGAACCAGAGCGGTTGCGGCAGCCAGCACCGTCTTTTTACGCTGTTCAATTTTCTTTCTGCGCTGACGGGCTTTGGCGGTCTCCTCCGCAGTTGTCACACCGTTTTTTGAAGCTGCAGAGCTTCCGGAAGCTTCCGGGGAGAAATTGGTAATTAGCAGCAGGATCAGAACGGTGGCGAAAATCAGCGTGGAGAGGGCATACATGGACGGCTTGATGCCGCGGCGCACCTCACTGTAAATCAGGGTAGACAGGGTATTGATACCCGCGCCCTTGGTAAAATGAGTGATGATGAAATCGTCCAGCGACATGGTAAAGGCCATGAGGAAGCCGGAGAGGACACCGGGCAGGATATCCGGGAACACCACCTTGAAGAAGGCCTGCAGGGGGCTGGCACCCAGATCCAGCGCCGCCTCGTAGGTATTGCGGCTGGTCTGCTTTAATTTCGGCATGACACTTAGGATCACGTAAGGAATATTAAAGCTGATGTGGGCGATCAGGATGGTCTTAAAGCCCAGTGAGATGCCGAAGGCGATAAAAGCCAGCATCAGTGAGATGCCGGTTACGATATCCGAGTTCAGCATCGGGATATTGTTGATACCCATCACAATGGTGCGCGGCACTTTTTTCATACTGCTGATGCCGATGGCCGCTACAGTGCCGATGATGGTGGCCACCAGAGCGGAGATGAAGGCGATGAGCAGCGTGTTGTAAAGCGCGGCCATGATAGCCTGGCTTTCAAACATTTCCGAATACCAGCGGGTGGTGAAACCGCCCCAGAGAGTTCTGGACTTGGTATTATTAAAGGAAAGAACCATCATAGTAACGATGGGGGCGTATAAAAAGATCAGGATTAACGCCAGATAAAAATCCTGGAAAAACTGTCGTAAGCTGTAGCGTTTCATCAGAATGCGGTTCCCTCCCCTTCTTTATCGTATTTTGCCAGCAGTGCCATGCTGAGAAGAATAAAGACCATCAGAACCAGAGAAAGGCCGGAACCTAAGTTCCAGTTGCTTCCTTTGGTGAATTCCTGCTCGATAACGTTGCCGATCAGCAGGATTTTGCTTCCGCCCAGTAAGTTGGAGATGACGAAGGTGGTCAGTGCCGGAACAAATACCATGGTAATTCCGCTGACGATGCCGGGAAGGCTTAAGGGAATCCAGATATGAATCAGAGTCTGGAATTCATTGGCACCCAGATCCTTGGCGGCATTGATGGTATTGTCATCAATTTTAACCAGTGAATTGTAAATCGGGAGAATCATAAAAGGCAGGAAATTGTAAACCATACCCAGAATGATAGCCCAGGGAGTGTTGATAATGGCAATGTTCGGCAGATGAAGGAGATTCAGGATGCCGTTGATGACACCGTTTTTCTCCAGCAGCGTCTGCCATGCCAGGGTACGCAGCAGAAAATTCATCCACATGGGAAGAATGAAGATAAATACCATGAAGCTGCTGCGCCCGATGCCCTTTTTCCGCAGAACCATGGCCAGCGGATAGGACAGAACCAGACAGATTATCGTGCTGGCCAGGGAGAGTATCAGGGACAGCCCCAGCGCTTTTAAGTGCTCCGGCGTGGAAATGGCAGTTACATTGGCCAGAGTGAAGGCACCGCTTTTATCGGTGAGACCGTAATAGACGATCAGAAGCAGCGGAATGATAGTAAAACCAATCATCCACAGAATATAGGGGCCGGCCAGAAAGCTTTTTTTATCAGATTTCATGCGTTCTTCTGCCTCCTTTTTCACATTCGTTAGAAAAATCAGATCTCTTCAACACCGATGGCCTCCTCATCTTCGGATTCCGGTTTGTTCATGATCTGGATGTCGAAGGGCTCCACATGGATGCCCACCTTCTCGCCTACCGGGAACATGTCAGTGCTGTGAACCAGCCACTCAAAGCCGTCCGGTGTGGTCACCTCCATCTCATAGTGAACGCCCTTGAAGATTAAATGGGTCACAACGCCCTGCAGGGTGCCGTCCTCCGGTTTGACTAAGTCGATGTCCTCCGGGCGGATCACTACGTCCACCGGCTGGTTCCTGCGAAAGCCTTTATCCACGCAGGCAAAACGGGCGCCGAAGATCTCTACCAGCTCATCCTGCAGCATGATGCCGTCCACGATGTTGCTCTCTCCGATGAAATCGGCAACAAAGGCGTTCTCGGGCTCATTGTAAATCTGTTCCGGAGAGCCCATCTGCTGGATATAGCCCTGATTCATGACAACGATGGTATCGGACATGGTCAGCGCCTCTTCCTGGTCATGAGTTACATAGATAAAGGTAATGCCCAGCTCATTTTTCAGACGGATCAATTCGTACTGCATGTCCTGACGAAGCTTCAGATCCAGAGCGCCCAGCGGCTCATCCAGAAGGAGAACCTTCGGCTCGTTGACAATGGCGCGGGCGATGGCGATACGCTGCTGCTGGCCGCCGCTTAAGGAATCGATGGAGCGGTCCTCGAAGCCGTCCAGGTTAACAAGTTTTAAAGCGTATTTAATCTTGTCATCAATATAGGCCTTGGGTTTATTCTTGATTTTTAAGCCAAAGGCGATATTGTCTGCGATGCTCATATGGGGAAACAGCGCATACTTCTGGAAAACGGTATTTAACTGCCTCTTGTTGGGCGGAAGCTTGGTAATATCATTGCCTGCAAAGATTACATTTCCCTGATCCGGTGTTTCAAAACCGCCGATAATCCGGAGTGTGGTGGTCTTGCCGCAGCCGCTGGGACCCAGCAGGGTCACAAAGGAATTCTCCTTCACGGACAGGCAGAGATCATCCAGAACAAGGGTGTCGTCAAAACGTTTGCTGATGTGAACTAAATCAATTAATGGCTGGCTCATAGTGTTCCTCCGAATTGTAGAATAAAAGGTGCCTATCAGAAGCTGGGCGGGGAGCTGACCCAAAGGACAGTAGCTCCGGTCCGGCTGGATAAGTAATGGGTTTTGTCACTGGTGTAATAAAAGGATTCTCCTTTTTTTGCCTTGTAGGTGCGGCTGCCAAGATGAATAGAGACAGTGCCCTGCAGGACATAGCCGAACTCTTCACCCTCATGCGGTGTGTCCGGATAGGTGGAACCGCCTGCCTCCAGCGTCAGACGGATGGGCTCCATAGTGTTTTTCTGAGCATTGGGAATGATCCACTGGATTTCATTCAAAAGCTCTTTATCCTGTTTGATAAAATAATCATTTTTTCCAAAGACAATCTGTTCTTCCGTCGCCTCGGTGAAAAATTCGCCGATGGTGGTCCCCAGACACTGCAGGATATCAATGAGAGTGGCGATGGATGGGGAGGTAAGATCCCGTTCCACCTGGGAGATAAAACCTTTGGAAAGCTCTGCGCGATCGGCCAGTTCTTCCTGCGTAAGTCCCTTTAAAACCCGCAGCTCCTTCAGTCTGCCTCCGATACTCACGGGAGCACCTCCTTTTTCCTGAATTGTTTCGTAACGTTAATTTTGAAGTTTATTATTTCTAAACTTCAGGCAAGTTCCATTATACAGTAATGTACCCTCCTGTCAATAGAAAGAAAACAGAATGAGAAAAAAATGTCAAAACAGCAAAGAACCGGGCCCGGAGTCATTGACAAGGAGGAAAAAAAAGAAGATAATGTTGTTAAAGTTTCGTCAAAAGTGGAAAAAGCGAATTTATGGCAAAGGAAATCAAGGAGGAGACGGATCATGCAGGATAGATATATGGCATATGTGGGTTCCTATTCCTATAACGGAAAGGCAAAGGGAATTACCGTATATGATGTGGACGTAAAGGATGGAAGCTTTAAGTACCGCTGTGAGGAGGAGGTAGACAATTCTTCTTATTTAACAGTTTCCAGTGACGGAAGAACACTGTATTCCATCGCGGATGAGGGAATTGTATCGTTCCGGATTCTGGAGAACGGTGCGCTGGCCCGTTTGAACAGCAAGAATATCAAAGGAATGCGCGGCTGTCATATTTCGACTGATGCAGAGGATAAGTTTATCTTTGTGTCCGGCTATCATGACGGCAAAGAGACCGTGCTTCGGCTGAATCCGGACGGAACCGTAGGTGAGATTACCGACGGTGTATACCATAAAGGCCTGGGAAGCGTAGCGGAACGTACCTTCCGTCCCCATGTCAGCTGCGGCAGAAGAACACCGGACGGCAATTTCGTCATGGTAGCGGACTTAGGAATTGATCAGGTAAAGATTTACCGTTTTGATGAGGTAAAGGGAACAATGACCGTGGTGGATGCCATTCGCTGCGAGCTGGAATCTGCGCCGAGACATTTTATCTTCAGTAAGGACGGCCGGTTCCTCTACCTGATGTACGAGGTAAAGAATGTGATTGATGTCTTTACTTATGAGTATGAGGAAGGCTTCCGTGCGCCGAAGATCGAGAAGATTCAGACAATTACCTCCACGGCACCGCAGCGTTTAAGCCAGTTGACTGCGGCCTGCGCCATCCGGATGTCGGAGGATGAGAAATATTTATATTGCAGCAATGCGGGAGATAATTCTGTCAGTGTTTATTCCAGAGATGAGGATACGGGACTCCTGACACTGATCTGCTGCCTGCCTATCAGTGGGGATTATCCCAAGGATATCGCCATCTTCCCGGATCGGAAGCATCTGGCCTCCATTAACCATGGAACGAATGATATTTCATTCTTTGAGGTGGATTATGAGAAGGGACTTCTGGTAATGTGCCACAGAAGTATTCCGGTCAATGAGCCGAACTGCTGCGTGATCACGAAGATGCCGAAGGCAGGAAAGCAGGGGAAGGAGTAACAGACAGTTATGGCAGGTTCGACATATGGAAGAATCCTGACGATGACCACCTGGGGAGAATCTCACGGAGCAGGTGTCGGTGTGGTGGTGGATGGCTGTCCGGCTGGTCTTCCGTTGACAGAAGAGGATATTCAGCGGTATCTGGATCGGAGAAAGCCGGGGCAGAGCCGTTTTACGACGAAGCGCAGTGAGAGTGATACGGTAGAGATTCTCTCTGGCGTGTTTGAAGGAAAGACAACAGGAACGCCAATTTCCATGCTGGTGCGAAATCAGGATCAGCATTCAAAGGATTACAGTGAGATTGCCGGTTATTATCGTCCCGGTCATGCGGACTATACCTTTGATGAGAAGTATGGATTTCGCGATTACCGGGGAGGCGGCCGTTCTTCCGGGCGGGAGACCATCGGCCGGGTAGCTGCCGGTGCGGTGGCCTGCAAGCTTCTGGAATCCCTGGGAGTAAAGGTACAGGCCTACAGTCAGGCGATCGGGCCGGTAACAGTCAGCCCGGAACGGTTTGATCTGGCGGAATGTGAGAAGAATAAACTCTGCATGCCGGATGCCGAAGCGGCAGTGGAAGCAGAAGCATATCTGGAACAGATGATGGCGCAGAAGGATTCGGTGGGCGGTATTGTGGAATGCCGTATCAGCGGTCTGCCTGCCGGCATCGGGGATCCGGTATTTGAGAAGCTCAGTGCCAGTCTGGCGAAGGCAATCTGCTCCATCGGAGCGGTGAAGGGCTTTGAGATCGGGGCAGGATTTGAAGCCGCTCGTATGAGTGGATCGGAGAACAATGATGCTTTTTGCTGTGAAGACGGGCAGATTACCAAAAAGACAAACCATGCGGGAGGAATTCTGGGCGGCATCAGTGACGGAAGTGAGGTAATCTTTCGTGCAGCCTTCAAGCCAACTCCGTCGATTGCGGCACCGCAGCAGACCGTGAATCGGGACGGAGAGGAAATCGAGATCAGCATAAAAGGACGTCACGATCCGATTATTGTTCCCCGTGCGGTTGTGGTTGTGGAGGCGATGGCGGCGTTTGCAGCAGCGGATCTTCTGCTGGCAGGCATGACGGCCAGACTGGATCGGATTCAGATGTTTTATGCGATGGAACGGGAAGAATAAGAATTCGAAGCAATTGGCAGGATGATAACGTAGGAAAGACAGAAGATAAAAGAAGGTGCGGCAAAATGATTTATGGTAAATTTGCTGCGCCTGCTTTTGTATAGAGGGGAATCAGGAATCAGAGAGAGGATAGGAAAAATGGAGAACAAGGTGCAGACGGTGGGAAAGGGAATCTCCGAGGAAAAGGAATCGGGAGAGCAGTTACGGCAGATTCAGGACGAGGTTCGCCGGGTGGTATGGGAGCTTTTAGAAGCGTCAAATATAAAGCAGGGACAGATTCTGGTGGTGGGCTGCTCCTCCAGCGAGATTGCATCCCATCGGATTGGCTCCTATTCCAGTGCGGAGATTGGGCAGGCGGTGTATGAAGCAATCATGGCGGAATTGAAGCCGCGTGGAATCTATCTGGCGGCCCAGTGCTGCGAGCATTTGAACCGGGCACTGATTGTGGAGGAGGAGACTGCCCTCCGGTACGGCCTGGAGATGGTCAATGTGGTTCCGCAGCTGAAGGCCGGCGGTTCCTTTGCCACGGCTGCTTATGCTGGAATGGCTCATCCGGTGGCGGTGGAGCGTATCCAGGCCCATGCGGGAATAGACATTGGTGATACCTTTATTGGCATGCATTTACGGCCGGTAGCGGTTCCGGTGCGGACCTCCGTGCGGGAGATTGGTACCGCTCATGTGACCTGCGCGAGAACAAGGTTAAAGTACATTGGCGGAGAGCGGGCAAAATATCTGTAACTGACAGCCGGAAAGGCAAGAAAAGAAACTGCGTGGAAAAACAGGGAGAGACTATGAAAAAGAATGATGTATTTGAACTTGTGATTGAGGATATGAGTGAGGATGGATCCGGTATCGGTCGTCTGGATGGTTATATCTGGTTTGTCAAGGATGCGGTCATTGGTGACCGGATTGAAGCGGGGGCCATGAAGATGAAGAAAAACTATGGCTTTGCCAGACTGGTCCGGATTCTGGAGCCGTCCCAGAGCCGGGTGGAGGCAAGATGTCCCTCTGCCCGCCGCTGCGGCGGATGTCAGCTGCAGATGCTGAATTACGCTGAACAGCTTCGTTTCAAGGAGCGAAAGGTACTCAATCATTTAAAACGGATCGGGGGACTTTCGGAGGTGCCGATGGAGCCCATTCTGGGAATGGAGAATCCCTGGCGTTACCGGAATAAGGCCCAGTTTCCCTTTGGCCGGGATAAGGATGGCCGTATCATTGCCGGATTTTATGCGGGCCGCACTCACTGTATCATTGAGAGTGAGGACTGCCTTCTGGGAGTGGAGGAAAACCGGTTGATTCTGGAGAAAATCAAAGCGGTGATGGAAGAGAAGGGCATCGCTCCCTATGATGAAGAAACCCATACGGGAACTCTGCGCCATGCGCTGATTCGCAAGGGCTTTGTCACCGGTGAGCTGATGGTATGTCTGGTTATTAATCAAAAAAAACTCCCGGCGGCGGAACGATTTGTGGAGGTATTAAAGGAGATTCCTGGCATGACCAGCATCTCCTGCAACATTAATACAGAAAAAACCAATGTGATTATGGGCAACGAGGTAGTCAATCTTTACGGCCCCGGTTATATCACGGACTATATTGGAAACGTGAAATATCAGATTTCTCCCTTATCATTCTATCAGGTGAATCCGGTGCAGACCAGACGTATCTATGAGACGGCGTTAGAATATGCCGGATTAACCGGAGGTGAGACGGTCTGGGATCTTTACTGCGGGATCGGAACCATCTCCTTGTTTCTGGCGCAGAAGGCGAAGCAGGTATACGGCGTGGAGATTGTGCCTCCGGCCATCGAGGACGCTCGTCGGAATGCGCAGTTAAATGGCATTGAAAATGCCCGGTTTTTCGTTGGAAAGGCTGAGGAGGTGCTGCCGCAGCAGTATGAAGCGCATCAGATCTATGCAGATGTCATCGTGGTCGATCCGCCCAGAAAGGGCTGCGATCCCGTCTGCCTGGACACTATCGTGAAGATGTCGCCGAAGCGGGTGGTCTATGTCAGCTGCGATTCCTCCACCCTGGCCCGGGATGTGAAATATTTAGGGGAGCGAGGGTACGAGGTGAAGCGGGTGCGGTGCTGTGACATGTTTCCGATGAGTGGGCATGTGGAAACGGTAGTATTGCTGACAAAAGTACGTCGCTTTTCCAGAAACCAGTTGGCAGATGGATAAACACATGAAAGGAAAAATATCTGGATGAACAGACGGTCACTTTCGTTGCATTACTGCTTACAGTTCCGCTACTCTTTACTGACAGACCGATCAGAATGGTATTCTTCAATATGCAATCAGGCGTTATCTTGCGTTTATATAGATGTTAATGGACTCCACGAGATGAACAACACGAGGGGACACGCAGCTGGAGATAAAATGC
>JAEDOC010000056.1 GCA_016302185.1 Clostridium sp. | reverse complement strand
AATCCGCTGATGCTTCTGGATGAGATTGACAAGGTCAGCAGTGATTACAAGGGGGATACCTCTTCTGCGCTTCTGGAGGTTCTGGACAGTGAGCAGAATGTCCGGTTCCGGGATCACTACATAGAGCTTCCCATCAATCTGTCCGAGGTGTTGTTTATCGCTACAGCCAACACCACTCAGACCATTCCGGGTCCGCTGCTGGATCGTATGGAGATTATTGAAGTTAACAGCTATACAGAAAATGAGAAATTCCACATCGGAAAGAATTACCTGATTCCGAAGCAGATGGAGAAGCATGGCCTGGCGAAGGAACAGCTGACTATTACAGGGCCGGCACTGGAAAAAATGATTCACAACTATACCAGAGAAGCCGGTGTCAGAAACCTGGAGCGGCGGGTTGGTGATATCTGCCGGAAATCGGCCAGAGAGCTTCTGGAACGCCAGAAAACCTCGATCCGGATTACAGAAAAGAATCTGGATAAGTATCTGGGGCGGGAAAAGGTGCTCTATGAGGATGCCAATGAACAGGATCAGGTGGGCATCGTCCGGGGCTTAGCCTGGACCAGTGTGGGCGGCGATACCTTGCAGATCGAGGTCAATGTGATGCCGGGCAAGGGCAATTTACAGATGACGGGTAATCTCGGCGATGTGATGAAGGAGTCCGCACAGACGGCACTGACCTACGTTCGTTCCGTGGTATCCAAAGACTACGGGGTGGAAGAGGAGTATTTCGAGAAGCATGATATCCATATCCACATCCCGGAGGGAGCAGTGCCGAAAGATGGCCCGTCGGCAGGAATCACCATGGCAACTGCCATGTTGTCAGCGGTAACGAATCGTCCGGTTCGTGCCAAGGTAGCCATGACCGGCGAGGTGACTCTGCGGGGGCATGTGCTGATGATCGGCGGTTTAAAGGAAAAGCTTCTGGCCGCGAAGATGGCTCATATTGAGAAGGTGCTGGTTCCGGCAAAGAACCGGCCGGATGTGGAGGAGCTTTCCAGGGAGATTACAAAAGGAATGGAAATTGTATATGTAAGTGAGATGGCGGAGGTGGTAAAAGAGGCCTTCGCTAAGGAGGAGTAGCATGATTATACGTGATGTAAATCTGGAGACGGTCTGCGGCATTACCAGCAAGCTGCCGGACAACACCCAGCCGGAATTTGCCTTTGCCGGCAAATCCAACGTGGGAAAATCTTCCCTGATCAATGCGCTGATGAACCGGAAGGCCTATGCCAGAACCTCAGCGCAGCCGGGAAAGACCCAGACCATCAATTTTTATCATATCAACAATGAATTTTATTACGTGGATCTTCCCGGCTATGGCTATGCCAGAGCCAATGAGGAAGTAAAGGCTAAATGGGGGAAGATGATTGAAAACTACCTTCATAAGTCCCGGATGTTAAAATGTGTGTTCCTGCTCATTGACATCCGCCATGAGCCGTCGGACAATGACAAGCTGATGTACGACTGGATTGTATCCCAGGGCTTTCAGCCGGTGCTGATCGCCACCAAGGCGGATAAGATCAAGAGAAGTCAGCTGCAGAAACAGTTAAAGCTTCTGCGCACCGGCCTGGGGGTAGGAAATGAAATTACGTTAATTCCTTTCTCTGCGGAGAGTAAGCAGGGCCGGGAGGAGATCTGGGAGTATATTGAGAAGATGATGGAAGTATAATGTATATTCCTTACGAAAAACAATATAAATGATTGAACCCCAAAATTGGATATGGTAGAATAGTAGTTGTATCAAGGAAGAAAGAGTAGGATGCAAGTATTGTGTGCCCTCTGATTATTACGAAAGAGGGTGATGCCCATGAGCATGATGGAAGTGTTGACGTTATTGCTTGTGATTTTTTCGGCATTGTCATACATAGACAACAGGCACAATAAAAAACAGCATCCGCTTCTGCCCAAAGTTTGGATGCTATTTTTTATAAATTAGTCTCGACAGAGGGCATCAGATGCTGTATCTGAGTCTCTTTCTAACTTGATTATACACCGGGCACTTGAGCTTTTCAAGTGCCCTTTGCATTATTTATTAGAAATCTGCACCAGCTTATTTTCTTTTCTCCAGTTATTGGGGGAGATACCGAATACATTCTTAAATGCTCTGGAAAAGTGCAGCTGGTTGGGATAACCCACCAGCCTGCCAACCTCGTTGACAGACATTTCTGTAAATTTCAAAAGCTCAGTCGCCCGGTTCATACGATAGTAAATCAGGAATTGCTGCAGAGTCTGGTTCATGGAGTCCCGGAAGATTTTTCCTAAGTAGCTTCTGTTTAAGTTACAAAAGGTTGCGATATCCTCTACGGTAATGGGATGAGGATAGTTTTGCTCGATAAAGGTAATCGCCTCCCGGATATAGAAATCCTTCAGTCTGCCTTCTGCCAGTTCCCGGTGATTGGCGGAGGATTGAATCAAAAGATCCAGGAACAGATTTTTCAATACAATGGTGGATTACCTTCTGAACCTGACCAATCACGGGGTGGATATTATCCGGATAGATGCGGTTCCTTATATCTGGAAGGAGTTGGGAACCTCCTGTCGGAATCTTCCCCAGGTACATAATATTGTCCGGATGATGAGGATGATCTGTGAGATCGTGTGCCCCAGTGTCCTTCTGCTGGGCGAGGTGGTAATGGAGCCGTCCCGGGTGGTTCCCTATTTTGGAACGGTGGAAAAGCCGGAATGCCATATGCTTTACAATGTAACAACCATGGCCACCACCTGGCATACGGTGGCCTCAAAGGATGTTTCTCTCTTAAAGCAGCAGATGGATGTAGTCAGCCGCCTTCCCAGGGAGTATGTGTTCCTGAATTATCTGCGCTGTCACGATGATATCGGCTGGGGACTTGACTATCCGAGACTTCGGTGCCAGAATATGGAAGAGACACCGCATAAACGGTTTTTAAATGATTTCTTTACAGGACTCTATCCCGGCTCCTTTGCAAGAGGAGAGCTGTATAATGACGATCCGTCTTCGGGAGACGCCAGACTGTGCGGAACAACGGCTTTGCTTTGCGGCGTGGAAATGGCACTGGACAATCAGGATGAGGAAGCTCTTGCAAAGGCGGCGGATTCCCGGTATCTGCACCGGGGAAGCTTCGGCTGGGAGGCAGCAGAAAAGCGGAAGGAGCCGGGAACCATGCAGGCAATTCACAGGCTGTCACCGGCTCCCGGATACCTTCCTCCAGATGGGACTGACACAGATGGATCCACTTGCCTGCAAATTCCGATTGGGGATCCAGAAGGGGCATAAAATTGGGGGCAAAAGCGGTTCTCCTTCCGGCAGTTCTGGTACCGGCAATCAGCTCCGATGGAATCTGCTGAAGTCCAAGACTGACTTCGGAGATAATATCAATGTGTGAAATGCTTTCTTCCAGGGATTGAAGATAGGGATAAGTCCCCTGAAGCAGATGGTGCTGGTACTCCTTTTTTCCGGCCTTCTGGGCTTTTATATAATCGTCGTAAGACATGAGAAACCTCCTTTTATTATAGGGAACCTCTTCAAAAATCGGATCACAGGCAAATTATAGCATCTCCCGAAATCGACTGTCTACAGTAGAAAGCGAACATTTTTTATTTGAAGTGATTTTCTCGGTTGATCAGAGTCGTTAGTTTATAGTAGAATAGGAACAGTGTAATTACGGATTGAAATTTTAGTTTAAGTACGAGGAGAAGGGAAATGAATGCAGAGGAATTACTGAAGATTCTGTCTGTGGCGGAAAAATTAAAATGTAATACCAGACACTGTTATACCTCCAATGGACGTCAGGAAAGTGTGGCGGAGCACAGCTGGCGTCTGGCATTGATGGCGATGCTGCTGTCCGGGGAAGAAGAATTCCGGCAGGTGAAGATGGACAGGGTGATCCGGATGTGCCTGATTCATGATCTGGGAGAGGCATTTACGGGGGATATTCCTGCATTTGAGAAAAAGCCTTCCGAGGAGAAAGAGGAGGAACAGATTCTCGATCAATGGGTGGCAGCCTTCCCGCAGGCGCAGAAAGAGGAATTTCAGAGCCTTCTGGAGGAGATGGCAGCGCTGGAGACCGTGGAGGCGAAGCTGTATAAGGCGCTGGATAAGCTGGAAGCCCTGATTCAGCATAACGAATCGGATCTCTCCACCTGGCTTCCTCTGGAGTATGAGCTTCAGTTTACCTATGGCCAGGAACAGATGCAGTTTTCTCCTTATGTGAAAGAGCTGCGGGCTGCGGTGGATCAGTGGACTGCCAGAAAGATTGCAGAAGAAAAGAAAGAGGAAAGATAGGACAGAGAGTAGTAATGGGACAGATTTATTTTACCAGACATGGACAGACCGTCTGGAATGTGGAGAATAAGATTTGCGGCGCGACGGATATCGAGCTTACCGAGCTGGGACACCGGCAGGCGATACAGCTGGGAGAGGAGATCAGGCGCCGGGGGCTGGCGATTGATGAAATTTTATATTCCCCTCTGGTGCGGGCAGCAGAGACGGCCCGTCATATTTCGGAGATCACCGGAATCCCAATGCGGGAGGAGAGACGGCTGACAGAACAGAATTTCGGCCGGTTTGAGTCGACGCCAAGGGACGGAGCGGAGTTTCGGGAGATGAAGAAGCACTTTATCAATCATTTTGAGGGCGGTGAAACCATGCTTCATCTGGCGCAGCGGATTTATAATCTGCTGGATGAGCTGCAGGCACAGGCCGATCGGAAAACATATCTGCTGGTGGCACACAACGGCATTTCCCGTGTGGTTCACTCTTATTTTTACGATATGGAGAATGAAGAATATGCTGCGTTCGGAATCAAAAACTGTGAACTGAAACGGTATGAGTTTTCTCCAAGAGAAAGTGATAATGAAAGATGAAGGTGTAATTGAACATGAAGTATATGGAAAAGCATCCGATGATCATGATTGTGATAGGAATCCTTGGGATTTCCCTGTCATCGATTCTGGTAAAATACTCTCCGGCACCATCTGCCGTGACTGCTGCGTACCGCCTCTTGTGGACGGTTCTTTTGATGACTCCTGTGGTCGTGGGAAAGCGGGAAATCCGGAGTGAACTGCTGCATATGAAGAAAAAAGAAGTCCTGTTAAGCAGCTGCAGCGGTCTGTTTCTGGCCATCCATTTTGTACTCTGGTTTGAATCCTTAAATCATACCTCAGTGGCCAGCTCCACCACCATCGTATGTACGGAGGTGATCTGGGTTTCTCTGGGATTCTGTCTCTTTATGAAGGGAAGGATGTCGGGCAGAGCGCTGGCGGCCATTGCCGTGACGCTGGTGGGAAGTATGGTTATTGCTTATTCGGATTCTTCCTCCGGTGGCTTTCATCTGTACGGAGATATTCTTGCACTGCTGGCGGCCATTGCTGTGGCTGCATATACCCTGATTGGGCGAGTGGTACGTACAGATGTTTCAACGACGGTATACACGTATATCGTATACAGTGCCTGTGCGCTGGTTCTGTTATTGATGTGTTTCTGTTCCGGTTATCATCTGTTTGCATATGGCATCTGTGTGAGCGTGGTAGGTTTGTTGCTTGCCATATTTTCTACGCTGCTGGGGCACAGCATCTTCAGCTGGTGCCTGAAATATTTTTCTCCGGCCTTTGTATCGGCATCGAAGTTGTGTGAGCCGGTGGTGGCGGCGCTGCTGGCTGCTGTTCTGTTTCGTGAATTGCCGTCGCTGATGCAGATTTTGGGAGGAGTGTTGATTTTAGGAGGAGTTTATTATTATTCCGGAATCGCGGAAGAAGAGAGGAGCGATGGGAAAGATGAAATTCAGTAAGGATGAAATACGCAAATCGATGCAATTATATGCGGTCACCGATCGGATGTGGCTGAAGGCGGGGGAGACTCTGCCGGAGGTGGTGGAGCAGGTGCTGAAAAACGGAGCTACTTTTTTACAGCTGAGAGAAAAGGAACTGGATCCTGTTGCCATTGAGAAAGAGGCAGAGCAGTTGAAGGAGCTTTGTGCGCACTATCATGTGCCGTTTGTGGTAAATGACAGCGTGGAGATTGCCCTTGCATGTCATGCGGACGGCGTCCATGTGGGACAGTCGGATATCAAGGGGCGGGACATCCGTGCCCTGATTGGTCCGGACAGAATCCTGGGGATGACGGCCAGAACGGTGGAGCAGGCGAAAGCAGCAGAGGCAGCAGGTGCGGATTATATCGGTGTCGGCGCCGTATTTGGTACAGGAACCAAGAAGGACGCGAAGAAGCTGGAAAGAGAGGTCCTGGAGGAAATCTGCCGTTCCGTGACGATTCCGGTGGTGGCTATCGGCGGTATCAGCCGGGACAATGTAACGGAATTAAAAGGAAGCGGAGTCGCCGGAGCCGCCGTGGTTTCTGCGATTTTTGCGGCGCAAGATCCGGGAAAGGCTGCAAAAGAGCTGTATATAAAAACAAGAGAGCTGTTTTAGAGCTCTCTTGTTTTTATATACAGCAGCTGTTTTGCGGTCTGAAATGCCAGAACAACGAGAAAGATGGGAAGTACAAAGAGCAGAAAATATTTGATTTTTAATATTTTATACTTTTTCTTCAGCTTTTTGATATCCTTCGCCAGGTTTTTCTTCAGCTGTTCGTATTTTTCTGTCATGTTGAAAGTACCCCTTTATTTTTTCTCCGCCGGCTTGTCAGTCATCAGTGATTTCATGATGTAGGCGTAGATCTCCTGACTTCTGTCTTTCCAGTGGTTACACATGATCTCTGCCTGTTCCTTGTCGGGAACGGAGACATCCAGATTTACCAGCACATTTTTTCCTTCCCGAACCTCACAGTGGACGATGTAATCCTGGTTCGTGGACTTGTAGAAATCGGATACCAGTCCTACTTCATTGCGCATCCGGAACCGGTTTTCCTTCAAATATTCGTCCATATCCTCAATGATGGCGGGAGAGATCTTCTTCCCGAAGAAATCCAGAGTTTCTTCTCCTTCTTTGGTGATTTCATAACGGGTGCTGTTATGCAGTGTTTCCATCTTGATCAGTCCTGCTTCCAGCAGTTCATTCAGTGCCTGCTGAAGCGTAAAGTAGGTGGTGTATTCTCTCTCCAGAAAGAAATTGGAGAGCTGCGCGTTGGTCAGTGGGAAATTCACCTGCTTTAACATATAGAGGTTCATCAGCTTATAGAGTGTCATTGGTTCAGACAGCATGAGGGTACTCCTCCGTGAAAAATGATTACTTAATGTGATCTTTGACAGCGCGGCTGACAGCATCTGCTACCCGCGGATCGAAAGCAGCCGGAAGGATATTTTCATCGTTTAATTCACTCTCATCGACCAGCGAGGCGATGGCTTCGGCGGCAACCAGCTTCATCTCTTCGGTGATAGCCTCTGCGCGTCCTTCCAGGGCGCCCTTGAAGATTCCGGGGAAGATCAGTACGTTATTGACCTGATTCGGGAAGTCGGAACGGCCGGTTCCCACCACCCTGGCACCTGCGGCCTTGGCCAGATCCGGCATGATCTCCGGAACCGGGTTTGCCATGGCAAAGAGGATGGCATCCTTATTCATGGAAGAAACCATCTCCGGGGTAACGATACCCGGTGCGGACACGCCGACGAAAATGTCTGCGCCTTTTAATGCATCGGCCAGAGTTCCGGTCTTATGCTCTAAATTGGTAACCTCCACCATTTTTTCCTGCATCCAGTTTAAGCCTTCCATACCCTTGCACAGCATACCCACTTTATCACATAAGGTTACATGGGCAAAGCCATAGGTTAACAGCAGCTTGGTAATGGCAATACCTGCGCTTCCGGCACCGTTGACTACTACACGGCAGTCCTCCTTCTTCTTTCCGGTTACCTTCAGAGCATTGATGATTCCGGCCAGTACAACAATGGCGGTGCCGTGCTGATCATCGTGGAATACCGGGATCTTTAACAGTTTCTTTAATCGCTCCTCAATCTCAAAGCAGCGGGGGGCGGAGATGTCCTCTAAGTTGATGCCTCCGAAGGCCGGAGCGATGCGGACAACGGTTTCAATAATCTCTTCTGTATCCTGCGTATCCAGACAGATGGGGAAGGCATTGATGCCGCCGAATTCTTTAAAAAGAACGGCTTTTCCCTCCATTACCGGCATAGCTGCCAGCGGTCCGATGTTGCCGAGACCCAAAACAGCGCTTCCGTCAGAAACTACGGCGACGGTATTGGCCTTGATAGTATATTTATAAGCAGCCTCCGGATCCTGTGCAATGACCTTGCAGGGCTCTGCAACTCCCGGGGTATAGGCGATGGCCAGATCCTCTCTGGTTTTAACGGCTGCTTTGGACACGGTATTCAGTTTACCGTTCCATTCTTCATGAAGCTTTAATGCTTTTTCACTGTTCGTCATGACTTTTATCCTTTCCTGAACATAAAAAATCCGTCTTGCCGGAAAATGCCGACACTCTATTTATCATATCAATTTTGCATTCTGAAATCAAGCTGAATCCATCTCCTTTTCGGGAATTTTGAAGGAAAAAGTCGATTTATGTAGTGTAAATATTCCGGAAATATGATAGAATGAGTAGTAATTGAGATGGACAGCGGGTGGTAGGTATGAAAGAACGGATTAACCGTCTGGCGAAGGGGATCATTGATGCGGAGCTTCCGCAGATGAGCTGGTCGCCGGAGGTCATAGAAGAAACAGTCAGGATGAATGCAGTGGTGCGCAGAGAGCTCTCCATCACCAGCAGCAACGGGCTGAATGTAAAAGGGTTTGTCTATTCCTCTAATTTTCGTGTACGGATTCCGGGAGAGAATAATACCTTCGGAGGTTTGAGAAACCATTTGACCTACGAGGTAGATACCTCTTTTCTGACAGCGGGAGAAGAGATAGAGGGCTCTTTTTTTCTGGTGACAAACTGTGGAGAGAAGGAGATTCCCTATCGGTTCCGAATGGAGTCATCGGGATCCGGACAGCTTCTGGGAGGCCTTCATACGGCAGAGGATTTCTTACAATTAGCGGAGCGTGACAGGGATACGGCGCTTCGCCTGTTGGAATACCCGGATTTTGTTGACGCTCCCTTTATGCAGGATCTTCATGTACGGGCATTGTATGACGGCTTGAAGGGTCATGGCAGCCGTCAGAACTTTATGGAAGAATTTCTGGTGGCATTGGGGGTAAAGAAGGAAACCCGTCTGATGGTCGAGGCAGAGAAAAAGTATTATGAGAATCCGGCAGCACGGGTGGAGGATCAGATTGTGATCCGCACGGATACCTGGGGATATCTGTATCTGGAGGTATCGGCGGACGGAGATTTCATTCATTTGCCGAAGAAGAGTGCTACGCAGGAGGATTTTTCTGACGGAGTTTTAAAGCTTCCGTTCTGTATCTTGCCTGAGCGCCTTCACAGCGGCCGGAATTTCGGAACGATCCTGGTAAAGACAGCCAGAGGTGAGACGAGAATTCCGGTGGAGGCGGTGGTAAGGGAGACGCCGCGGGACAGCAGAAGAGCCATGTTCCGGGAAGAACTGAATCAGTATCTGGAGCTTCGCCTTCAGTACGCCAGCGGAATGTATGAAGAGGGACTGATCCTGAATCAGATGCAGAAGGAGCTGGATCAGATGAAGATGACAGAGAACCATGGCTTTCTGAAGCTTCTTCAGGCTGAGATTTACGTTTTGATCAAACGGCAGGAGAAGGCCTGCCTGATTCTGGATGAGATTCGGGATCGGGTGCTTTCCGGTCGGATGGAGGATAAGGCATCCTACTGTTTCTATCAGTATCTTCAGGTGATGATGCGTGGAGACGGCGAACAGAAGGATTCCCTGATTCGCCTGCTGGAGAAGTATGCATCCGGTGAGGAGGAGCTCTTTGACGGATTTTTCTATCTGCTTTTGCTCCGCCTGAATGAAGAACTGAGGGAAAATCCGGCAGCTCTTCTGGTCAGCATGGAGAAAAAATATGAAGAGGGCTGTCACAGTCCTTTCCTGTATGTGGAATGTATCCGGGTATTGGAGAAAAATCCGGAATATTTGACAGATATGGCTGCGTTTGAGCTTCAAGCGCTGTATTTTGGCGCCAGGAAAGGAATGATTTCCAGAGAGCTGGCGATGGCGGCAGCAAAGGTTCTGAATACCTCCAGAGGATTTAAAGGATTGTATTTGAAGCTTTTGATCACGTTGTATGAGAGTTACCCGGAGGCGGAACTTCTGACGGCGGTCTGTACCATGCTGATGAAAGGGAATCTGCGGGGCAGCCGGTATTTTTCCTGGTATGAGAAAGCGATCCGATCGGGGATCAGCCTGACACGGCTGTATGAATTTTTCCTGTATTCGCTGCCGGCAGATTACGATAAGCTTCTCCCGAAAGAAGTATTGCTCTATTTTTCCTATTCCACGGAACTGGACAGTGCAAGCAGGGCAGCTTTGTATCGAAATCTGCTTCTTTATGCCGATCCGGCGTCGGACATCTACAGGAGCTATGAGCGGGCGATGGAGCAGTTTGCGGTAGAGCAGATGTTTGCAGGACGGATTGACAGCTGTCTTGCGGTGATTTATCAGAAGATGCTGTATTTGGATCTGATTGACGGTCAGATGGCGAAGGTTTTGCCGGAGATTCTGAAGTCCTATTGTATCGCCTGCCGGGATTCCTCGATGAGTTATGTGGTGGTACGTCATGAGGAACTGATGACAGAGGATGCCTATCCACTTAGGGAAGGCAGGGCATTCGTTCCGCTGTTTTCTGATCGGGATGTGATTTTCTTCCAGGATGCCTATGGAAATCGTTACTGGAATCTGCCTTATGAGAAAAAGGCCGTGATGGAGAATACAGAGGAGCTTTTGACATGCTGCTTTGAGATGGCTCCGGGTCATCCGCTGCTGTTTGTGGGTGCCTGCCGGAAGGCTCTTTCCAGGGAGAATCTGTCTGGGGATGACGCGGCGCTTCTGGAGCGGGCGGATCAGAAGCTGGTGCTGCATCCTCTGTTTCGAACCAGGGTGCGTTCGGCACTTGTGCGGTATTATAAACAGATGGCGGACAGTGCCGGAGAAGGAGCGCGGGACGGCAGCATCGCTTACCTGCTCTGCCTGGAGAAGGATACATTGTCCAGAGAAGAGAGAAACGGTGTCTGTGAGACGCTGATTCGCCAGAATTATTATAATGAGGCATACGAGATGCTGAGCCGTTACGGCTGTGAGGGAGTTTCTGTAAAATGGCTTCTGCGGCTGTGCACCCGTATGATTTTAAAGAACCTGTTTGATGAGGATGATCGTCTTCTGTATATAGCATATCAGGTATTTCTGGAAGAGAAGAATGACAGTGTGATTCTGGATTATCTGTGTGAGCATTATAATGGAACCATCGATCAGATGTACCGAATTTTGATACAGGGTATCCGGGAGCACGTGGAGACATACGATCTGGAGGAACGTCTGGTGGCCCAGATGCTTTTTACAGGGAATACAGAACGCCTGGATAAGGTGTTTGATTTATATGCTTCGCGGAAAAAGACCGGGGAAAATGTGGTACGTGCTTACTTTACCGTAAAAAGCGCCCAGTATTTTCTGGATGGACAGCCGACGGAGGACAAGGTATTTACCTATCTGGAATCTGCGGTTTATAACAGTGTGGAGAAGGACAAGGTGCCGGAGATCTATCTTCTGGCACTGACAAAGTATTATTCCACGCTTCCGGAGCTTTCCGAGGAACAGCGGCGGCTGTGCCAGACTGTGGTGGATGTGCTGATCGAGGCCGGCATGATATTTGCTTATTTTAAAGATCTGGCCCGTTTTATTATCATTCCGGGAGATATTCTGGATAAAGAGATGATTGAGTATCACGGAAGAAAAGAGGTAAAGCCGTATCTACGTCTTCGAATTCTGCCGGAGGAGGAAGAGTTCCACTACGAAGAGATGCGGCCGGTCTATAAGGGGATTTATATCCGGGAGAAGGTTCTTTTCGAGGGGGAGATCATGGAATATCAGATTCTGGAGGAACAGGACGACGAGCGGAAGATCGTGGCAGAGGGAAGTATTTCCTGCCGGGAGGTTGTAACCAGAGCTCCGGGCAACCGGTTTGCCTGCCTGAATGAGATGAGCCTCTCTCAGGATCTGAAAAATGAGCCGGCTCTGAAGGAAAAGATGGAAGAGTATGTGAAAAAGGACGCGGCAGTGGCAGCACTGTTTACCCTGCTGTAAGAAGGCCGGATTGAAAGGAACAAGAAGGATTCATGGATGGACTTGTGATAGGAA
>JAEDOC010000198.1 GCA_016302185.1 Clostridium sp. | reverse complement strand
CCTCCGGTTCCGGTTCTGAAGTTCTGATGGGCAGCAGTGAGAAAAAATCCATGCTTTATCTTGAGTGCCGTTGCCTGTATGTGACAAAAGGTGCAGGAAGCCAGGGTATTCAGAATGGTTCCGTAAGCTGTATCGGTGTGGCTGGCGCTGTACCGGCCGGCATCCGCGAGGTTATGAGTGAAAATCTCGTGGCAGCACTTCTCGGCCTGGAGTGTGCATCTTCCAATGACCAGAGCTTCTCCAATTCCGACATGAGAAGAACCGCAAGGACCATGCTGCAGTTCTTCCCGGGAACAGATTTTATATTCTCCGGTTATGCTGCAGAGCCAAACTATGACAATATGTTTGCCGGTTCCAACTTTGATGCAGAAGATTTTGACGATTACAATGTTATGCAGAGAGACATGCAGGTGGACGGCGGTCTTCGCCCGGTGACTGAGGAAGAAGTGATCCGGGTAAGAAGAAAAGCCGGAAAGGCTGTACAGGCAGTATTCCGTCAGCTGGGTCTGTCCCCAATCTCTGATGAGCAGGTGGAGGCAGTTACATATGCTCACGGCAGTAAAGATACTCTGAACCGTGATGTTACGGCAGATCTGATGGCGGCAGAGGATGTGCTGAAACGCGGAATCACCGGAGTCGATGTGGTAAAGGCTCTGGCTGAGTCAGGCTATGAAGATGTGGCCATGGACGTGCTGAATATGTTAAAACAGAGAGTTATCGGAGACTACATGCAGACAGCCGCGATCCTTGACCGTGAATTCCATGTTCTCTCCGGTGTCAATACACCGAACGATTATATGGGCCCCGGAACTGGGTACCGCGTAGAGGGTGAGCGTTGGGAAGAGATCAAAAAGATCCCGCACATCATCAATCCGCAGGATATTTAGGAGGTAGAAGCATGCAGGTAAGTGAAGAGTTAATAAAACAGATTACAAGCGCTGTCCTGGCTCAGATCGGACAGCAGACAAATGCCGACGCTTCCCTTCCTTCTAATGAAGTGCCGTCCATGGCCGGCAGGGAACGTATCAATGAGAAAAAATCCGACTATTCCTCTTATCCGAGAGCACAGAAAGGTACAGATCCCAAAGAAGTAGTCATCGGTGTCGGCGCTGCATTCCAGAGGGAGATCCATAAGACAATCTGCGGTATTCCGCTGGATGAGGTTCTGCGTAATGTGAAAGCCGGTATTGAGGAAGAAGGTATGGTTTCCAGAGTGGTTAAGATCCTGGATACTTCCGACGTATGTTTTATGGCACTGGAGGCAGCCAAGTTGTCCGGTTCCGGCATCGGCATCGGTATTCAGTCCAAGGGAACTACAGTTATCCACCAGAAGGATCTGTATCCCCTTTCCAATCTGGAACTGTTTCCCCAGGCTCCTCTGATGACCCTGGATACATATCGTAAGATCGGTAAAAATGCGGCCAAGTATGTTAAAGGTGAGCAGGTAGTGCCTGTTCCCTGTACTAATGACCCGATGTCCAGACCGAAATATCAGGTGAAGGCAGCGCTGATGCATATTGCTGAGACAGAACAGCTGGATCCGAAGCTTGGTATTATTGAATGGGAGGAAAAATAAATGCAGTACCCGTTAGGTGAATATGAAAAAGAACGAATCACATCCAAGACCGGTAAAAAATTAACCGACATCACACTGGATGAGGTTATGAAGGATCACGTTTCTTCCGATGATATCAAGATCTCCAAGGAAATGTTAAAGGCTCAGGGTCAGGTGGCAAAAGAGGCTGGCAATGATCCCATGGAAAAGAATTTTGAACGTGCGGCTGAGCTGGTAGATGTACCGGATGATGTTATTTTGAAAATGTACGACAAGCTGCGTCCGAACCGTTCCACGAAACTGGAGCTGGTGATGATGGCACAGGAGCTTCTGGAAAAATACAATGCCAGAAACTGTGCGAAGCTGGTTATGGAAGCTGCTGAAGTATACGAGAAGAGAGGAATCTTACGTTGAGTATAATCATCGCTGGAGTAGATATTGGAAATTCCACAACAGAAGTCTGTGTCGGGGAAATCGGCAATGACGGCAGACTGAGTTTCCTGACCAGCGCATCCTGCTCCACTACCGGAACGAAGGGAACACTTCCAAATGTTCACGGCGTAAAGACAGCCTTAAAAAAAGCCATGAGCAGGATCGATAAAGAAACAGATGAGATCTCTCTGATCCGTCTGAACGAGGCTGCGCCCGTAATCGGAGATACAGCAATGGAGACTCTGACAGAGACCATTATTACCGATTCTTCGATGATCGGACACAACCCTTCCACTCCTGCAGGTGTAGGACAGGCAGTGGGCGAGATCCTCTCCATAGAGCATCTCGATCGTGGTGTCCCAGGTATTGCATACATCGTGGCAGCTTCAGATGTCTATTCCTATGAAAGAGTCGCTTCTCTTATCAATGAACAGGAGGATCGTCTGAATATTGTCGGTATCATCCTTCAGGCAGATGAGGCTGTTCTGGTAGAAAACCGCCTGCACAGGCAGATTCCGATCATTGACGAAGTAGCACGAATAGACAAACTGCCGGATGGCGTATTGGCAGCTGTGGAAGTTGCTTTTCCCGGCCAGACAGTTCGTATGTTGTCCAATCCATACGGC
>JAEDOC010000197.1 GCA_016302185.1 Clostridium sp. | reverse complement strand
TTACCATGACGACACTGGAGGAGCTGGGCCTTCTGAAGATGGATTTTCTGGGACTGCGCACCCTGACTGTAATACAGAATGCGGTCCGTCTGGCGGAACAGACCCATGGGATCCATCTGGACATGGATAAAATCGATTATAACGATAAAAAGGTGCTGGAATCCATCGGTACCGGCAAGAATGACGGCGTCTTCCAGCTGGAGAGTTCCGGAATGAAGAGTTTTATGAAGGAGTTAAAGCCGGAGAATTTAGAGGATATCATTGCCGGTATTTCGCTGTACCGCCCCGGCCCAATGGATTTCATTCCCAGGTATTTAAAGGGAAAGAATGACAGAAGCTCTATCACCTATGAATGTCCGCAGCTGGAGCCGATTCTGGCACCCACTTATGGATGTATCGTCTACCAGGAGCAGGTCATGCAGATCGTGCGGGATCTGGCCGGGTATACGCTGGGACGAAGCGATCTGGTGCGACGTGCCATGGCGAAGAAGAAAGCGGCGGTGATGGAGAAAGAACGCCAGAATTTCGTTTACGGCAACCCGGACGAGGGAGTAAAGGGCTGTATCGCCAACGGAATTGATGAAAAGACAGCCAATCATATCTATGACGAGATGATTGATTTCGCCAAATATGCGTTCAATAAATCCCATGCGGCGGCGTACGCAGTGGTTTCCTATCAGACGGCGTATTTAAAGTATTACTATCCGGTGGAGTTTATGGCTGCTCTCATGACCTCGGTCAAAGACAATGTGACCAAGGTGTCAGAGTATATCATGAGCTGCCGTCAGATGGGCATGCGGATTGTACCGCCGGATATCAATGAGGGAGAAGGCGGCTTTTCCGTTTCTGACGGAGCGATTCGTTACGGCCTGTCGGCGATCAAAAGCATCGGTCAGTCGGTGGTGGACGAGATCGTGAGGGAGAGAACGGAACGGGGACCATTCCGGACTCTGGAGGACTTTGTGGAGCGGATGAGCACCAAGGAGGTCAATAAGAGAACTCTGGAAAGCTTCATTAAGGCGGGGGCCATGGACTGCCTGCCGGGAACCCGGAAGCAGAAATTCATGGTGTCCGCCCAGCTGCTGGATCAGAAGGTAAAGGAAAAGAAAACCTCCATGGAGGGCCAGATGTCGATGTTCGATTTTGTGGAAGAGGAGGAAAAACAGAATTTCCAGATTACATTTCCCAATGTTGGGGAATATACCAAGGATGAACTCCTGGCTTTTGAGAAAGAGATGCTGGGTGTCTACATCAGCGGTCATCCGCTGGAAGCTTATATCGGACTCTGGGAGAAGAACGTGACTGCCAAAACCTCGGATTTTGTGGTGGATGAGGAGACTGGTGAGGCCGGGATCCGGGACGGCGCTTATGTGACCATCGGCGGCATGATTACCGGGAAGACGGTGAAAACCACCCGGAACAATAAGATGATGGCCTTTGTCACCCTGGAGGATCTGGCCGGCAGCGTGGAGGTGCTGGTATTCCCCAAGGATTACGAGAAAAAGAGGGAATACTTAAATACGGATGAGAAGCTTTTTATCCGTGGACGGGCGTCTATCGGTGAGGAACCGGTGGGAAAGCTGATCTGCGAGCAGGTGCTGCCGTTTTCCATGGTGCCCAGGGAGCTGTGGCTCCAGTATCCGGATAAGGAAACCTATCTGGCCGGAGAAACGGAGCTTCTGGATACCCTGCGGTTGAGTGAGGGAAGTGACACGGTTATTATCTATCTGGGGAAGGAACGGGCCAAGAAGGTTCTGCCCAGAAACTGGAGCGTGAAGGCGGATTTACCGCTGTTGGAAACGCTGCGAAAAAAGCTGGGTGAGAGTAACGTAAAGCTGGTAGAAAAGGCTGTCGGTAAATTCGATGTAAAATCATAGAAGAATTGCCGATTCCTGGTTAAAAAAATATCAAAACCCCTTGAAAAATACGGGGAAATGAATTAGAATGTACTAGATTAGAAACAATAACAGGAAATCAAAGAAATTCATTGGATAGACGTGGCGAGGATGGAGGAAGATACTATGGCAAAAGAGGTAAAGACAATCGGTGTGTTAACCAGCGGCGGCGATGCGCCTGGTATGAATGCTGCAATCCGTGCAGTGGTCCGTACGGCAATCAATAAGGGCCTGAAGGTTAAGGGTATCATGAGAGGATATGCGGGACTTCTTCAGGAAGAGATTGTGGATATGGACGGAACCAGCGTGGCAGATACCATCGGACGCGGCGGCACCATTCTTTATACGGCAAGATGTCCGGAGTTCATGACACCGGAAGGTCAGGAAAAGGGCGCGGAGATCTGTAAGAAATACGGCATTGACGGACTGGTAGTCATCGGCGGTGACGGTTCCTACCGCGGCGCGGGCAAGCTTTCTGCTCTTGGTATCAATACAGTAGGTGTTCCGGGAACCATCGACTTAGACATTGCATGTACGGATTACACCATCGGCTTTGATACTGCTATCAATACGGCAATGGAAGCGATTGATAAAGTTAGAGATACCTCCACCTCCCATGAGCGCTGCAGTATTATCGAGGTTATGGGCCGCCATGCAGGCTATATCGCACTGTGGTGCGGTATTGCCAACGGTGCAGAGGATATTCTTCTTCCGGAGCGGT
>JAEDOC010000196.1 GCA_016302185.1 Clostridium sp. | reverse complement strand
GAAATCATGCCAGTCGCCTCAAAACGCTTAATCGAACCATAGCTGACCCCGGACTTTTCTCCCACTGTAACCCTGTCATATCTCACCGCCCGTTTCTGCTCTTACCTATTTATTAAATCCTGCTTTTATCCTGCTTTTTTACAGCTTTCAATATAGATAAAATACTATCTATTTTTGCCGTTTTTCATCAGAAATAGATAGTATTTTATCCAATAATCCTTCTTTCTGTCATCTCTGCTGCCGTCTCTACTGTTATTTCCCCTGTGTTTCCAGCCACCGCACCGCGCAGTGGGCCAGTCCTGCCGCTCCCACCGGGCAGACGCCCTCATTGAAGCGCACTTTCGGGTTATGGGCGGAATAGGCGCCCCGCTCATCGGTAAAACCGGCGGACAGATACATGAGCGCTGCCGGAACCGCCTCGGCAATCACTGCAAAATCCTCCGAAGCGTTGGCCTTCATGTTGGGAATCGGTGTATTGCCGGGGATGGAGAGCTCTTTCATGAAGCCTGCCATCTGCTCCGTAAAGGCGGCATCACAGATTAACGGCGGCACCGCAGAAAGAGTTGTGATCGTGACAGAGCCGCCATAGGTCTTTGCCGTGCCTTCCGCTACTTCTCTGATTCTGCGGACCAGAAGCTCTCTGCAGGCTTTATCGTTGGTGCGCAGGGTTCCTTCCATCACTGCCGTATCCGGAATGATATTGGCCGCGTTGCCGCCCTGAATCTTACCCACCGTCAGGACACAATTCATCTCCGGATTCGCCTCCCGGGCAATCAGGGATTCCAGCCCGAGGTAGATCTGCACTGCGATCCGAAGCGGATCCACCGTCAGGTTCGGGTATGCGCCGTGACCGCCCTTTCCCGCAATCTCAATCCGGAAGCCGTCCACGGAGGACATCATCACACTGCCGGCATTGTACATATATAAGCCCAGCGGCATCTGGCCCGGTGCCACGTGGAAGGCCAGCGCCGCGTCAACCTTTGGATTTTCCAGAATTCCATGCTCAATCATATCCCGGCTTCCCTCAAAGGTCTCCTCCGCCGGCTGGAACATGAATTTTACCGTTCCCTTCAGCTCACCCTCACACTCCTTCAGCATCCGTGCTGCCGTCAGAAGCATGGCCGCATGGAAATCGTGGCCGCAGGCATGGGCCCGATCTCCGGACGGGCAGGCAAAGGGCTCTCCGCTCTCCTCCGGCATGGGCAGAGCGTCCATATCCGCCCGCAGAAGAAGCACCGGGCTTCCCTGGCCCAGCATCGCCGTCACTCCATGGCCGCACCGCTCCGGTGACAAACCGTATTCCTTCAGCTTCTCCAAAATATACGCCTGTGCTTTCGGCATGTCCAGCCCAACCTCGGCTGTCTGGTGAAAAAAGCGGCGGTTCTCAATCGTATCTTCATTCAATTCCAGTGCGCGTTTATAAAAATCCATATCACGTTCTCCTTTCGTCCGACTCTTTTTCTCTTTTTGATTCCTCTTACTAGTATTATATCAAACTGTCACTTTAAAACAAGACCGCCGATCTCTGTTCCCATTCCTCAAGAATTTCGTTAGATTTTCGTAATACTCTTTTAGAATTATTTTAGATATCGTACAAACATTAGACACAATTATCCCTTATACTAAGAGCATAAAAGAAATGAGGCCGATGGCACTTAGATAGCGCGCATTCGCTGTCGGGCTCGCCTAACAATAATTACCTTTAGATAGAGTTCCGGGAGTCTTTTTCCTTTCCCCCTTTTACTTCCGGAAAAAAATGAGACTGACCGCAGGTGCAATTCCTGCAGTCAGTCTCATTTTTTAATATGCTAAAACCTCATTGCCGTCTTCCGTTACCAGTACCATGATCTCCCACTGGGCCGATGGCTTGCCGTCCTGGGTGTAGACCGTCCAGTTATCGTCATCATCCACATAGATCTCATGGGTTCCCATATTGATCATCGGTTCAATAGTAAAGATCATACCCGGCACCAGCAGCATATCCGTGCCTCTGCGCCCGATGTAGCCCACCCATGGATCTTCATGGAACTCCAGGCCAACGCCGTGACCTCCAATCTCCCGCACCACCGAATAGCCATTGGCCTTCGCGTGATCATAGACGGCCTGAGACATATCTCCCAGGAATCCCCAGGGCTTCACTTCCTTTAAACCCAGCTCCACACATTCCTTTACCACATCCACCAATTTTTTCTTCTCCGGGCTGACATCACCGATACAGAACATCCGGGAAGAATCAGAAAAATACCCGTGATAAATCGTAGACACATCCACATTGATGATATCTCCGCTCTTCAATACTACTTTATCTGACGGAATACCATGGCATACCTGCTCATTGATGGAGGTGCAGACACTCTTGGGATATCCGTCGTAGCCCAGCGGCGCAGGAATACCGCCCCTCTTCGTTGTCTCACCGTACACCCACTGATCAATCTCTTCTGTGGTGATTCCTTCCCGGATATGCTCCGCCACATAGTCCAGAACCGCGATATTGATCTTGCAGCTCTCCCGGATCGCCTCGATCTGCTCCGGTGTTTTGATCATATCGTGGGAGGGAATCTTATGGCCTTTCTCCGCCTCCATCGCCAGACGGACATCGAATGCTTCATGACACTGTTTATATTTTTTACCGCTTCCGCACCAGCACGGATCATTTCTTCCTATTTTTTTCA
>JAEDOC010000055.1 GCA_016302185.1 Clostridium sp. | reverse complement strand
GGCGCAGTCGGCCAGGAAGGGGAATTCACTGACTCTGAGCCAGATCTGCTTTTCTTCATTTAATAAAACATCCCCGCCATCATAGTGTTCTACTATCACCGGCCGGACATCCGTGCCGGAACAATCCGGGGAGGTATCCATATGAGCAATCAGTCCAATCGTCGGAACCTTTTTCTGTATGGTTGCCGGAACCGTGGCAAATACATAGGCATGATCCGACACCGTCACATCGGCAGCTCCCATCTCCCGTAATTCCTTTGCCAGAAGCTCTGCCAGCGCAAACTGCTTGTCCGTGCTGGGAACGCTCTCCTTCTCCTCTGCAGATTGTGTATCATACGATACGTAACGTAAAAATCGTTCTGTTACATCACTCATAAGGTGCCTCCTGTTTCTTTCTGCTTTAATTAATCTGCAATTTCTTCCCGCATCTCCAGATCCCGGTTCAGTGGCTCTAAATAGTGGACAAACATGTCTCTTACACTGCGGATCTTCCAGGACTTATCCACTTCGTCATAGGTAAAGCTCTTCCGCCCGCCCTCCTGCATCCGCAGCCAGAACCGGTAGAGATGGGAAAAAGGAACGTAATACATCTCATCCAGCGCCGTAAAGTAGAGGATGATAAATGCAATGCCGCCCTGCTCTTCGAATTCCTTCATGAAGGCCACCTGATGCGCATGGACATTCTGCAGAGGGAAGGTGTTTGCCGCACATTCCTTGGCATCGAAGCAGACAGGAATTCCCTGCACGGCGCCGATATAGTCCACCGTGCTTTTCTGATCAAAGTAGGCCAGCGTGATATGCCGGTTCTCTTTATCAATCGTGATCGGAGTAATTGGTGTAGGGATCTTCTGTATCAGTGCCAGCTTCTTCTCCCGATAGCTTTCATTCGTGTGATTGATTAGGTCTTCCAGCGTGGAGCCGCGAAGACCTCTGGTATTCCAGGTTCCCATAAGTGTATCCTCTTATTTCATCTTCTCTGCCATCTTACGCATCTCCTTGGGCGGTTCTGCAGTAAACTCCCGACCGGAAAGGCCGTTCAGCGGTTCTTTTAGGTGTTCCGGCATCACCAGGCGCCAGGCATGAAGCAGCTGGGAATGAACCCCATAGGCTTTCTTCACCTCTTCATTGACCCGGCTGTCACCGTATTTATAATCTCCGGCAATCGGATGACCGATGGAGGCTAAGTGGGCGCGGATCTGATGGGAACGGCCGGTGATCAGCTTTACCTCCAGCAGGGTATAATTTCCGTTGGTCTTCAGCGGCCGGTACTTTGTACGAATCGGCAGGGCATCCTTGGGAAGGTGCTGTTCTGTCTCAGGATAAATCGTCACCCGGTTGGTCTTTTCCTCCTTCCGAAGCCAGCCGCGGATCTCCATGGTGTCACGGAGAACTCCCTTAACAACGCAGAGATAGTATTTTCCGATGGTGCGATCCTTGATTGCCTCTGACATGATCTGCAGCCCCGGCAGGGATTTGCCGGCGATTACGATGCCGCTGGTGTTCCGGTCCAGGCGGTTGCAGATGGAAGGACGAAAGCTTTGAAGCTGCGTCTTCGTTAAGCTTCCGGAATCCAGAAGATAATCAATCAGGTACTCTACCAGGGATTCGTCGCTCTCCTTCGCCTTCTGGGACAGCATGCCGGACAGCTTATTAATAAGAATCACATACTCATCCTCATAGATGATATCCAGCTTCGTCTTTTTTACCTTCTGCACCTTGACCTCGCAGAATTTGTCAATGGTTTCCTCTGCCAGAAAGAGACGGATCTCATCGCCCTCGCAGAGCTTCTCTGTTCCGTCACATTTTTTCCCGTTCAGCGTGATATTCTTCTTCCGCATCATCTTATAGAGGAAGCCCTTCCCTGCCAGGTTTAAGTATTTTGCCAGCAGCTTATCCAGCCGCTGGCCGGCTTCATTTTTGCTTACGGTCAGCATTCGCATGATCCATATCCTCCCCGCGTTCCTGTCTCTTTTCTGTGAACGGCCTTACATTGACATCGCGCATAAGAGATAATTTGCCCTCTCCAGTGTCTCAGAAAGCCCCTCTGCCGGAGTCAGCTTCAGGCTCTTCATCCGCTTGTCAAAGGTTCTCTGATCTCCGGACACATGAAGCTTTAGCTTCAGGCTCTGGTTGCTCAGGCTCTCATTTAACTCCTGCTCTGCCTTCTGCACATTGGCCTTCGGATTGGTACACCACACATAGATTCCGGTGGGATGGATGGCAATCACATCCGCGGGAATCACATGATCCTTCGTGGTCAGAACCAGATCGTACAGCATGATGCAGCGATCTTCATAGACGCGGTAGGAATCGTAGGTTTCTCTGGTAATGGCGGGAAATTTGCCGATGGCCACCAGCTGGGAAGCCAGATTGGCTATCGGAAGCGCGGTCAGCACGGCCATGACATTTAAAAACATCTGAAACTGTGCGTTGAAATACCGCTTTGCCCACAGCTGTACCAGAATAAAGATCGCGAGCAGAACGATCAGCAGTGCATTTTTCACTTTTAAACGTCTGCGATAGCCATAAATTCCTCTTTTTAATCGAAAATGAAACATAACAGCATTCTCCCCTTCTTTCGTAATACTATTTATTCTCCTGTCTTTGTATCAGGCTGCCTGACGTTCGACAGGGAGAGGGATGTCATGAGCTTCAGAAGGCAGCCATGAGGCATCACCTTGGTCAACAGCCGGAAGGCCTTCATCAGTGGTCCATAGACGGACACCGGCTTTCCGAGGATGCTGTCCCGGATCGCCAGGCGCACGACACGGGCCGGATTGGCCATGGTCAATCTCTTATAGAGAGGAATCTTCCCTGTCGTTTCCGCGATCGTGAAGAACTCTGTCTTCACCGGGCCCGGGCAGACGGCTGTCACCTTGATTCCCCGGGGCTTTAACTCCTCGTTCAGGGCGCGGCTGTAGCTTAAGACAAAGGCCTTGGTCGCCGCATACACGGCAAAGCCCGGCTGCGGCAGGAAAGCGGCAGACGAAGCAAACTGCAGGATCCGGGCCTTTTCACAGAGATAGGGAAGCACCAGATGGGTTACTGCGCAGAGCGCTTCACAGTTTAAGGCCACCATCCCCGTCTCTTCCTCCAGGGATACGCTTCCTACAGACCCAATCTTTCCGTATCCGGAAGCATTGATCAGGAATTTCACCTGCGGCTGTTCCTGCTTCAGCAGCCCGGAAAGCTTTTTCAAATCCTCTTCCTTCGTCAGATCCAGTGCCAGGCTTCTTGACGGCACCGGAAGCTGCTTCTCCAGCTCCTTCAGCCGCTCCTCTCTTCTGGCAATCAGCCAGATCTCCGATAAGCCGCCGAACTGATCGGCCAGCTGGATCGCACATTCCCGGCCCATGCCGGAGGATGCGCCTGTCACAATCGCTATCTTCATATCCACGGTCTCCTTCCCCATCTATTTCTTTTTATGCACATTTCGTATGGTTTTCTTCTTTTCCGGGCGGCGGTCGGATGGTTTCTGTCCGGCCTCTGCCGGACGGCGTCCGGACGTTTTCTTCCTGGTTTCTGATGGACGGCGTCCGCTGCCATCCGTCTGCACCTTATTCCGTCTGGGGCGAATCAGACACTTCTTATCAAAGCCAATCAGGTCAGTCCGCCCGGCCTTCTTCAGTGCTTCCTCCACCAGTTCATAATTTTCCGGATTCCGGTACTGGATCAGGGCACGCTGCATGGCCTTCTCATGGGGATTGGTGGGTACAAATACCTTCTCCATGGTTCTCGGGTCATAGCCCGTATAATACATGCAGGTGGACAGGGTGGAAGGTGTGGGATAGAAATCCTGCACCTGCTCCGGCATATAGCCCAGATCCCGCAGATGCTCGGCCAGCTCCACCGCCTCGGTTAAGGTGGAACCGGGATGGGAAGACATCAGGTACGGCACCAGATACTGCTTTAAGCCCAGCCGTTCGTTCATCTGAGCGTATTCCTTCATAAACTGACGGTACACCTGATTCTCCGGCTTTCCCATCCGCTTCAGCACCTTGTCGGCCACATGCTCCGGCGCCACCTTCAGCTGGCCGCTGACATGGTACTGGCACAGCTCCTTTAAAAAGGCCCTGTTTTTTTCCGCCAGCAGATAGTCAAAGCGGATGCCGGAACGGATAAAGACCTTTTTCACCCCGGGAAGCTTCCGAAGCTTTCTGAGAAGCGCAATATAATCACTGTGATCCGCATTTAGGTTCTGACAGGGCTTCGGGAAGAGGCACTGCTTGTTGGGGCAGGCTCCGTGGGTTAGCTGCTTGTCGCAGGCAGGATGACGGAAATTGGCGGTCGGCCCGCCCACATCATGAATATAGCCTTTAAAATCCGGTTCCTCTGTCAGAAGCTTCGCCTCCGCCAGAATGGATTCATGGCTTCTGGTCTGGACGATACGGCCCTGATGGAAGGTCAGGGCACAGAAGCTGCAGCCGCCGAAGCAGCCCCGGTTGCTGATGAGACTGAATTTCACCTCGCTGATGGCCGGAATTCCGCCTGCCGCCTCGTAAATGGGATGGTAGGTTCTCATATAGGGAAGGGCATAGACATCATCCATCTCCTGCTGGCTTAACGGCTTTGCCGCCGGGTTCTGTACCACATAGAGCTTATCCCCGTAGGGCTCCGCCAGCCGTTTTCCGGAAAAGGGATCCGTATTCACGTACTGGGTATAGAAGCTCTCCGCATACGTTTTTTTATCCGACAGAAGCGCTTCATAGGAAGGCAGTGTAATCGCATCATAGACGGAATCCAGGGAATCGGTGCGGTAGACCGTACCGTCCACAAAGGTAATGTCTCTGATATCGATCCCTGATTCCAGCGCGTCGGCAATCTCCACGATGGATCGCTCTCCCATGCCGTAGGAGATCAGATCCGCCTGGGAATCCAGCAGGATGGATCGCTTCAGACGATTTGACCAGTAGTCATAATGCGCCAGGCGCCGCAGGCTTGCCTCAATTCCGCCGATGATCACCGGCTTTTTGGAGATCCGGCGGATCAGGTTGCAGTAGACAATCGTGGCGTAATCCGGCCGTTTTCCCATCTCGCCGCCGGGCGTATAGGAATCCTTCGGCCGCCGCTTCTTTGAAACGGTATAGTGATTTACCATGGAATCCATATTTCCGCCGGTAACCAGCCAGCCAAGTCTCGGCTCTCCCAGAATCTGTATACTTTCCTCATTCTTCCAGTCCGGCTGCGGGATAATACCTACTTTATAGCCGTGGGATTCCAGCACACGGCTGATGATGGCGTGCCCAAAGGACGGGTGATCCACATAGGCATCCCCTGTCAGATAGATAAAATCGCACTGCTCCCAGCCCCGTTTCTCCATATCCGCTCTGCAAATCGGTAAGAAATCGTGTATCATAGCTGCCTCCGAAATCATTTACAATCGTTCCATCCTTTTCAGTAATTCATAGTAATCTGTAATATAAGCATCCGCCAGAGAGCGCTTCTCTTCTTCCATCTCCATCGAAAATGCATCCTCTACGGCGATCACCTGCATCCCGGCCCGTTTTCCCGCCAGAATTCCTGCCGGCACATCCTCAAAGACCAGACAGTCAGACGGATTCACCTTCAGACTTTCCGCAACCTTCAGATAGATGTCCGGTGCCGGCTTGCCGGCCGCCACCTCGCAGGCAGTGGTAACCACATCAAAGCAGTCTGTGATCTGCAGAGATTCCAGCACGGCATCTACCATCTCACGTCCGTTGCTGGTGGCAATACCGGTGCGGATCCCGTTCTCTCTTAATTCCGTCAAGAATTCCCTGGCTCCCGGCTTCAGCGGCACCTCATAACGGTATTTGTCAATGGACATCTGTACCCAGTCGGCCTTGATCTGCTCTAAGGAGTCCGGTATGGAAAAACGCTCTTTAAAATAAACGGCAGTCTCCGAGAAGCTCATGCCCTCGATGGCCTTCTGCAGATCGTCCGGACATTCATAGCCGAACCGGCCCAGATATTCGATGTCGATAGCCTTCCACATCCACATGGAATCCACCAGAGTTCCGTCCAGATCAAAAATAACGGCTTTTATTTCATTTTTTATCTTTCCCGCAAACTGCATCCTGCACACCTCATCTGTTGATTTCTTTTAATGCTTTTATTTCCTCTGCGGAAAGGGGACGGTATTGACCCGGAAGCAGGGATGCATCCAGTGTAAGCGGTCCCATGGAAAGACGCTTTAAATACATGACCTCTCCCCCGGCCGCCTCGAACATCCGTTTTACCTGATGGAATTTCCCCTCATGGATGGTAAGACGGGCTTCGCAGAGGTCTTCCCCGTCTTTCTTCCATCTCTGTTCAATGATAAGCTGTGCCGGACGGACTCTGGTACCGTCCTTTAGCACCATGCCATCTTCCATCCTCGCTTCGATATCGGAATCCAGAGTGCCCCGCACCCTGGCAAAATAGACCTTATCCACATGCTTTTTCGGGGAAAGCAGCTCATGGGCCAGCGCCCCGTCATTGGTGAGAAGCAGAAGGCCCTCCGTGTCAATATCCAGACGGCCCACCGGGAAGAGATCCTTCCGCTTTGCATCCCCGATCAGGTCAACCACCGTGGGATACTTCGGATCCTCCGTCGCTGAAACCACGCCCTGTGGTTTATTTAGCAGATAGTATTCCACCGCTGCCCAGCCGACCGTTTCCTGATCCAGGCAGATCTGCTGGCAGTCCGGGTCAATCTTCTCCTCCGCGTTCCGGCAGACGCATCCATCCACCGTGACACGGCCCTTCCGGATCAGTTCCTTCACCTGACTTCTGCTTCCCTGTTTCATCTCTGTGAGAAACTTGTCCAGCCTCATCCGATTGCCCATCACTGCCACCTCCATCCGGGATAATATTTATTCTTTAAGCTCTGGTTCTGTTTTTTCGCCCATCCCAGCGGATAACCGTCCACGGCAACCAGACACCAGGCCCCGCAGCCTTTCGCACCGGACAAAGCCTTCGCCAGTGCAAGTTCCTCGTTCTCCGCCAGAGTGAGTGTCTCTCCCTTCAGATAACGGAGAATCCGATCCTCCCCGGCAGCTTCAGAGCGCAGGGAAAGAATGGCCGGGTACGTTTCCTTATTTAACCACATAGCCAGGGCCTGTGAAGGCTCAAACCGGTCTTTTCTCATCTCACCCAGAAGCAGGCCTGTCCGAAGGCAGCGGATTCCCCGCAGGCGTTCCTTCCCCGCCCCGCCAAAAGGTGCCGGAAGATAATAAAGCTGATCCTTTACCTGGTAAAACCGATCCTTCTCCCATTCCTCCGTGATTTCCCGCAAAAAAGCTTCCGCCGCGTTCGGAAGGACTGTCTTTTGTCCCAAGGAAGACGAAACTTGTGTTCGTGCAGTCTCTCCGGGGCCTTCCTCGTTCTTTTTCAACAGCGCCAGGAAATGGCCTTCTCCCTTTACCTTATGGGGAAAGAGACGTACACACTCCAGCATACCGATGCCGGGCGCAAATCCGTCTGACTTCTCCAGAGGAACCAGCGAAAGATCCGGGAATTCTTCCAGCAGATACCGGATGGTGCCCTCATCCTCCTCTTCGTCAAAGGTACAGGTGGAATACAGCAGCATTCCGCCAGGCGCCAGCATCTGAACAGCCGCCGCGGCGATCTCCCGTTGAATGGGCGCATAATATTCCGGGCCTTTCTCCTCATAGCTTTTTACCATATCCGGATCCCGCCGGAACATCCCTTCGCCGGAACAGGGGGCATCCACCAGAATCTTATCAAAGAAAGCCGGAAAGACCTTGGCCAGCTTCTCCGGAGGCTCACTGGAAACACAGATATTCCCTGCACCGAACAGCTCCAGGTTTTTCAGGAGAGCTTTGGCCCTGGAATTGCTGATATCATTGGAAAAGAGCAGCCCGGTGCCGGAAAGCCGGGCCGCCAGTTCCGTACTCTTTCCTCCCGGCGCAGCACACAGATCCAGTACCTTATCTCCCGGTTCGATAGGAAGCCGGGAGGCCGGCGTCATGGCACTTGGCTCCTGCAGATAATAAAGGCCAGAATAATACCAGGGGTGTCTGGCCGGACGCTTCTCCTTCGGATAATAAAACCCGTTGGAAACCCAGGGAACCGGCTGCAGCTCCCAGCCGGCATCAGCGGCTTTGCGCAGGAATTCCTCCACCGTAACCTTCAGAGTATTTACCCGCAGTCCGTAGACCGGTTCCTCGGCAAAGCTGTCCAGATACGCTTCATATTCTTCTCCAAGGAGGATTTTCATTTTATTCAAAAATTCAACAGAAAGACGGTTTAAGTCCACTAAAGTTCTCCTTCTTATCCATTTATTAATAGGAAAACACCTGCCGGTGTTTTTCTAAGTATTTTAGTACCCAATAAGGATTCACACTCAGCTCCTGGTAATGATCGGTCCTCAGATACATCCCTACATGCAGATGCACCTCGAAATTTCCCACAGTATTTTCCTGTTTGCCGTATCCGGAATCTCCCATATAGCCCAGGAGCTCTCCGGCCCGAATGGAAGCTCCTTCCGTAAGCCCGTCCGCATAGCTGTAGAGATGAGCGTAATAGAGATACAGTCCGGATTCGGTACGGATTCCGATACGCCAGCCACCCTGTTCCAGCCAGCCCATCCGCTCAACCACACCGTCACTGATACTGACTACCGGGTAGAAGCCCCGTTCCCGTTCACAGCCCATGATATCGCAGCCCTCATGCCCCCGTTCCCCACCATAGGTCCGCTTTTGCTGCCAGCTGTCCTCATAGGCCACATCCGGCGTGTCGGGGCGGCTGCTTTTCGGAATGGGAAAATACTCCAGATCTTTAAAAATCGTTTCATAAACGCGGATCAGCTTGCGAAAGGCAGCAGGACGCCCCTGAAACAGGGCATGAAGATCCGCAGTTTTGCTTTCCCGGGAGATCTCTTCCCCGGACAGTCCCGTGAGATCATAACCGTGCTCCACCATCAGTGCTGCCAGCCGTTCCGCGTCCATCGTCTCCCAGGAAGCCGTCTCACTTCCCAGAGACAGCTTCCGGAATTCGTCACTCTCCCAGGTATAGGCGCTGAGACGGTAATAGGCAGAACTATCACCCATCCAGCTGATCATTACCACGTTAAATACCGCCAGCAACAGCAGATAAAAAGTCTTCATAGTCAGGCCGCTTTCGAATATGTATGGTATAAAACATCCTATTCGGAAGCTCATGAAAAAATCCATCCGCCCTTATCTTCCTGTCCTTGTCCTTCTTCTGCTGCTCTCCCACCCGAAGCTTTCCTTCCGGGGAGCACAGGCAGGGCTGCTTCTCTGGTTTAATGTGGTTCTGCCCACACTGCTTCCTTTTATGCTCTGTTCTTCCCTGCTGATCTCATGGGGAGGAGCTGAACTTCTGAGCCGCCCGCTGCTCCCTTTCTTTTCGTTTCTGGGCCTGTCACCTGCAGGCGGCTACTGTCTTCTCACAGGGCTGCTCTGCGGTTATCCCATGGGGCCGAAGACCACCGCGGATCTTCTCAGCCACCGTCAAATCACTGATGCGGAGGCGAATGAGCTGCTGGCTGTCTCTGCCTGCCCCAGCCCCATGTTTGTGGCCGGATACCTGCAGCCCAGACTGCCGCAGGAAATCCCATTCCTTTTCGTGGTCACGGCACTCTATCTTCCGGTTCTCCTGACAGGAATCTATTTCCACCGGAAAAAGCTGTGCAGCCAGGATCAGAGAAGGCAGCTTTCCCCAAAACCGGAAACAGGGAAGGAAGAGGCATCCTTTGATCAAATTCTTATGAACAGTATGGAACTGATGGTGAAGATTGGCGGTTTCCTCATGCTGTATTCTATCCTGGCCGTTTTCCTGATGGCGATTCCTGACCATCTGCTGCCGTCAGGCTTCAAAGCAGTGCTTCTCAGTCTGCCGGAGATGACCACGGGAATTGACTTTATCTCCAAAACCGTTTCCGGCCTGCCAGAAGCAGTGTTAATCCTCTTCTCGGCAGCCTTCGGCGGCCTCTCCGGTGTCTCACAGACACGGACTGTTATAAAAAATGCCGGACTCTCCATCCGGCATTATCTGCGCTGGAAACTGATCCATGCCAGTCTCTCCAGTATCATCCTTATTCTGCTGTCGTCTCTGCAGCAGCTGCTTGTGACTCTTCCTCCGGCTCCATAACCACGCTTCCGGACAGTTCATTCCGGTTGGAGGTAACGGTATCATAACTGGACTGCATGGAGCTCATAAAGGCATCAAAACGGCCCTGAGCACCATCCATGGAATGTTTGATAATCGTCTGAAGGCTGCGCAGCATATCATCCGTATACTGAACAGAGCTCTGGCGGAGTCCGTTGGCCTCATTCACCGCATTGTCTACGATGGACTGTGCCTGGGCATTGGCCTGGGCCAGAATATCGGCAGCCTGCGCGTTGGCCTGCTCAATCACACTGTTTGCCTCCGCATAGGCGCGCTGCATGATCTCATGCTCATTGACCAGCTCATTGGTCTGTGCGGTCGCTTCCGCCAGCATGGTATCGGCCTGCGTCCGTGCCTCCTGCAGGATGGCATCCTGATTGCTGATGATCTTCTGGTATTTCTTGATCTCCTCCGGAATCCGCATCCGAAGCTCCACCAGAAGCTCCTCCATCTCTTCTTTATTGACAAGAATCTTCGTATTTGACAGCGGCTGGAACTTGCAGCTGTCAATATACTCTTCGATCTCTGTGATAATCTGTTCAATTCTGCTCATCGTCTATCTCCTCCCTTATTCTTTCCCGGCTGCGCCCGCGCCTGCATACTTCTCTCTCACCTTCCGGGCTACGGCCGGATCCAGAAATTCAGAAATATCTCCGCCGTACATGGCCACTTCCTTTGCCATGCTGGAGCTTAAATATGCATATTTTAAGTTCGTCGTCAGGAACAAGGTGTCTATCTCGGGTGCAATGACCCGGTTCATCTGCGCCAGCTGCAGTTCATATTCAAAATCCGTGATGGCCCGCAGACCTCTCACGATCACATTCGCGTCATTCTGACGGACAAAATCAATCAGAAGGCCGTTGAACGCTCTAATCTCCACATTGGGAAGATCCGAGGTCACATCCTCTAACATCTTAACACGTTCTTCGACAGAAAACAACGGAGATTTTGCGCTGTTAATCAGCACTCCCACAATCAGTTTGTCGAAAATCTTGGAAGCGCGCTCGATAATGTCATAGTGACCAAGCGTTACCGGATCGAAGCTCCCCGGATATATGGCTGTCTTCATCCTTACGTTTCTCCTTTTGTAATAAATAAATGCTTATTGGTCTTGTACACCTTCTCTTTCTGAAGGGTCAGACCGAACGCAGAAAGATAATCGCCTTTTGTCTCCAGTGATGCTTCCACAATCATAACCGTATCTTCGTCAATCAGAGAAGACTGTGCCAGATACGCAAGGACTGTTTTCTCCCATAGTTTGTTGTAAGGCGGATCCATGAAAATGTAGGAAAACGGTTTCTTCTGCTGCTCTAAACGCGCCAGCGCTTCCATCACGTCACAGTTCATCACGGTGGCTTTCTCTTCCAGACGGGTTGTCCGTAAATTCTCCCGGATGCAGGCCGCTGCCTTCGGATTCTTCTCCACGAATACCGCCTGCTTTGCCCCGCGGCTTAATGCCTCAATCCCGATTCCGCCGCTTCCGGCGAAGAGATCTAAAAAAGTGCAGCCATATAAATCATTCTGCAGCATGTTGAAGAGCGTTTCTTTAATTCTGTCAGTGGTGGGCCTGGTCTCCATCCCATCAATTGTTTTTAAAAGCAGCCTTCTGGCGCTTCCTGCTATCACTCGCATGGATTCTTTCCCCGATAATTTTTTATCTTACTTATTATAGGATATAATTCCGTGATATACAAGCGAAAATTCCAATTAATTCTCTTTTTCCGGACAAATCTCCGGATTTTCTCCCCGATCCACATTATGACATTTTGCGCAAAAGCTTCTAGTGTATTCCGATTTGAAAACGGCATACTAGGAATGTAGCATAAAACACAGCCCGGACGGCAAAAAAGCTGCGGGCAGAGAACACAAGGAAAAGGAGGCGTTTATTATGTCTACAGGAAACAGCAACAGAACAAACGTGCCGGAAGCGAAGGAAGCTATGGACAAGTTTAAAATGGAGGTTGCAAACGAGCTTGGCGTACCGTTAAGCAACGGTTACAACGGTAATTTAACCTCCGCTCAGAACGGTTCTGTCGGCGGCTATATGGTTAAGAAAATGATTGAGGCCCAGGAAAGACAGATGGCAGGCAAATAAGGCCTGAAGCATGACAGACAGAGCCGGCATGTACTATCATGTCCGGCTCTGTCTTTTTTATACGTATTATTCTTCGTTTAAGCACAGAAATGCCCCGAGGTTTCCCCGCTTTTCTCCCGTTCTCCGATGGGAGAATAAAAGCTGCGGATTGCAGAAGGTACAGATATCCGTTACCTGAATCCGCTCCTCCTTCACTCCTGCCTCCGTGAGAACCCGCCGGTTGGCTGCCCAGAGATCCAGCTGATATTTGC
>JAEDOC010000195.1 GCA_016302185.1 Clostridium sp. | reverse complement strand
CCGAAGGATGCTACTGAGGCACGACGCACACGAGCACCGACCGAGGATTATAAGCTGCCTTTTTCAATCTACATGGAGGATAACTGACCGCCAGGCCGCAGGCGTTGCCCTGAAGGATATTCAGCGCATCGATTCTTCATGGGGAGAGATCGATTTTGAATGCCATCCTATCGAAGATGAGATGGATTCCGGAAGAAATCCGGAAATGGTATGGCTACAATAAGAACCGTATGGAGAGGTAAATGATTATGGCAAATATAAAAAAGCGAGTACTGTTACTGCTCATCACAGCATTTATTCTTGTATCGTGTACCTCAGCGAAAAAGCCGGACACAGCAGGTGTCGTCGGAATCGCATGGAGAAGTGACACGGATTCTGAGTTTTATACAAATATCACAAAGACCCTGGATGACCTCGGAATTCCTTATGCAATGGTAGATCAGGTGTTGGATCAATCGCTGCCATACGAGAACGGCAGCATAGCAGCGTCGTGTACGGATGAAAATGATATTCTGCTGCCAGACTTTGCGGAATCAGTCAAAAAGGAGCTGTATACGGACTCTAATGTTGAAGAGGTAATGAAGGCAAGAGATTACAGAGCTGTGATTTTTACGGGCGGCGAGGACATTGCGCCGACGCTGCTCAAGGACCCGGAGCCGTGGCACGGCATCGAAGAGGAAAAGGATTATAATGCAACCAGAGATGTGTCTGATTATCTTCTCATGACCTATTGCATCGATCATGATATTCCGGTGATAGGCTTCTGCAGAGGATCACAGATGCTGGGTGTGGTATCGGGAGCGGATATCATTCAGGATCTGCCTGTATACTTTGAAGAGCAGGGTGTCTCTTATCATTACGAGCATAGAAATGAAAAGGCTTCTCCTGATTCCTACAGGGACTATGCGCCGCATGATGTGACACTGACCGAAGGAACAAAGGTAAGGGAAATCTTTGATATGGATACCCTTGAAAATGTTCCGTCCTGGCATCATCAGGCATTGACAGGTCTTGAAGACACGGAGCTTGTTCTGGCAGGCTATACCGATGTCAACGGGCTTGAGACAGTTGAAATCATAGAAAGAGCTGATAAGGATTTTGTGTTCGGCTTCCAGTTTCATCCGGAAGCAGCATATGTAAAGAGCCTTGAGGGGGCCGAAAACGGTTCGGATTTTCTCGATCAGGATACAGCGGCCATCATTTTCAAAGAGATAGGGAAGTTTGTCAAGGAATCATGACCAGATTTTCTTCAGGCCAATACTGATTTGGGAAACGTATTTGACTCTCAGCTGGTGAAAGAGCAAAGGAGCAGATTTACGCAACATCACAGTAACGGATGAATTCGCCTGTCCGGCGACCATAGCCGTTCGCCTTTGTGATAGACTGTTCTCACAATCAAAACAAGGAGGGTTTGATCATGACGGATTGTATGAATGTTTCAGAAAAAGATTATGATATCATTCGATTGCGTAATAAAGGCTACAACATAGTTAGAAGCGAAGAACTATACCATCAACAAGAGGCATCTCGGTCAGTTCAGGCTTTTATCGATAATATTTCCTCGTATAATTAAAGAGTAGTATTTATAGACCGCTCTCCAGCGGTGTGCTACACTATTCAGGGTGCTGTGGATTGGTTAATTTTTCCTACCGCAAAGACGGTTTTGGAAAGGCTCCAACCACAGCTTCTTTGTTGAGTTGTTAATCAGTTAGATACCGCCAGACGGTTTATATGGAACGAGGTTACAAGAGCAAAGAACCCTGTGGTCCTGAACAGCATCCCAATAATACGGCGGAGGTATGAAAATGGTTTGTGTTGGAATTGACGTGGCGAAGGACAAGGCCACCATCATGAAGGACAGCGGAAAGCAGATGGAAAGCCCCGCCAGCGCCGAGGTGCCCACAAAATTGCCCACGAACATCCGGTCCACAATGTTGTAGATGGCGGTGATGAGCAGCGAGATGGCCGCCGGGATGGAGAATTTCAGAATCATGGGAAACAGCGCGCCGTGGGTGAAATCGTTGGTTTTCTGCATGAAAGCACACTCCTTATTATTTAGTTTCCTAACTGTATCGGCGAAAAAAGGATGGAAAACACATCCCTATTCTGACATGTTTTCCATCATGGTGTCCATCACCTTGAAAAAGGTGGCAAGGTCCTTCCGGGAGACCCCGGCGGTGAGCGTTTGCTCCAGACCGGCCAGATCCTCCATCACCTGTTCCCGGAATTGCAGCGCTTTTTCCGTCAGAACGATTTTTTTCAGCCGATTGTCGTGGTCGGCGGGCTGCCGCAGGATGAGGCCGTTGCGCTCCATCTGCTTCAGCAGCTCGGAGGCGGTGGGCGGACGGATGCCGAACTCCTCCTCCACATCCTTCTGGAACACATCCCCGGTCTGGGCCAGAAGGAAGTGCAGCGTGCGGCCCTGCGAACCGCTGAATTCCTTGCGGGAGGAAAGCGCGTCCAGTCTGCGCCGCAGCCGGTTGGAAAGCCGCCCGATGTCTCTGGCCGCGCTGGGGGTGGTCTGTGCCATGGCGTACACCTCATTTGTTTAGTTTCCTAAGCAATTATACGGCAAACGGCGGGGCCTGTCAAGCCCCGCCGCGCAAAAAAACTGTGGGTCAGTCCACGGCGCTGCTGGCGCGCATGGCCTGAAGGGGGCGGTCGATGAGGGTGGTTAGATCCCAGCCCA
>JAEDOC010000054.1 GCA_016302185.1 Clostridium sp. | reverse complement strand
CATGGGTACAGGCAATAAGCTACATCCGGAGCTGTTTCAGATTGCGGATATTGAAAAAACGTCAGTCTGTCCTCTCTGCCGTGTGATGCGAAAGGAATTAAAGGCCAGAGGACTTGGCGGACTTACGGTTCTGTTTTCCACCGAGAAGCCGCTGGAGCCGGAACCGGTGCTGATGGAACAACTGATGAAAGAGGAGCTGGGGGAAGGCTCCGCCCGCCGTTCCATTCCGGGAAGTATTTCATTTGTGCCGTCGGCGGCGGGACTTATGATTGCCGGTAAGGTGGTGCGGGATCTGACAGGCACAGATACGTGATGGATGGCTGAATGGTTTGACTTTTCTATGGATAGTCAGTAGAATGAAAGTAATAAATTCTGAAGGAGAGAAAGCATGAGAAGAGACGGTTTTATCCGTGTTGCGGCGTCAACACCGGAGGTAAAGGTAGCAGATGTGGAGTTTAACCGGGAACAGGTCTGCAAAGGCATTCTGGAAGGAAGAGAGCGGGGAGCCAAGATCATGGTATTCCCTGAGCTGGTTCTGACCGGATACACCTGTGGAGAGCTTTTCATCCAGAAACCCCTTCTGACAAAGGTAAAGAGCGAATTAAAGAAGCTTCTTGAGTTTACCAAGGGAAGCGATATGCTGATTTTTGTGGGACTTCCGTGGGAATATAATAATAAGCTTTATAATACGGCGGCGGCGATCCAGGACGGGAAGCTTCTCGGACTGGTTCCGAAGCGCTGGATTCCCAACTATTCTGAATTTTATGAGATGCGGCACTTTAACCCGGGCTGGGCAGACGCGGTGTCGGTTCCCTGGGAGGATACCATGGTGCCCATGGGAAGCAGGATTCTTTTCGCCTGCACTAACATGGAAAACCTGGTGGTGGGCGCCGAAATCTGTGAGGATGTCTGGGTATTGAATCCGCCCAGCATCGGTCATGCTTCGGCCGGTGCGACGGTGATTGTCAACTGTTCCGCCAGCAGCGAGGTGACAGGCAAGAGTGACTACCGCAGAAGCTTAATCAGCGGCCAGTCGGCCAGACTGCTCTGCGCTTATATTTATGCCAACGCCGGAGAAGGCGAGTCCAGCCAGGATTTGGTCTTCGGCGGTCAGAACATCATTGCAGAAAACGGAAACATTCTGGCGGAATCGCAGCGGTTTGTCAATGGTACAATTTACGCGGATGTGGATCTGGAGCGCCTGGAATGTGAGCGCCGCCGGATGACCACCTATCAGACCGAGGGGCGGGAAGCCTACACCTTTGTGGAATTTACCTTGCAGGAAAGTCATGAGATCCTGGAGCGTGCCATCGATCCGTCACCCTTCGTTCCCCATGACGCTGCCGGAAGAAATAAACGGTGTGAAGAGATCCTTTCCATCCAGGCTATGGGCTTAAAGAAGCGGTTAAAGCATACCGGCTGCCGTTGTGCCGTGGTTGGTATCTCCGGCGGTCTGGATTCCACGCTGGCACTTCTGGTAACGGTACGTGCCTTTGATCTTCTGGAAATTCCAAGAGAGAATATTATCGCAGTGACCATGCCCTGCTTCGGAACCACCGATCGGACGTATCAGAATGCCTGCCTGATGACGCGGAAGCTGGGGGCCACCTTAAAGGAAGTAGATATCAAAGAAGCGGTAAGTATTCATTTCCGGGATATTGAACAGGATCCGGCCAGGCATGATGTGACCTACGAGAATTCCCAGGCGCGGGAGAGAACCCAGGTGCTGATGGATATCGCCAATAAATACAATGGTATGGTTGTGGGTACCGGCGACATGTCGGAGCTGGCTCTGGGCTGGGCTACCTATAACGGGGATCATATGTCCATGTACGGTGTCAATGCTTCGGTTCCGAAGACACTGGTGCGCCACCTGGTTCGCTATTATGCGGATACCTGCGAAGAGGAGGAGTTATCTGCAGTTCTTCTGGATGTGCTGGATACTCCGGTCAGCCCGGAGCTGCTGCCGCCGGAGGACGGAAAGATTTCACAGAAGACAGAGGATCTGGTGGGCCCCTATGAGCTCCATGATTTCTTCTTATACTATATTCTCCGTTATGGCTATCATCCGGGCAAGATCTACCGGATGGCAAGAAAGGCCTTTGACGGAACCTATGACAAAGAGACGATATTAAAATGGCTGAAGGTATTTTACCGCCGTTTCTTCAACCAGCAGTTCAAACGCTCCTGCCTGCCGGACGGACCGAAGGTGGGTTCTGCGGCGGTATCTCCGAGGGGAGATTTGAGGATGCCCAGTGATGCCTGCAGCCGCCTGTGGCTGGAGGAGCTGGAGACACTGCAGGAATAACAGCTGCGGGAATACAGGAGGATAAAAGATTGATAACAAGTACGGGAAATGCCCGGATTAAAGCGGTTTCCGCACTGGCAAAGAAGGCGAAGCTGCGCAGAGAACAGAAGCTTTTTCTTGTGGAAGGGCCGAAGATGTTTGCGGAGCTCCCCAAAGAGCGTCTGCGTGAGGCATATGTTTCGGAAAGCTTTCTTTCCCAGCAGGGAGAGCGGGCGGAGAGACTCCTCTCCGGCTGCCGGTATGAGACGGTTTCTGACGATGTGATGCGGTATATGTCGGATACACAGACACCGCAGGGAATTCTGGCGGTGGCAGAGCAGTTTTCTTATGAACTGTCCGATCTCTTAGAAACGAATGGGGCGGTACCTCATCTGATGCTTTTGGAAACGCTGCAGGATCCGGGAAATTTAGGAACGATCCTGCGGGCCGGAGAGGGAGCGGGGATTACCGGAGTGGTGATGAATGAGGCGACTGCCGATATCTACAATCCCAAGGTGATCCGTTCTACGATGGGATCCATCTATCGTGTTCCTTTTGTCTATGTGAAGGACTGGAAGGAAGCGATAACAGAGATTAAGAGGCAGGGAATCCGCCTTTATGCAGCTCACCTGAAGGGAACAACGAATTATGAGGATCAGGATTATACCGGCCCGGTTGGCTTCCTCATCGGCAATGAGGCCAATGGACTGACAGATGAAACAGCCGCACTGGCGGACTGCTATGTGAGGATTCCCATGGCAGGCCGGGTGGAGTCATTGAATGCGGCGGTGGCTGCCTCCATATTGATGTTTGAGACAGCAAGACAGCGTCGGAAAAATAGTTTATTTTTTCATTAGTTTTTCTTTACAGAAGTGTAATAAAAACTTAAGTTTAGAATATTCATCCATATATTGAATAAATTCTGACAATATGATATGATAGAGAAAATGCTGGACGGTTTCACAACAAAGACGGGAGGGATCGGTATGGCATGGATGATTTGGCTGGCTGCGTTCGTGGTCTTGACCGGGATCGAAGCAGTGACGATGGCACTTACCACCATCTGGTTTGCCGGAGGAGCGATCATCGCTTTTCTTCTGGCGCTTCTGGGTGCCGGTAAATACATTCAGGTGGGAGCCTTTTTCCTGGTTTCCATTGTTCTTCTCATTTTCACCCGGCCATTGGCGTTAAAGTACGTGAATCAGAACACGATTAAGACCAATGTGGAAGGCCTTGTGGGAAGGAAAGCCCGGGTGACGGCTGCGGTGAACAATGATCTGGCGGAGGGAGCGGCCGTGATCGGCGGGCAGGAATGGACGGCCCGTTCGGTGGACGGACGTCCCATCGAAGAAGGAACCATGGTAGTGGTGGAAGCAGTAAATGGAGTGAAGCTGATGGTAAGAAAGATTGAGGAGGAAAAATAAATGGGCACATTTATCAGTTTTGTAGTGATAGCGTTGGTAGTACTGCTGGTACTGTCATCCTGTATTAAGATTGTCCCCCAGGCACAGGCACTGGTGGTGGAACGTCTGGGCGCTTATCTGGAGACCTGGTCGGTCGGGATTCATTTTAAGGTTCCGTTTATTGACCGTGTGGCAAAACGGGTAATTTTAAAGGAGCAGGTGGTAGATTTTGCTCCTCAGCCGGTCATCACGAAAGATAATGTTACCATGAAGATTGATACGGTAGTGTTCTTCCAGATTACAGATCCCAAGCTGTTTGCCTATGGCGTGGAAAATCCGATCATGGCAATTGAGAACCTGACGGCGACCACCCTTCGTAATATTATCGGTGATCTGGAGCTGGATCAGACGCTGACCTCCAGAGAGACGATCAATACGAAGATGCGGGCAGCACTGGATGTGGCGACGGATCCCTGGGGAATCAAGGTAAACCGTGTGGAGCTGAAGAATATCATTCCGCCGGCAGCGATTCAGGACGCCATGGAGAAGCAGATGAAGGCAGAGCGGGAACGCCGTGAGGCTATTCTCCGGGCAGAGGGAGAGAAGAAATCCACGATTCTGGTAGCGGAAGGTAAGAAGGAATCGGCGATTCTGGAAGCGGAGGCGGAGAAGGAAGCAGCGATTCTTCGTGCCGAGGCGGAGAAGGAGAAGATGATTCGCGAGGCGGAAGGTCAGGCCGAAGCTATTATGAAGGTGCAGAAGGCGAATGCGGACGGTATCCGCTTCATTAAGGAAGCAGGCGCTGATAACGCGGTACTGCAGTTAAAGAGCCTGGAGGCCTTTGCCAAGGCAGCGGACGGACGTGCGACCAAGATTATCATTCCGTCGGAGATTCAGGGAGTGGCTGGTCTGGTGAAGAGCCTGACGGAGGTTGCTTCTGCGGAGACACCGGAGAAATAAAATAAAGAGAGGAACCGGATTCACCCAGGGGGAGCATTTGAGACTTGTGTGAATCCGGTTTTTTGCCGGATTGGAAATCAGGAACAGGAAAGAAGAAATGTCATATGGTAAAGTCTGTGACACTGGGACGGGAGCGGATTACCCTGGATCTATCCAAAGAATATGGACTGGTACTGGAAGGCGGAGGAGCAAGGGGCGCATTCCAGATTGGCGCCTGGCGGGCGCTGCGGGAGGCGGGAATCCGGATTCGGGGAGTATCCGGTGTCTCTGTGGGGGCACTGAATGGCGCTCTGATCTGTATGGATGATTTGGAGAAAGCGGAGAATATCTGGGAAAATATGGATCCGTCCGCTGTACTTTCGATGAATGTAAGCCCGGAAAATTTTCAGGAGGCTGCCGCAGAGATGAAAAAGATTATAAAGGATCGGGGATTGGATATCGCTCCGCTGCGGAAGCTGATCCATGAAACGGTGGACGAAGAAAAGATCCGCAGTTCTGCCTGTGAGCTTTATGCCACCACCGTTTCTATTACAGATCTGCGGCTTCTGAAAAAAGATGTGAAGACCATGCCGCCGGGAGAGATTGAGGATATCCTGATGGCCAGCGCTTACCTCCCCGGCTTCAGGACGGAGAAGCTGGGGGGAAAACTGTATGCCGATGGAGGTACCCTGGATAATGTACCGATACAGGTGCTTCTGGATCAGGGGTATCAGGATATTATTGTGATTCGCATCTATGGGGTCGGGCTGGACCGGATCCGCTGGACGAAGATTCCTGACGGAACGAATGTATTCTATATTGCTCCGAGGGAGGATTTAGGAGGCATGCTGGAATTTGACCGGAAACGGAGCCGGAAAAATATGGCACTGGGCTATCTGGAAGCCTGCCGCCTGCTGTATGGACTGAAGGGCTGCCGCTACTATATAGATGCGCCTCACGGAGAACCTTATTATTTTGACCGGATGATGTCGGAGCTGGAATTGTTGAAGCTTTATTTAAAGGAAGTTCTGGATGAGGAGACGATGGCCTGCCTGAATGGATACCGTTTTTTTACGGAACATATTTTTCCGGAACTGGCGAGAAAATGGGGCTTTCCGGAAAACTGGGATTATAAGGATATCTATCTGGGGCTTCTGGAGGAGCTGGCAATGCGGTTTCAGCTGAGCCGATACCGGGTATATACGGCAGATGAGCTGGCCGGGGCAATTCACCGGGCGATTCTGCGGACAGACGGAATCCTTCCGGTTGTGACCGGACCTGCGATGTCCAAGGAATGTTTTTGACAAGTCGGAGAGATTTAGGTAAAATAGAACGGTCAAAGGAGTGAATGAAATGATACAGGAAAAGAAACGAAGCAGAAAGGCTTCTTATTTTGCCCTGGATATGCTTCATATTGTAATAGGGGTTCTGATTCTGTTTTTTGCTGTGTTGGCATTTTTAAATCCGGAGGAAAACCGGATCCTGTTTCCGGTGATATTTCTTCTGGCGGCGGTTCTTAATTTTGCCAACGGCTATGACCGTTTTCATAGAAACCGCGGAAGAAATAAACAGAAGGTGGCGGGCACTGCGCTGATGGCAGCCGGCTGCGGCCTCTTTTTCTTATGTATACTCAGTGCACTTACGATCTGGTGGGGGTAATCAAAGGTGAAGACAGAAGTATTGCGAATGTTGAAGGAAGCGGACGGATATTTATCCGGTCAGGAGATTTGTGAAAAATTCCATGTATCAAGGACTGCGGTGTGGAAGGTGATCAAACAGCTGGAAGCGGAAGGCTATCAGATCGAGGCAGTCCGGAATAAAGGCTATCATTTAAAGATGGCGGGAGATATCTTGAGTCAGGCGGAGCTGGAGAGCTCCATCAATACGGAGTGGGCCGGCCGTAATGTGCTGTATTTTGATGAGACGGATTCCACCAATACGGAGGCCAAGAAGGCGGCTGAGGCGGGAGCTCCCCACGGTACGCTGGCGGTGGCGGATTATCAGTCCGGAGGCAAGGGCAGACGGGGAAGGAGCTGGGTTTCCCCTCACGGCGTGGGTATCTGGATGAGTATTATGGTCCGGCCCAAGCTTCACCCTTCCTGTGCTTCCATGCTGACTCTGGTGGCGGCACTCTCCGTGGCAGAGGGAATCGGAAAGGTCTGTGGGCTGGATACCAGGATCAAATGGCCCAATGATATTGTGGTGAACGGAAAGAAGGTCTGCGGCATTCTGACGGAGATGAGCACGGAGCTGGAATGCATCAACTATGTGGTGACAGGAATCGGCATCAATGTGAATACGGAGGAATTTCCGGAGGAGATTGAGGCGGTTGCGTCCTCCCTTCTTATTGAAACAGGAGATCGGGTGAAGAGAAGCAGTCTGATTGGAGCCATAATGGAAGCCTATGAGAAGTATTATGAAGCATTTCTTACCTGTGGCAACATGTCCGGACTGCTGGAGGAATATAATCAGAAGCTGGCCAATCTGGGAACCGAGGTCCGTGTGCTGTCGCCCGGCAATGAATATACCGGTGTGGCAGAGGGGATCGATGAGAATGGAGAACTCCTGGTGCGCACAGAAGATGGCGAGCTGCGCCGGGTGATGTCCGGTGAGGTATCGGTGCGAGGAATTTACGGATACGTATAAGTACAAGATAGAGATAAGAACGAATAAGGATGAGAAAGAAACAGGAATGATGGATAGTTTTTATAGCTCGCTGAAGGTTCTGGAATCGAAGGATCGGCCTTTTTCTCCGGCAGAACGGTTAAAGGCGTCGGAAGGCCCGCTGCTTTCCTGGTACCGGGAAAACCGGCGGATTCTTCCCTGGAGGGAGGATCCAAAGCCGTATCGGGTCTGGATTTCGGAGATTATGCTTCAGCAGACACGGGTAGAAGCGGTAAAGCCGTATTTTGCCCGTTTTATGGCTGCGCTGCCGGATATCTCTGCTCTGGCGTGTGTAGAGGAGGGGATGCTTCTCAAGCTGTGGGAAGGGCTTGGCTATTATAACCGGGCCAGAAACTTACAGAAGGCAGCACAGAAGCTGGTGGCGGAATACGGCGGAGAGATGCCGGCTTCCTATGAAGCGATCTTAGGTCTTCCGGGGATTGGAAGCTACACGGCGGGAGCGATCGCTTCCATTGCTTTTGGGATTGCCCAACCGGCGGTGGACGGCAATGTTCTCCGGGTCCTTGCCCGTCTGTTGAACGATTCAGAGGAAATCAATAAGGATTCTGTTAAGAAAAGAGCGGAGCAGCTGATTCGGGAAAATATGCCCAAGAGCTGCCCCGGTGACTATAACCAGGCGCTGATCGAGCTGGGGGCGATTGTCTGCCTGCCGAATGGGAAGCCGCTCTGTGAGAGCTGTCCGCTTTCTTCTCTGTGTCTGGCGCGGCGAGAGGGGACAGAGGAGAACCTTCCGGTTAAGATGGCAAAAAAGCCGAGAAAGATCGAGGAGAGAACGGTCTTTCTGCTGGAATGGGAGGATAAAACAGCCATCCGTCAGAGAAACAGCAAGGGGCTTTTAGCGTCCATGTATGAATTTCCCAATATTCTCAGCCATGTAACCGGGGAGGAGATTCCAGAGGCACTGGGGCTGTTAAAAGAGGAGATTATATCGGTTCAGCCGCTGCCGTCTTCCACCCATATCTTTTCCCATGTGGAATGGCATATGATTGGATATCGGGTTAGGTTGTCAAAGGAGCATCCGGAGAAATACCGGATGGTGAGAAAAGAGGAGATTCTTGCAAAATATCCCCTGCCAAACGCATTCAGAGTGTATACAAAAGCTTTAATGTGAGATAATGAGAGGGAGAGGGCCCGAAATGAAGAAACTTTTATTTATATTTAATCCGAGATCCGGAAAGGAGCTGATACGGCTTCGTCTTCTGGATATTCTGGATTTGTTTATAAAGCATGAATATGAGGTGTCGGTTCATGTTACTCAGGGACAGCGGGATGCGCTGTCTGTGGTGACGGAGCGGGCAGATCGTTTTGATCTGGTGGTCTGCAGCGGAGGAGACGGGACCTTAAATGAGGTGATTTCCGGCCTGATGGCCTGGCCGGAGGATCGGCGGCCGTCGCTGGGATATATTCCGTCCGGTTCCACCAATGATTTCGCATCCAGTCTCGGTTTAAAGAAAAAGATGATGAATGCGGCGGAGGACGCAGTGTCCGGAGAGGATTTTGCCGTGGATGTGGGACGGCTGGACTGCGGGGAATATTTTGTATATGTGGCAGCCTTTGGTGCCTTTACCGAGGTGTCCTACAGCACGCCGCAGGAGGTAAAGAATCTCCTTGGTCACCAGGCCTATATGCTGGAAGCCATCAAGCGGGTAACGGCTCTAAAATCCTATCAGATGAAATTTGAATGGGACGGTGGAGAGCTGGAGGAGGAATTTATCCTTGGTATGGTAACCAATACCATCAGCATTGGCGGTTTTAAGGGACTGGTGGGGCTGGATGTGGCACTGGATGATGGTGAGTTTGAGGTGCTGCTGATCCGTCGTCCCAGGACGCCCAGAGATCTGGCTGATATCGCATCCTACCTGATTCTGCGGGAAGGGGAGAATGACTGTGTCAGCCATTTTCGTGCGAAATGGGTGAGAATTACCGCTCCGGAGGCGGTGGACTGGACGCTGGACGGCGAATTCGGGGGAAGCTTTACAGAGCTTTCCATTGAGAATCTGCAGCGTGCGGTGCGGATTCGAAGAAGACCGGAAGAAATTGTCGATTTGGAGTGAATTTCCTCGGAAAAACGATAGAAAGATGTTGAAAAAAAATTTTGGTTAGTATATAATAAAAGGCCGAGTACCATTTAAAACTTCTAAGCGAAAGGACGTTAATTCGTGGAGAAAGATAATTTTTTAGAGAAGTTACGGAAACTTGTCGAACTGGCGAAGACAAAGCAGAATGCGTTGGATGTCACAGAGATCAATAACTTTTTTGTCGGGGATAATCTGTCAACCGAGCAGATGGAGCAGATCTACAGCTATCTGGAACAGAATAATATTGACGTGATCCCTGAGGTTATTGATGAGAATCTGCTGGCAGAAGGTGATCCGCTGCTTCTGGACGATGTAGATGATGAATTCTTAAAGAGCGAGGAAGAGGACATCGATCTGGACGCCATTGATCTTCTGGAGGGAATCGGAACCGAGGATCCGGTTCGTATGTACTTAAAGGAGATCGGTACCGTACCGCTTCTCAGCGCTGACGAAGAGCTTCGTCTGGCAAAACGGAAAGCAGAGGGCGATGTAAGTGCAAAGGAACGCTTAATTGAGGCCAATTTAAGGCTTGTTGTCAGCATTGCAAAGCGTTATACCGGCCGTGGCATGAGCTTTCTGGATCTGGTTCAGGAGGGAAATCTCGGGCTGATCAAAGGTGTTGAGAAATTTGATTACACAAAAGGATATAAGTTAAGTACATATGCAACCTGGTGGATCCGTCAGTCAGTGACAAGAGCACTGGCGGATCAGGCAAGAACCATCCGTGTTCCGGTGCATATGGTGGAAACAATCAATAAGATGTCCAAGATGCAGCGAAAGCTGACACTGGAGCTGGGATATGAGCCGTCAGTGGCAGAGCTTTCTGAAGCACTGGATATGTCCGAGGAGAAGGTGATGGAGATTATGCAGATCGCCAGAGAGCCTGCATCCCTGGAGACGCCTATAGGTGAGGAGGATGACTCCAACTTAGGTGATTTTGTGGCGGACAGCAATGTGGTAACACCCGAGGGCAACGTGGAATCCGTGATGCTGCGGGAGCACATCGATGCTCTGCTGGGAGATTTGAAGGAGAGAGAGCGTCAGGTGATTGTGCTCCGCTTCGGTCTGGAGGATGGACATCCCCGTACCTTAGAGGAGGTTGGCAAGGAATTCAATGTCACCCGTGAACGTATCCGTCAGATTGAGGCCAAGGCGCTGCGGAAGCTGCGCAATCCGGTGAGAAGCAAGAGAATCCGGGATTTCCTGTAAATCGAATAAAAAACAAGGAAGAAACCTACATCCGGCAGACGGATGTAGGTTCTTTGATTTTTTGGAACATATCAATATATGTTCAAACGTTAGTTTTTTGACAGCTGTCGAAGGAGAACGAAAAGCAAGAGGATGGAACAGAAACGAAACTATCAGAAAGAGATGGAAAAGGTGCTGGAGGCGGTACAGAAGGAGGGGAAGGTTCCCAGGCTGTTTCTGCACAGCTGCTGTGCGCCTTGTTCCAGCTATGTGCTGGAATATCTGTCTCAGTATTTTCAGATTACTGTGTTTTATTATAATCCCAATATTTCCCCGCAGGAGGAGTATGAGGAGCGGACAGAGGAGGTAAAGCGCCTGATCCGGGAGCTGCCTGCCGTGCATCCCATCCACTTTGTGGAGGGAACATACCATCCGGAGGAATTCTATGAGGCGGTAAAAGGCCATGAGGAAGACCCGGAAGGCGGGGAACGGTGCGGTATCTGCTTCCGGCTGCGTCTTTCCGAGGCAGCCCGTCTGGCAAAGGAAGGCGGATATGACTGGTTTACCACGACACTGACCATCAGCCCGCTGAAAAATGCAGCCCGGCTTAATGAGATTGGCGAGGAGATGGGAGCAAAATACGGAGTGAGATTTTTAAATTCCGATTTTAAGAAAAAAAATGGTTATAAACGTTCCACCGAGCTGTCGGCTCAGTATCATTTATATCGTCAGAATTACTGTGGCTGTGTTTTTTCAAAACGGGAAGCCGCACAGCGGGAAGAAGAGCAGCGAGAGGAGAGACAGAAGAAATGAAATATCAGTTATGCGTGTTTGACCTGGATGGAACACTTTTAAATACGGTGGGGGCACTGACGTATGCGACTAACCTGACCCTGCAGGAGTTTGGATTGGGACCGATCGAGCCGGAGCAGACAAAGCGGATTGTTGGCGACGGCTATCGCACCCAGATGGAGCGGGCACTGAAGCTGTGCGGTGATACCGAACTTAAGTATCACGAACCGTCACTGCCTGTTTATATGAAGAACTTTTCGGAAAATTGCATGAAGGATGTGGTTCCCTATGACGGAATTCCTCATTTGCTTGCATTTTTAAAGAAAAAAGGAATCCGGATTGCCGTATTTTCCAATAAGCCTCATCACCAGGCGGTGGAGAATATAGAGACAATCTTTGGAAAAGATTATTTTGATGTGATCCGCGGAGAACAGCCGGGAACGCCGAAGAAGCCGGCACCGGACGGCGCGTGGAAAATATGTGAAGAATTGGGGATAAACCCGAAAAATTGTCTTTACCTTGGGGATACCAATACAGACATGAAGACGGGAATCGCTGCCGGGATGGATACGGTGGGTGTGACCTGGGGGTTTCGAAGCAGGGAGGAGCTGGCTGCCTGCGGCCCGAAGTATATTGTAACCCATCCATCCGAGGTGGAACGGATTGTGGAACAGTCAATGGAGTAGTTGAATGAAACGAAGAGTAGTATTATATCTGTCGCTGTTAAGCCTTCTGTTTTTGAGTCTGATGACTGGCTGCAGCGGGAGAAGAACGCAGCAGCCGGAGGATGACGGGCGCCTGAATGTGGTGACCACGCTGTTTCCCTACTACGATTTTCTGCGGCAGATCGCGGGAGACCAGATCCGGCTGACGCTGGTGGTTCCGGCAGGAATGGACAGTCATTCCTTTGAGCCGACACCGGCGGATATGATTACCATACAGAATGCAGATGTGCTGGTCTGCAATGGCGGAGCCATGGAGCAGTGGGTGTCCAGGGTTGTGGCTTCCTTCGGGGAGAACGGAGGTCCGGGCCGGGTGCTCACCATGATGGATTATGTGGATGCCCTGGAAGAAGAACTTGTGGAAGGAATGGAGGACGCCCATGATCA
>JAEDOC010000053.1 GCA_016302185.1 Clostridium sp. | reverse complement strand
AACGCCTGGATGATATGCGGGTGGAATGCGTCCTTCCGTTAAAGGATAATGAGGAGCTGGTGGGCATCGTGATGCTCAGCGAGAAGGAGGGAAAGCGCAACCGCTTCGGAACGGATGATATAAGCTTCCTGAATTCCATCGAATCGGTAACCTCCATTGCGGTGAAGAATTCCCGGTTATATGAACGGGCGTACCAGGAGGCCAGAACGGATGAACTGACCGGTCTTCTGAACCGGAAGTGCTTCTATGAGATTCTGGAAGAGAGCTATGAACGGTGCAGACGTTCATCCCTGGCAATTCTGATTTTCAATGTGGATGATTTCAAGCTGTATAATCAGCTGTACGGGACCCAGGAGGGAGATGAGGCGCTGCGCCATATCGCCCAGATTATGAAGGGGACCGTGGGAGATCACGGCTCTGTGTGCCGTTACAGCGGTAAGGAATTTGCGGTGATTCTGCCGGAGTATGATATCTGTTCCGCACAGAACCTGGCGGAGAATATCAGTGTCCAGATCCGGAATATGAATAAACAGTCGAGAGAGAGCTATCTGAAGATGCTGACAGTCAGCTGCGGCATCTGTGCGATTCCGTATGCGGCCAGCAACATCAGAGAGCTGGTGCAGAACGCGGATCAGGCTGTGTACCATGTGAAGCATTCCGGCAAAAACGGCAGCATGATTTTCTCCGATGGCTTTATTAGCAGCAAGAAGATGGCATCGTCGACGGAGCAGCATAAGAGTATGTACTCCGAGTATGCGCCTACGATCTATGCGCTGACGGCAGCCATCGATGCCAAGGACCATTATACCTTCCAGCATTCCAAGAATGTGGCTTACTACTCAGCGGCGCTGGCAAAGGCCATGAACATGAGCGAGGAGTTCCGTGAGATTTTAAAGGAGGCGGCGCTGCTTCACGATATCGGCAAGATCGGTGTGTCAGAGCAGATCCTGAATAAGGAAGGCCCGCTGACGGACGCGGAATTTGACGCGATGAAGAGTCATGTGGAGTATTCCATCGGAATTATCCGTCACCTGCCGTCCATGGATTATGTTGTGCCTGCCGTGATCGGACATCATGAGAGGTATGACGGAAGAGGCTATCCGCGGCGGATTGCCGGCAGGGATATCCCGCTGGCGGCACGGATTCTCTGTGTGGCCGATTCCTTCGATGCCATGCTTTCCAGACGGTGCTATAAGCCGTCGATGCCGCTGGACTATGCGCTGCAGGAGCTGGAGCGGGGGGCCGGAGCCCAGTTTGATCCGGAGCTGGTTCCTATTTTTATTGACTTAGTAAAACGGGGAGAAATTTCCCCGGTATATGGAAAGCTCCCTGCGGAATAGAATCCGCGGGGAGTTTTATCGTACAGGGAAAGGAGAGGCAGAAGGTGCGTGCAGATAAAATACGTCAGAGAAAGGAACTCAGCCTGACGGAAGGGTCCATCGCGGCGGGAATGCTGGCGTTTGTGATCCCGATGTTTCTGGGGCAGCTGCTGCAGCAGCTGTACAGTATGGTGGATGCCTGGGTGGTAGGAAATTTTGCGGATAATGACGCCTTTGCGGCGGTGACCTTGTCCACCCACATGTCATTTCTGATCGTTGGTTTTTTTAATGGAATTGCGCTGGGCGGCGGCGTGGTAATCTCCCGGTATTACGGAGCAAAGGACAAAGAGAGAACAGAGGCGGCGGTTCATAATAACTTCCTGTTCGGCATAGTGGCTTCTGTGGTATCCACGGCGGTGGGATTGCTTCTGACACCGAAGCTTCTGGGATGGCTTCAGACACCGGAGAGTGTCCTGCCGGATGCAAGGGTATATTTTGGCATTTATTTTGCCGGTGTAGCTACAATTATAATGTACAATATCTGTATGGCGGTGATGCGTGCCCTGGGGGACAGCCTGCATCCGCTTTACTATCTGGTGATCTCCTCCGTAACCAATGTGATTCTGGATCTGTTGTTCGTGGCAGTATTTCACTGGGGTGTTGCAGGCGCGGCGATCGCCACGGTATCCTCTCAGGGCCTGAGCGCCGTGCTCTGTATGATTCGGATGTTCCGGGCGACGGACGAAAGCCATCTGAGTCTGTCGAAGCTTCGGTTTCAGGGACGGATGCTGCGTCAGATCCTGACACAGGGGCTTCCTTCCGGGATTCAGACCTCCGTGATCAGCATCGGGAATCTGGTGGTGCAGGCCAATATCAATTCCTTTGGCGCCTATGCCATCTCCGGACACGGGGCGTATTCCAAGATTGAAGGCCTGGTATTTTTACCGATTATGAGCATTTCCCTGGCGCTTCCCACCTTCGTCAGTCAGAACCTGGGGGCGAAGCAGTACGAGAGGGCGAAAAAGGGTGCATTGTTCGGCACGCTGCTGGGAGTTGCCATGGCGGAGGGGATTGGAGTTCTCCTTTATCTGGGAGTGAGGCCGGCTTTGCGCCTGTTCTTAAGCTCTTCGGAAGCCATAGAATTTGGAGTGATTCATGCGAGAACTGTAACTCTGTTTTTCTTCCTGTTGGCCTTTTCCCATTGTGCTGCCGGAGTGATGCGGGGCTGCGGCAAGGCATTTATTCCGATGGCAACGATGCTGGCAGTCTGGTGCGGCCTTCGCATTGTGTATGTGACACTGATGCTGCGGATCTTTCCGGTATTCCGGACGATTTCTTCGGTGTATCCGCTGACCTGGGGAATCAGTGCGGTGATTTTTCTGCTCTTTTTGTGGAAAGCAGACTGGACAAAGGGATTGGAACAGGAGGAAAATAAGAGATGAAACTGCCAATTCGCCGGCTGCGGCTGGCACATGGAGGAAATATCAGAGACCTGGGCGGTTATGAGACCGGGGACGGCAGAGTGACCCGGTTTGGCTGTCTTCTGCGGGGAAGTGCTCTTCATAACCTGACGGAAGAAGAATGGAAGAAGCTGTATGATTATGGAGTGCGCACGATTCTGGATCTGCGCAGCAGTGCTGAGATTGCAATGAACGGAGATTGCCCTCCAAAGGAAATTGCGTGGTATCACTGTCCGTTGCAGAGAGCGCAGATTCAGGAGCAGGATATCGCGGCATCTGCCGAAGAAGCCTTTAAGGGAAGCCTGACAGAGGGGTATGCGGAGATGGTTACAAGGAACGGAGATCTGCTGGCAGCGGCGTTAAAGCAGCTGGTTGCCGGTCTTTCGAGGGGAGCCGTGCTGTTTCACTGCTCGGCGGGAAAGGATCGGACCGGTGTTCTGGCATCTGTGGTGCTGTATCTGTGCGGGGTGGCCGCAGAGGATATTATCGCGGATTATGAGGTAACCTATACTTATAATAAAAAGAACATGGAGCGGATGCTGATGAGCCTGTCACCGGAGATCCGGGAAAAGATGCTTCCCTATCTGCGATCCAACGCGGAGACAATGGAGCGGCAGGTGGAACGGTATGCCGAGCTGGGACTGGAGTCACAGCTCAGAAGCTTTGGAGTGACCGGAAAGGAATTGATGCAGCTGAAGGAACAGTTCCTGGCGTAAGTTCGTTTTTTTTTTATCATTCTACCCATTGAAAGTTAGAGAAAAATCATGTAAAATAAAGAATTAGCAAACAGGAAACAGCGTTCCAGGCAAAAGAATGGGAAAATAGAAGGAGACAGATTATGAATAAGAAACCAACGGTACTGATGATTCTTGATGGTTACGGATTAAATGAAAATTGTGAGCATAATGCCGTGTGCGAGGCAAAGACTCCGGTGATGGATCAGCTGATGAGCCAGTGCCCCTATGTGCGCGGCAATGCCAGCGGTATGGCAGTGGGTCTTCCGGACGGACAGATGGGAAACTCTGAGGTGGGTCACTTAAATATGGGTGCCGGCCGTATCGTATATCAGGAGCTGACCCGGATTACCAAATCCATTCAGGATGGTGATTTTTTTGAGATTCCGGAGTTTGTTCAGGCGGTGGAGAACTGCAAAAAGAAGGATTCCGCGCTGCACTTATTCGGCCTGGTATCCGACGGCGGTGTTCACAGCCACAACACCCATATCTACGGCCTTCTGGAGCTGGCGAAGAGAGCCGGACTTACCAAAGTATTTGTTCACTGCTTCCTGGATGGACGTGACACACCGCCGTCCTCCGGTAAGGATTTCGTAGCGGAGCTGGAAGCAAAGATGGCGGAGATCGGCGTGGGCCGTGTGGCTTCCGTGATGGGCCGTTACTATGCCATGGATCGTGATAAAAACTGGGATCGGGTGCAGAAGGCGTATGAGGTTCTGACCCTGGGCAACGGAGAAAAGGCAGCATCTGCAACCGGCGGAATCCAGGCTTCTTATGACAAGGAAGTGTATGATGAGTTCGTGGTGCCGTTCTCTGTGGAGGAGAATGGACGGGCCATCGGAACCATCAAAGACGGCGATTCCGTGATCTTTTATAATTTCCGTCCGGATCGTGCCAGAGAAATTACCCGCGCGTTCTGTGACGATGAGTTTACCGGCTTTGCCAGAGAAAAACGTCTGGATTTGGTGTTTGTCTGCTTTACAGATTATGATGAGACGATTAAAAATAAACTGGTAGCATTCAAGAAAGAGGAAATCATCAATACCTTTGGCGAATATCTGGCTGCCCATGGCAAGACGCAGGCCAGAATTGCCGAGACAGAGAAATATGCTCATGTTACCTTCTTCTTCAACGGCGGTGTGGAAGAGCCGAACCCGGGCGAGGATCGTATTCTGGTTCCGTCTCCGAAAGAGGTTCCCACGTATGACCTGAAGCCGGAGATGAGCGCACCGGCAGTCTGCGATAAGCTGGTGGATGCTATTAAGTCCGGGAAATATGATGTGATTATCATCAACTTTGCAAACCCGGATATGGTTGGCCATACCGGAGTGGAGGCAGCAGCCATCAAGGCCATCGAGACCGTGGATGCCTGCGTGGGCAGAACGGTGGATGCCATCAAGGAGATGGGCGGCGTTCTGTTCATCTGTGCCGATCACGGCAACGCAGAGCAGCTGGTAGATTATACCACCGGTGAGCCGTGGACTGCACATACCACCAATCAGGTACCGTTTATCCTGGTCAATGCCGACCCGTCTTACAAGTTGAGAGAAGGCGGCTGCCTGGCAGACATCATTCCGACGCTGATTGAGCTGATGGGAATGGAGCAGCCGAAGGAGATGACCGGGAAGTCCCTTCTGGTAAAATAATCGTATGGTTTCAGGCTTTATTCAGGTAATTTTATCGGCAGTGATTTTCGGAACGATGCCGTTTTTTGCAAAAAATATTTACGCGATGGGAGGAAATGCGGTGACACTCTGTGTTCACCGGTTTGGATTCAGTATCCCATTCCTTTATTTGATGGCCCGATACGGGCGAAAGAAGAGCTTTGCGCTGACTTTGGCGCAGGGAAAGAAGCTTCTGGTACTTTCGGTAAGCCTGGCGGCGACACCGCTTCTCCTGTTTTCTTCTTATAATTATATCTCTTCGGGGATGGCAACGACTCTGAATTTCATCTATCCGGTGGCTGTAGTGGCCATCTGTGCCGTTTGTTATCGGGAACGGCTGGAACGGATGAAACTGTTTTGCTGCATTCTCTGCGTGGTCGGAATGCTCTGTTTTTATACTCCGGGGGAGAAGAGTGGGATTTTTGGTATGGTTCTGGCTTTGGGTTCCGGCATCACTTATGCGATTTACATGGTATACTATGCCAAAAGCGGGTTATCCGAGATGGATTCTTACGTGCTGACCTTTTATCTGTCGGTATTCAGTGCGCTGATTCTTCTGGGATATGCGCTGCTTCGGGGAGAACTTGTTTTTTATGAATCTTATGTGACCTGGGGAATGGCAGTATTCTTTGCATTCATGGTTTCTATCTTGGCCACTATTTTTTTCCAGAACGGAATCAGAGCGGTGGGACCGCAGACGGCAGGGTTATTGAGCACCTTTGAACCCCTGACCGGCGTTCTTATCGGAATCATGGTTTTTTCGGAACCGATGACACCGAAGATCGCCGGCGGGATTCTGTGCATCTTATGCTCAATTATACTTCTGACCCTGTCTGACAGAAAAAGGTGAGATCATTTTTTTGGAAGAGACTGTTCCTCTGCAGAGGATTAATCTCCCTGAAGGGCATCAAAGCCTTCTTCACCGGTACGGATTTTAATAACATTTTCTACATCATAGATGAAGATCTTTCCGTCACCCAGATGCCCGGTATAAAGAACCTTCTTTACTGCATCAACTACATCGGAAACCGGAATCTTGGTTACAATAACCTCCAGCTTCACTTTCGGAAGAAGAGCTGCTTCCTTTACAGGAACACCACGATAGAAGCTGGAGCTTCCTTTTTTCACTCCACAGCCCATGACCTGAGTAATGGTCATTCCGGTCACACCGATTTCCACTAAGGCATCCTTCAGCGGAACCAGACGGGACGGATTGAAGACAACGCAGATTTTAGTCATCTTTGCTTTATCAGAGTTCTCAGCGGATGCGCCGGATTCCGAAGCGACCGGTGCTGTCGGAGCAACCGTCGGGAAATGCTCTACCGGAATGGCAGCTTCTACAGAGACAGGAGCGGGAGCCATAGCAGAACCGGTTTCAGAATCCAGACCGGTATAGACAGCCGGCATGAAGTCTGCGTAGGAGCTGGCCAGATTATGCTCAGTGACATCCAGACCCTTGGTTTCTTCTTCCACGCTGGCACGAAGACCGATGGTATTCTTCAGAATCGTAAAGGTAATAACCATGGTAACGCCGACCCATGCAATGACGGAGATGACACCGACACACTGAATCAGGAAATAATGAATGCCTCCGCCGTAGAAGAGGCCGCCGTCGACAGCGAAGAGGCCGGTTAAGAGAGTGCCGCCTGCGCCGCATAAGCCGTGAACACCGATGGCGCCGACCGGATCATCAATCTTTAATACCTTATCGATAAATTCAATGCCGAAGACAACGAGGAACGCGGCGATTAAACCAATACAGAAAGCACCGAAGGGATTGACAACATCACAGCCTGCGGTGATGGCAACCAGACCGGCCAGAGAACCGTTCAGTGTCATGGAAACATCCGGTTTCTTGTAACGGATCCAGGTAATAATCATTACGGCTACGGTTGCGGTAGCTGCTGCCAGGTTGGTGGTGACGAAGATATTACCTGCAGAATAGATGGTATCATCACCGGTCATGGAAACAGTAGAACAGCCGTTGAAACCGAACCAGCAGAACCAGAGAATGAAGACTCCTAAGGCACCTAAGGTTAAGCTGTGGCCAAGAATGGCATTGGGCTTTCCATTCTCATCGTACTTACCGATACGGGGACCGAGAATCTTGGCGCCAATCAGTGCTGCAACACCGCCTGCCATATGAACTGCGGTGGAACCGGCGAAATCATGAAAGCCCATCTCAGCCAGCCAGCCGCCGCCCCAGATCCAGTGACCGGAAACGGGATAAACAAAAGCACTGATTACTGCACTGTAGATACAGTAAGAGATAAATTTGGTACGTTCTGCCATGGCGCCGGATACGATGGTGGCTGCCGTTGCGCAGAACACGGTCTGGAAAATTAAAAATGCGGGAAGGGGAACGCCCTCCGGAAGAATGGAGGAGTAATCCCCAAGAACCATGGGGTCAAAACCACCGATGAAAGCACCGGCGCCGCCGAACATGATGCCAAAGCCGAGAAGCCAGTAAAGCGGAGTACCGATGGCAAAGTCCATCAGGTTTTTCATGATGATGTTGCCGGCGTTTTTTGCCCGGGTAAAACCGGTTTCCACCATAGCGAAACCGGCCTGCATGAAGAATACCAAAGCCGCGCCGAGAAGGACCCAAATTGTGTTGACAGAAGAGAATTCCATAAGCTGCACCTCCTAAAAAAAGAGAAAGCGCCGATGCTTAAGCACCAGCGCTTTCGAACTTTTTATGTACAAGTTTTGTATTCGCTTCATCCGGATGATGGGTGAATTATAAGTCAGGACGTCCCGTTTGTCAACAGGAAATTAAAAAATTATTCTTCTTCGCCTTCCTCATAGTCCTCCTCTTCGGGGTCTTCGTAAGAGTCTTCTTCCTCTTCATAGGAGTCTTCCTCGTCCGGATAGAGGGCAGCATAGATCTCGTCAGCCAGGTAGTCAATATAAGGCTGATCGGTCAGATTCTGACCGGTAATCAGGCGGTACTGGATGAGGGCATAGCGTCGCAGCTGCAGCTCCTGTACCTCCAGGCCGTTTTCCATGGAGAGGAGAGCCTTATCCAGATCGTCGCCGGTCCAGCTGTCCTTGAACCACTGGATGATTTCTTTCGTCCGCTGTTCCTCTGCCTCCGCTTCCTTTGCCAGTTCCTTGACAGAACTTAAGGAGCGTACCGCCACAAACAGGAAACCGAGTCCCATGACAGTCAGGATGCCCTGGAAGAAATACAGGGAGGTGCCGGTCATCGGGAGTCTGAACAGGCCGACCCAGCAAGCCAGAGAGAAGAGCGTGATAATTCCGCCCACCAGAGCGAAAGCCATGCTGGAAGAACGGCGATCTTCCCCTTTCTGCCGGCTGGAAACATAAACTCCGCTTCCGGTGGTCATGCGGGGCTGAACTGCTGCCGGCTGTCCGCTTCCTTCCGGCTTCTGCGATGGATTCTGTGCCGGATTGGGAGCCATTCCCCGGTTGGAGGCAGACGGAGCTGTGGCCGGTTGTTCCTGTGCCGGACGGCGGGCAGCGCCGGTGTAATGCCCCAGAAGACGCTGGGCTTCAGCCATACGCAGTGCCTGGGCATACCGATCGGCGGCAGCGGCCCGCTGCTCTTTCATCTCCTCTGAAGTAAAGCTGCGGGGAGAGGTGTTTTTTATGGCTTCCTCCCATGTGGGAACAGACCTGCGTTTCGGCTGCGGGTCGGGAGCACTGTAATCCAGGGTAAAGGTGGGAACGGCCACCTCATCCGGATCCGAAATCCGTCCTTCTCTGGCTTTTTCCAGCGGCACTTCCCGCTGAATCAGTTCGTCAGCCTGGTAATACTGGCGGGCTTCTTCCATCCTCTTCTGATAGGCCCGTTCCATCTTTTTCTTCATTTCTTTCTTATAAGCTTCTTCAGATTCCACCAACGGGCCACCGCAGTCACTGCAGGTGGTGATGCCGTCGACGAACTCCATGTCGCATTTTGGACAATATGGCATGATAATTTCTCCTTGATTTTATACTTTTTTAATAAACTATGTCTATTATAAGGCAGAATTTGGAATCCGTCTATAAAAGAATTTGCTTTTTCACTTCCATTTGAAAGGAAAATAAGATAAAATAGGGGCATCGCGTATGAAGTGAGGATAAAATAACGTATGAAACATATGAAGACAGGCGAGCTGCTGAGGCGGTTTGCGCCTTACTATAAAAAATACTGGAAGGTGTTGGTGTTTGATCTGTTCTGCGCGTCCCTGACCACCGTGTGTGAGATTGTTCTGCCGCTGATTCTGCGGTTTATCACGAATCAGGGAACAAAGGATCTGGCCAGTATTACGGTGCAGACCGTTCTTTCCATTGCATTGTGCTATTTTGGCCTGCGGATTGTAGACGGACTGGCCAGCTTCTATATGGCATATACCGGCCATATCATGGGTGCCCGGATTGAGACGGACATGAGAGAAGACGCCTTTACGCATTTACAGAAGCTTTCCGATCGGTATTTCAGTAATACCAAGGTGGGGCAGCTGATGTCCCGGATTACCAGCGATTTATTCGATGTGACAGAGTTTGCTCATCACTGTCCGGAAGAGTTTTTTATTGCGTTTTTAAAGATAGTGATTTCGTTTCTGATTCTGGCGGGAGTGAACCTGCCGCTGACGCTGATTATCTTCCTGTTTATTCCTCTAATGGTAATTTCCTGTACCTGGTTTAATCTGCGGATGCGGGCATCCTTCCGGGAACAGCGAAATCACGTAGGTGAGCTGAATGCCAGAATTGAGGACAGCCTTCTGGGAAACCGCGTGGTGCGGGCCTTTGCTAATGAAAAGATTGAGATCGAGAAATTCCAGAAGGATAATGTGAAGTTTCTGGATATCAAGAAGCATATGTATTTTTATATGGCAGCGTTTCAGGACACCGTCCGGATGTTTGACGGGGTGATGTATACCGTGGTGATTCTGGCCGGAGGTTTGTTCATGGTAAAACGGTTGATTACCCCCGGAGATCTGGTGGCTTATACCATGTATGTGACAACGCTTCTGGCAACCATCCGCCGGATTATTGAATTTGCGGAGCAATTCCAGAGGGGTTTGTCGGGAATTGAGCGCTTTTACGATATTATGGATGCGGATATTGATATCTTTGACGAAGAAGGCGCGGAGCCTCTGACGGATGCAAAGGGAGAGATTGTCTTTGATCACGTTTCCTTCGAGTATCCGGATGATCACAATAAGGTGCTGGAAGACATTAACCTGACCATCCGCCCGGGAGAACGGGTGGCGCTGGTGGGACCGTCCGGCGGCGGCAAGACCACACTGTGCAATCTGATTCCCAGATTTTATGACCCTACAGAGGGAAGTATCCGTATTGACGGACGGGAGCTTCGGATGATTACACTGGAGAGCCTGCGGAGTCAGGTGGGTATTGTCCAGCAGGAGGTATATCTGTTCTCCGGAACAGTATATGAGAATATTGCGTATGGAAAGCCGGGAGCCTCCCGGGAAGAAGTGACGGCAGCAGCGAAGCTGGCCGGAGCGGATGAATTTATCGAAGAACTGAAGGACGGTTACGATACCTATGTGGGAGAGCGGGGCGTCAAGCTGTCCGGCGGACAGAAGCAGCGGATCAGTATTGCACGTGTTTTCCTTAAGAATCCGCCGATTCTGGTTCTGGATGAGGCAACCTCTGCGCTGGATAATGAGAGTGAGAAGCTGGTAGCCCATTCGTTGGAGCGTCTGGCGGCCGGCAGGACCACACTGACCATTGCCCATCGCCTGAGTACCATCCGGAATGCGGATCGGATTCTGGTATTATCCGGAAACCGGATTGTGGAAGAAGGAAATCATGAGGAGCTGATGAGGCTTCAGGGAATTTATTATCATTTGACGATTTCTGCAGACTCTGAAGGCGGAGTTCTGCCGGGAGATACGGAGATGACAGGAGGAAAGAAAAGATGAGAACAGCGGTTGTGACAGACAGCAACAGCGGAATCACACAGGCACAGGGAAAGGAACTGGGTATCTATGTTCTTCCCATGCCGTTTATGATTGATGGAAAAGAATATTTTGAAGATATTACGTTAAGCAGGAAAGAGTTTTATGAGAGAATGACAGGAGATGCGGATATCACCACATCTCAGCCGTCTCCGGAGTCGGTGATGGGACTTTGGGACCGTATTCTGGAAGAATATGACGATATTGTGCATATTCCTATGTCCAGCGGCCTTTCCGGTTCCTGTCAGACGGCACTGATGCTGGCGGAGGAGTATGACGGCAGAGTCCATGTGGTGGATAATCACCGGATTTCCGTGACGCAGCGACAGGCAGTTCTGGATGCGAAGAAGATGGCAGACAGAGGACTTAGCGGCGGAGAGATTGCTGAACAGCTTCGAAAGACCGGACCGGATTCTACGATTTACATTATGGTGGATACCCTGAAATATTTAAAGAAGGGCGGGCGGATCACTCCGGCGGCAGCGGCACTGGGGACACTTCTTCGTCTGAAGCCGGTTCTTACGATCCAGGGAGAAAAGCTGGATGCCTATGCCAAGGCAAGAACACTAAAGCAGGCAAAATCCATGATGCTTTCCGCGATTGCCCGGGATCTTAGCGCACGGTGGGGAGATACGGACGGTTCCGGCTCCTGCCTGCAGATCGCTCACACGGAGAATGAGGAAGAGGCGCTTCTGTTAAAGGAAGAGCTGGCAGCCAACTTTCCGGCGGCGGAGATCTATGTAGATGCTCTTCCATTAAGCATCGCCTGCCATATCGGCCCCGGTTCTCTGGCGATCGCTGCCACGAAGAAGCTGGATTGCTAAAAGGAGTGTCACCGGATGAAACGGTTAAAAACCTGGCTGGAGCATCGTACCTTCAGCCTGAAAGTGCTTCTGGTCATTTGTTTTCTGATCATGACGATGATTCCTCTGTTAGTTCAGGCGGAATTTATGGCCAGCTATTTCCGTCAGAGTCAGATTGAACGGGCGATGATGGAGGCACAGAATAAGTGTGTCATGCTGACCAATAAGATGAAAAGCTCGGATTATATTACCAATACCAACAATAATGTGGCCAATCCGGCTCTGGATGCGGAGCTGAATGTGACTGCCAATCTTTCCAACGGTCGGATTGTGGTGATCGACGGAAGCTTTCGGATTATCCGGGATACCTTTGATGTGGGCCGGGGAAAGACTGTGTTGGTGGAGGATGTGCTGAAGGCTTTTAACGGAGAGACCTCCAGTCGCCGGAACCGGGAAAAGGATTATTATTCCATCACGCTTCCCATCTATAAGAAGGAGACGCCGGATAGCGCGATGACCGGGAATTCGGCAGAAAAGGCGGTGGCCGGTGTTTTAATGATGACCGTATCTACGGAAAATATGATGCTGCTGGCAGAGGAGGTGCTTCAGAAAGTAGGATTCCTGCAGCTGGTGATATTTGTTCTGGTGGCGGTGCTGGATGTTCTGATGGTTAACCTGCTGCTTC
>JAEDOC010000194.1 GCA_016302185.1 Clostridium sp. | reverse complement strand
CAAAGGAGCGCCGGCTTACGCGACGCTCCAGGTTACTCAATTATATTTCTACTCCGTCATCTTCGGCACCGGAGTGGGCCGTCTGCGATCGAAGACCTCGTTGACATCGAAGAGGTCACTGAGATGGTCTCCGCCGACGCCGCTTTCCGGCAGGTCATAATACATGCGGTAGCCGTCCAGATTCCGCCGGCCCTGACGCATATAGGTATCTCCAATCTGAACCCAATAGCGGGAGGAGTCTACATTGCAGAAATAGCGGAAGCCTTTGTTATAGAGATACCGGAAGCGTTCGGAGCCGGTATCGTAGGGATGCCAGTCGCCGATATCGCTTCCAAAAGGAAAGAGGATGATATCGCATGGACCGGTTAAGGTTTCTACCTCTGCTTCCCATTTATCTGTATCTGTACGGAAGTTATCCATGGAGATTTCTCCCATGTTTCGGTGGCCCCAGCTGTGGGAGGCCAGTTCATATCCATTTTCCTTTAAGCAGGCGGCCACATTGGCGGCGTCTTCCCGTTCTTTTTCATAATCAAATTCCGGATGCTGGCTTTTATATTCCTCCGTGTTATAGGACGGTGCTGTGCGATAACCGAGAATTCCGTTGTATCCGGTGAAGGCAATCACAGCCCGGGCTCCCTTGTAGGAGAAATCCGGATGCTCTTCAATGAAGTCATTCAGAAGGGGAACCAGATCGTAGGAGCCGACAGCCACAGAACCGTCATCCATCTTCATCTCGCAGGTGGGCTTTCCATCTTCACCCACAATCATGCGGCTGGCGAAGCCGTCTCCTTCCATATACTCATAATAGCAGACATCATCCTGGGACATGACGAAGGGCTGCTTGCCCGGAGGCAGCATGATGTCACCCTGGGTGAAACGGGGATTGCCATTCTCATCGGTGATTTCATAGGCAATATCGTGGAGACGGACCAGCACGAAGCCGCGGTCATACATGGACTGGAGGATTTTCATAAATTCTTCCTTCGTCGTCATGACCGGGTTGTAGCCTTTTTCCTTGCGGTCTCCGTCAAAGGCCTTGGAGGTATCCATAATCAATGTATGGAAAAAAACATGAGTAACCAAGGTGGGATCGATCCGGACCAACGTACTCTTGGTGTTTTCATATTCTGCGATGGCAGCAGCTGCTTCCGGGGAAGTGGAATAAGGTGATTCCGCTAACAGGGTGATGGCTCCGTCGTAATCATAACCGGCGGCCAGCAGGGACGCATCAGCAAGAAAGGCATCCAGACTTCCTTCAGCCGGTTTGCCCTGCTCCCCGTTTTCGGAGGAATCGGCGGCATTGCCGGAAGAAATGTCCACTTCTGCTTCGGAGGCTGGGAGTGGAGAGCCATCCTTTCCTGAAAACAGGGAAAAGCCTGCGGAATTGGAAATAGAACCGTGTTCGCCCCGGTTGTTCAGGAACAGACAGCCGGCAATTCCCAGAAGAATCAGGAGAAGAAGCCCCAGGAGCAGGTAAGGAAGCTTGGAGCCTCCCCGTCTTCGGCGCCGGGAGCGGGAATACTTATTGCGGTTGATATATGAATCATTTCTCATTAATTAAACATCCTATCCTAAAAATAATTATTGAATCTGTGAAAAAATTGATAATAGTTATCCTATCCAGAGCCATTATAACATAGAAGAGAGTGCTTGACTATTACGGTTTTTTTACGTTTTTGTCTTTTGGTGCATAAAGACAGGCGATTTTTCCATATGATGATGAGAGAAGGAACGGCGAGCGGGGAGTGTGCAGAATGAAAGAATATAAAGAATGGCGGTTCCTGAGAAGACACAGGAAAAGAAAGCCGCCTGTATTTGGAAGACGCTTCAGAAGGTGGGGACTGCCCCTGATACTTGCGGCAGTGTTCTGCTTTTTTCCGGTGGCGGAGGCAGTGCTTGCTTCCGGGCCGGTGCCGGAGGCAGCGGCAGCGGCAGCCCTGACGGCGGAGGCATCCAAAGGGCCGCAGATTCAGGCACCGGATGCAATCCTGATGGAAGCTTCTACCGGAACCGTGATCTATGAAAAAAATGCGGATCAGGCCAGAAACCCTGCCAGCGTGACAAAAATTATGACGCTGCTTCTGATTTTTGATGCCCTGAAGTCAGGAAAAATCAAACTGGAGGATGAGGTGGTGACCAGTGCTCATGCCAAATCCATGGGCGGATCTCAGGTTTTTCTGGAAGAAGGAGAGATTCAGACCGTAGAGACGCTGATTAAATGTATCGTGATCGCGTCCGGCAATGATGCCAGTGTGGCGATGGCGGAGTATATCGGCGGGGATGAGGCATCCTTTGTGGGGATGATGAATGAGCGGGCCAAGGGCCTGGGAATGACGACAGCTAATTTCGAAGACTGCTGCGGACTGACGGATTCCACCACCCATGCCATGTCAGCACGGGATATTGCGCTGATGACGCGGGAGCTGATCACGAAATATCCGGAGATTTTTCAGTATTCCACCATCTGGATGGAAAATATTACCCATGTGACGAAGCAGGGAAGCAAGGAATTCGGTCTGTCCAATACCAATAAGCTGTTGAAAATGGCCACTAATTTTGAGGTGACCGGACTGAAGACGGGTTCCACCTCGCTGGCTAAATACTGCCTGTCGGCAACCGCACGAAAAGACGGAATCCAGCTGATTGCGGTTATCCTGGCGGCACCGGATTATAAGGCACGGTTTAACGATGCTGTGACGCTGCTGAATTATGGCTATGCCGGCTGTAAGATGTACCGGGATGAGGATCCGGGGCCGGTTCCGGAGA
>JAEDOC010000193.1 GCA_016302185.1 Clostridium sp. | reverse complement strand
GAAGGTTTGATTATTCGAGCTGCGTTCATGCGGATTTCTCTGGAGGATTTTGAGGAAGACTTGAATGAGAATGGTTTTACCGAATCGTTCCGGCAGGGCGTGAATCAGGAACCATACGAAAGAAAACGTCCGGCAGCGGAACTGTATAATACCATGAATACCTCATACCAGAAAATTATAAAGCAGCTTACAGACTTGCTGCCGGATGACAAAAAAGAAAGTGATGAGCTTCTGGACTTCCTGGGCGGTGGTAGAGATTGACAGAATTTGAAAAATACTTTACTTCGATTGCCGAAGGAAAAATAACAGCCTGTGAGAAGATGCGAAAAGTATCCGATAACCTCATGGAAGCATTTATGAATCCGGGTGAGTTCCATTTTGACATTGATATAGCAAACCGGCATATCGAATTCATTGAGAGGTTCTGCAAGCTTCCAACGGGAAAACTCGGCCAGCCGCTCCACCTGGAGTTGTTCCAGAAGGCAAGGTTCCAGGCGATTTTTGGATTTGTCGATGACAATGATTTGAGACAATATAACGAAGTTTTGATAATTGAGGGACGAAAAAATGGAAAAACAACAGAGACCGCCGCCGTAGAATTGGATATGCTGGTCAATGACAAGGAAGGTTCTCCGCAGATTTACAATGTGGCAACCATGCTGGATCAGGCGAAACTTGGATTCAATGCAGCGGACAAAATGCGGAGGCAGTCTCCGTTATTGAAAAAGCATATTGTAAAGAGAGCTGCGGATCTGTATTGCTCGTTGAATATGGGTTTCATCAAGGCTCTGGCCAGTAATGCGAACAGCCTGGATGGTTTGGATACCCACTGCGGTGTCATTGATGAGCTGGCAGCTATTAAAAACAGAGATATCTATGATTTGGTAAAACAGTCAATGGGAGCGCGAGAACAGCCGCTCCTTTTTTGTATTACCACAAACGGATTTGTCCGAGAAGGAATTTTCGACAAGCAATATAAGTACGCCACGGACATTCTCTACGGAAAAGCGGATAATAAGCGCTTCCTTCCGTTTATTTATGAGCTTGATTCCGTTGAAGAATGGGACAAGGAGGATTGCTGGATCAAAGCGAATCCTGGACTCGGAACAGTAAAATCAATGGATTATCTCCGCCAGATGGTGCAGAAGGCAAAGGACGATGAATCGTTCAAGCCTACGGTGCTGGTGAAGGACTTTAACATGAAGCAGACCTCAGAGGCGGCCTGGCTGCGGTACGAGGATTTTGAGAATACAGAGACTTTTTCTGAGAAGTTCAGGTATGGAGTCGGAGGTATGGATGCCGCTGATTCCGTGGACTTGAACGCAGCGAAAGCATTGTGCATGCGCCGGGACGATCCGAGAATTTACGTCCGGCAGATGTATTGGATTCCTCAGGCGGTGCTTGACCGGCAGGAGCTGACCGGAGACCGAGGCGGCCGTGACAATGTGCCGTATCAGCTATGGAAAGACCAGGGATTCCTCCGGACGGTGGATGGAAACAAAGTTGACAAGAGAGTCATGCTGGACTGGTTCTGCGAACTTCGTGATCAGGAAGATATTTATATTCTGTATATCGGATATGACCCGTGGCATATTGATGATTCTCTTCTTCGGGAATTTAAGATGGAATTTGGTGAGAAATCTATGATTCCGGTCCGCCAGGGAGTGATCACGCTGAGCCAGCCGATGAAGGACTTAAAAGCTGACTTGCAGGCAAAACGAATTGTTTATAATGACAACCCAATTGATAAATGGTGTTTCTTTAACACGAACGTGAAGACGGATGTGAACGGAAACATTCAGCCTGTAAAGGGCCTTGATTCCAGAAATCGCATTGATGGTACGCTTGCACTGATTGATGGGTATAAAGTGCTAACTGATAAGATGGATGAAATACAGAGTCTGATTTGAGAGGAGGTGGAACGATGGGATTAAGAGAATTTGCTGGGCGGATCACAATGAAATTGCTCAATGTTTCTTCCGGTACCGCATTCAAAATGGTGACGGATACAGGAAATGCGTTCTGTCCCTGGGGCGGAGAGATATTTGACAGCGACATTGTTAGGGCATGCATTCGGCCATACTGTAAAGCAATCGGAAAGTTACAGGCGAAACACGTGAGAAGATTTAACGGAAAGGTGGACGTTAACCCGGAGCCGTATATGAGATTTCTTCTGGAGGAGCCGAACCCGTATATGAGCGGACATGTACTGCAGGAGAAGATTGCAATCCAGCTGGCGTTATCCAGTAATGCATTCATCCTGATAGTAAGAGATGAAAACGGTGTTCCGGAACAGCTGTATCCGATTCCGGCCATAATGGCAGAAACAAAATATATCGGGGAGGAGCTCTACTTAAAATTTACGTTCATGAATGGAAAGTGTTCAACCTTCCCGTATTCAGAAATTATCCATCTCCGAACCGATTTTAAGGATAATGACATTTTTGGAGAGTCTCCAATCAAGTCGCTATCTCCGTTGATGGAGGTCATTAATACCACAGATCAGGGTATTGTGAAAGCTATAAAAAACAGCGGTGTGATTCGTTGGTTGTTAAAGTATACCACGCCGATGCGGCCGGAGGATCTGAAAAAGAATGTGCAGGAGTTTGTGGATAATTATCTGAGTGTATCCAGCTCTACATTCGGCGCTGCCGGCGTGGATGCGAAGGCGGATGCGATCCGGATAGAACCGAAGGATTATGTTCCGAATGCGCTACAGATGTCTAGCACGGAGAAAAGAATCTATTCGTTTTTTAATACAAACGAGAAG
>JAEDOC010000052.1 GCA_016302185.1 Clostridium sp. | reverse complement strand
GAACTTCCCATTGACTGCACAAGAATTCCCATCCGGCACCTGTTTCCAGGCGGCATGCCCTTCCCCGCGTCCGTTTCCGAATCCTTACAGAAGATATTTTCGATCAATCACACAGGAGCGCCGGCTTACGCGACGCTCCAGGTTACTCAATTACATCTCTACTGCAGCAAATGCTCAATCAATATTTTACACCCCATCAGAATGAGAATTATTCCCCCGGCCAGCTCGGCTCTGGACTTATACTTCATACCAAAGTAATGCCCGACGGCTACGCCGATTACGGAGAGGCAGAAGGTGGTGACGCCGATGAAGGACACGGCGGGAACGATCTGTACCTGAAGAAAGGCGAAGGTGACACCGACGGCCAGGGCGTCGATGCTGGTGGCAATGGCCAGAAGCAGCATGGTTTTGACGTCAATGGAAGCGTCCAGTTCATCCTCGTCTTTTTCTCTGGATTCTTTCACCATATTTCCTCCGATGATGACCAGAAGAATAAAAGCAATCCAGTGGTCAAAGGAGGTGATGGCATCTTTAAAGTGAGACCCCAGGAAATATCCGATGAGCGGCATCAGGGCCTGGAAACCACCGAAGTAGAGGCCGATGATGACCGCGTGTTTTTTGTTTAATTTTGGCATGGATAAGCCCTTACAGACAGAGACGGCAAAGGCATCCATGGAAAGTCCCACAGCAATGAGAAAAAGCTCCGCAAGCGACATAAGGATTTCCTCCTATAAAGTTTTCTTTTGTGACAAATGAATGGTGTCAAATCCGGTTTTTTATTCACTAAGAATAAATGTAGAAATTATTGTAGCGAAAGCGGGTAGAAAAGTCAATTGAACCTTACATTTCTTCTCTGAAAAATTACGGGAATTTTACATTTGCTATACCAAAACATGATTTTTGGAACAACAGGAATCGGATATAATGCGTACTGTAAGGAAAAGAAAACAAAACAGATTCCAATGTCCCTGGGAAAGGGAAGAAGAATGGAAAGGAAAAGAGGATTATTATGAAAAAGAACATTCAGAAAACAATTGCAATGTTAGGAGCAGCCGTTCTGGTAATGGGAGCTGTCGGATGCGGCAGCAGTTTGGCACCGGCAGAAACAAAAGCGGAGACAGCAGCAGAGACAACAGCGGAGGCGAAGACAGAGGCAGAAACAGCAGCAGAGACCGAAGCAGCGAAGTTGAGCGGTTCTATCACTCTGGCAGGTTCCACCTCCATGGAGAAATTTGCCAATGCGTTAGCAGAGAGCTTTATGGAGATTTATCCGGATGTGACCGTTCAGGCTGAGTTTACCGGTTCTTCCGCAGGTATTGAGGCAGTGCTGGCAGGCCAGTGTGATATCGGAGATTCTTCCAGAAGCTTAAAGGAGGAGGAAAAAGCGAAGGGCGCTGTGGAGAATATCGTGGCAATCGATGGTATCGCAGTTGTAACGGATCCGTCCAATACCGCCGCTGATTTGACCAAGGATCAGCTGATTCAGATTTACACCGGTGAAATTACCAACTGGAAAGACGCGGGCGGCGAGGATATGCCGATTGTTGTGGTAGGACGTGAGGCCGGTTCCGGTACCAGAGGAGCATTTGAGGAGCTTTTAAAGATTGAGGATGCCTGCAAATACGCCAATGAGCTGGATTCCACCGGTGCGGTAATGGCGAAGGTTGCTTCCACTCCGGGTGCCATCGGTTATGTTTCCTTAGATGTTGTGGATGACAGCGTCAAGGCATTATCCTTAGAGGGTGTCGAGGCAACAGAGGAGAATATCAAGGCAGGCGATTACTTCTTAAGCCGTCCGTTTGTGATGGCAACCAAGGGCGAAATCTCCGAGCAGAACGACCTGGTAAAGGCATTATTTGACTATGTATACTCGGAAGACGGCGATGAGCTTGTAAAATCAGTGGGCCTGATTACCGCAAAATAATCGTTACACAGAAACGGCAGAAGAAAGCAAAGAGCCGCTGTCATGAGAAGGAATAATGTGCAGGAAACGAAAAGCATTGCCTCCTTATGCAGCGGCTGTTTTTAAAGGAGCAGGATATGGACGCAAAAAACTTTAGTATTCTGGAGGATCATAAGGCGAAATCTGTGGTGGAGAAGACTGCGGAATGGATCTTTACCGCCTGTGGTCTGCTGGCGGTGATTGCTGTTTTTTCCATCACGCTGTATATGGTGATCAGCGGAACTCCGGCCCTGTTTAAGGTGGGAATTCTGGAGATCCTTTTCGGGCCGGTGTGGAAGCCGACGGCGGATCCGGCCTCTTTTGGCATTCTGTATGTCATTCTTACTTCGATTGTGGGTACCTTTCTGGCGATTCTGATCGGAGTTCCCATTGGTCTTTTTACGGCTATCTTTCTGGCAGAGGTGGCGCCGCCGAAGCTGGCGGCTCTGGTTCGCCCGGCTGTGGAGCTTCTGGCAGGGATTCCTTCGGTGATCTACGGACTTCTGGGAATTTTGATTTTAAATCCCCTGATGTATCAGGTGGAATTAAAGCTGTTTGCCGGATCGGAGACGCATCAGTTCACCGGCGGTGCCAATCTGATCTCCGCGGTTCTGGTACTGGCGATTATGATTCTTCCGACGGTAATCAATATCAGTGAGTCTTCCCTGCGGGCCGTGCCGAAGCAGTTCAAAAGTGCCTCTCTGGCTCTGGGAGCAACCCATATTCAGACGATTTTTCATGTGATTGTACCGGCGGCCCGTTCCGGTATCATGACAGCGGTGGTATTAGGCTGCGGCCGTGCCATCGGCGAGGCCATGGCCATCAGTCTGGTATCGGGAAGCTCGGTCAACCTGCCGCTTCCGTTTAACTCAGTCCGGTTCCTGACCACAGCGATTGTTGCGGAGATGTCCTATTCCGAAGGCCTGCACCGCGAGGTACTCTTTACCGTAGGACTGGTGCTTTTCGTATTTATCATGTTTATCAATACGGTACTGACGCGGTTGTTCCAGAAGGGAGGAGAAGACAGTGACAGGTAGTTTATATCAGAAAAAGGTACGCACCTCCGATCTGGTGCTGAAGGGGCTTATCTATCTGGCGGCCGGTTCGGCGATTGTGCTTCTGGCGGGCATTATGGGATACGTCTTTTTCCGGGGGCTTCCCCAGATCTCCTGGACCTTCCTCTCTACGGTGCAGAGTGCGAAGAAGGGAACCTTCGGTATTCTGGGAAATATTGTAAATACGCTGTATATTATTGTGATTACATTGCTGATTGCAGCTCCGGTGGGAATTGGCTCCGCCATCTACTTAAATGAGTACGCAAAGCCGGGGAAGCTGGTGAGGACAATTGAATTTACCACGGAGATTCTGTCCGGCATTCCGTCGATTATCTTCGGCCTCTTTGGCATGGTATTTTTCGGTGCCACCTGTAAGCTGGGCTATTCGGTGCTGACCGGTTCCTTTACGCTGACGCTGATGGTACTGCCGCTGATTACCAGAAATACCCAGGAGGCATTAAAGACCGTTCCGGACAGCTATCGAAGCGGAGCACTGGGCATCGGTGCCACCAAGTGGTATATGATTCGGACCATTTTACTGCCCAGCGCGGCTCCCGGCATCCTGACCGGCGTGATTCTTTCCATCGGGCGTATCGTCGGCGAGTCAGCGGCTCTTCTGTTTACGGCGGGAAGCGGCTTCCAGCTGCCCAGGAATCTTTTTGGAAAGCTGTTTGAATCCAGCGGTACGCTGACCATCCAGCTTTACTTATGCATGCAGAAGGCAAAATACGATCAGGCCTTTGGAATCGCTGTTGTTTTGCTGATTATTGTACTGGGAATCAATTTCCTGACCAGATATTTAACAAGGAGATTTGATGTGACCCGATTGAAATAGAACGAAATTCGGAGGAAACAGGAATGGAGACAAAGATTTCTACCAGAGATTTAAACCTGTATTACGGAGCCAACCATGCGCTGAAGAATGTCAGCCTGGATCTCTATGCTAATCAGATTACCGCATTCATCGGGCCGTCAGGCTGCGGAAAATCAACGTATTTAAAGACTCTGAACCGGATGAATGATCTGGTGCCGGGCGTTAAGATAGAGGGAAAGGTGCTGCTGGACGGGGAAGATATCTATGACCCGAGAGTGGATACCACGCTGCTTCGAAAGAAGGTGGGTATGGTATTTCAGCAGCCAAATCCATTTCCCATGAGTATTTATGACAATATTGCATATGGCCCGAGGATTCACGGCTTAAAGAATAAGAGTCAGCTGGATGAGATTGTGGAGAAGAGCTTAAAGGGAGCAGCTCTCTGGGATGAGGTAAAGGATCGTCTGAAGAAGTCGGCCCTTGGCTTATCCGGCGGGCAGCAGCAGCGTCTCTGTATCGCCCGGGCGCTGGCGGTGGAGCCGGAGGTGCTTCTGATGGATGAACCTACCTCGGCGCTGGATCCCATCTCTACCTTAAAAATTGAGGATCTGATGGATGAACTGAAGAAGAAGTATACGGTGGTGATCGTTACCCATAATATGCAGCAGGCCACCCGTATCGCGGATCGCACCGCATTTTTCCTGGTGGGTGAGGTAGTGGAGTATGCGCCGACGGAAGAACTGTTCTCCCACCCGAAGGAGAAGAAAACCGAGGATTATATTACCGGTCGGTTTGGTTGATGGAAAGGAAGGGCAATATGGCAGCAAGAATATTATTTGACAAAGAGCTGGGCGAGCTGAATGAGGACCTGGCGGTGATGAGTGAGATGGTACAGAAGGCCATTGAAGACAGCTTTGAGGCGCTGAAAAAGCATGATACGGATCTGGCCGGCAAGGTGATTAAAGGAGATCGTTCTGTGGATGATATGGAACGGAAGATTGAGAGCCGTTGTCTTTCTCTGATGCTGCGCCAGCAGCCGGTGGCCAGGGATCTGCGCCATATTTCTATGGCGCTTAAAGTGGTGACGGATCTGGAACGGATGGGAGATCAGGCGGCGGATATCGCGGAGCTGACCATGCATCTGGAGAATTCCAGCTTCTGTGAGGCCAGCCGTCATCTTCCGGCGATGGTGGAGAATGTGAAGACCATGGTGGCGGATGCCATCTGTGCGTTTATTGAGCGGGATACGGAAGCTGCGGAGGAATTCGATCTTCGGGATGATATCATCGACGCTTTTTTTGATAAGGTAAAAAGTGATGTGGTGGAATTCCTGAAGAAAGAGGGAGAAAAGTCAGATCTGGCGGTGGATCTTCTGATGATTGCAAAATATCTGGAACGAATCGCCGATCATGCGGTCAATGTCTGCGAGTGGACAGAATTTTCCGATACCGGCGCGGTAAATCATGTACCGATTCTCTAATCAATGGGAGACGTATTGATTCTATCGGAGAGACAGGAAGGATAGAGAGGAACGCATAGAGTCCTGCACAGCTGCATACACTGTAAAAAGTGTTTTTCGGGGCAGCTGATGCAGGATTTTGTGATTCAGATGATGGACCGCTTTGGATATGTCGGTGTATTCCTGCTGATTTTAGTGGAAAATCTGTTTCCGCCCATTCCGTCGGAGGTCATTCTGACCTTCGGCGGTTTTATGACCACATATACAGCGCTGCGGGTGCCGGGGGTAATCGCTGCTTCCACCGCAGGCTCTGTGCTGGGAGCGATGCTTCTCTATGGCGCCGGCCGCCTGATTCCTGCGGCGGTACTGCGGGGACTGCTGGAAGGAAAATTGGGGAAAAGCCTTCATTTTGAGACGGAGGATGTGGATGACGCCGGAAGCTGGTTTGCCAAAAGGGGGAAAAGTACCGTGTTTTTCTGCCGGTTTATCCCCATTATCCGCAGCCTGATCTCCATTCCCGCCGGAATGTCCCGGATGGCGTTTGTGCCGTTTCTGGTGCTGACATCCGCAGGCAGCCTGGGCTGGAATACCATTCTGATCAGCGCCGGTGCGGCAGCCGGGGCATCCTGGGAGAGGGTGCTGGTGCTTTTGCAGCAGTATTCGGATGCGGTGATTCTGGCGGCAGGGCTGGGGGGACTGCTGTTCAGCTGTTATTATTTTGGAAAGCAGAAAAATGGGGAGTGAGATTTCTGTTCAGCCGCCTGAAAACTGCAGCGAGAGGGTTACCCGCCCAGAGTGATGTCCTGCCTGTCATACCATTCCAGCGCTTCTTTGACATGCGTTTCTTTAAAATCAGGCCATAGGTCGTCTACAATATAAAAGTCAGCATAGGCAGACTGTACCGGCAGAAAGCCGGAAAGCCGTCTTCGCCCGCCCCAGCGGATGATGAGATCTACCCGGGAGACGTCCCGGGTTTTTAAGGTCGGGCCGATGGCGCCCTGTTTCAGTCCCAGATCCCACTGCCAGCTGTAATTGATGAGAAAATTGATTTTCATTCCGCCTGTGCCGAAGGTCTGCCTTGTGGTGTAGGGAAGAAGCTCCGGGGGAAAGACAGAAGAATCTGTATTCCCCAATACCAGAAGTTCGGCATCTTCCTTCGACAGAACTTCCACTGCCTTCACACAGGCTTTTGTAAATGCCTTCCGCTGAAGGAAGGGCCGTTTTGTGTTGTCGGCAGTGAATCCGTATACGGTCATTTCTCCCACACCCAGATGTTTTAGATAGCGGTAAAGTCTCATACCGGGGTCAATGCCCGGATCGTACCCCATTTCTTTTGATAATCCCTGCCCGACAGCCCAGCGGCGGTTGCCGTCGGGAATGATGCCGATATGCTTTGGAAGTCTCATGGATATTTTTTCTCCTTCTCTGCATTCCTTTCGGTTTTTTTGCGAAAGGATGTGTTTTTATGTTCGCTGATCAGAGTATTGTCATGGAAAGAGAAACTATACTCCGTAATAGAGTATTGAAATAGAAGCTTTTCCTTCCAGAGTACCGATGGAGGAAAAGCGACATAATATATACAAATTCATTAAGAAAGCGAAAAAACTGATAGAGGTTATTCGCAATAATCCATTTCAGACACCACCATCATATGAGGGATTGGTTGGAAATCTTCAAGGATTTTATTCAAGAAGGATTAATATACAACATAGACTTGTCTATCAGGTGTATGGAGAACCTGTGGTTGTAGACAATGTGAAATATGATGGAACAGTAAAAATTGTTAGAATGTGGACGTATTACGATAAAATGAGATAGAAGAAATCAAAGAACCAATGGAAGAAAATATAAAGGCTACTGGCGATGTGCCGGTAGCCTTTGATAATCTTACCCATATGGAATCAGTAAAAAACAGAAAAAGAATGCGTCTGATAGGAATCGAACCTACGCCTCAGGCTCCGGAGGCCGGCGCTCTATCCACTGAGCTACAGACGCATCTTCATTATAATACTATATTCTGTTTTGTTTTGCAAGCCTTTTCCGGAAGTTTTATTGCTTTTTATTCCGGTTTTTGCTAGAATAGAGCCTGATTCATGAAGAAAAATTTTAGCAGGAGGGATGTCAGATGGGAAGAAGCCGAAAGAAAACATCCGGGGGAACGCAGTCCTTAAATGATAATGAACTGCGTCGGTATGTATTGCTTCTGACGATTCCCTGTATTCTTCTTCTTTTGGTGGTTATTGTCCTGATATCCGGGGCAGTTCGCGATAGAGCAGATGCGGGAGGTGCCGCATCACCCGGTGAGATCGGAGCCGGGGCAGTGGAAGGCGGAGTTTCGGAGGGGGCAGACTGGCAGGAAGCAGAAGCAGAGGAGGAAACCGGTGAGGAGCTGGTGATAGAGCCGGATACGAAGGAATATGTGTACGATTTCGGAGGAAGTATCCTGTCTCAGGATGCGGTGCCGGAGATTCATGAGCTGATGGAGCAGTATTTTGCGTCTATTTCCGGCTGTGATATGGCGACCTTTCTGCATTTGTTTACCTCGCAGGATACCAGTGAGGAGGAAGCCTACCGGCAGGAGTTTGAGCAGCAGTCACAGTATATGGATGGATATCAGAATATTTCCTGCTATACTACCCCCGGATTGCACGATGGCGAATATGCGGCTTACGTATATTATGAGATTTGTTATACGGGTGTTGCGACACCGGCACCCGGTCTGGTCCGCATCTATGCAGTCCGCGGGGAAGATGGACAGTACCGCATCTATGATGAGGAGATTTCTCCGGAGCTGGAAGCGTTTTTGGAACAGCTGTCCGTCAATGAGGATGTACGGCTTCTGAGTACGCAGGTGGATCAGAAGATGCAGGAGGCCATGGAAGCGGACCCGGCGCTGCGGGAGCGGGTAGAATATATGAAGCAGGGAGCTTCCTATATGCAGGAAGAATAGAACGAAAGAAAGGCACAGAAAAATGAATGTAAAGGATTTTTATTATGATTTGCCCCAGGAGCTGATTGCACAGGATCCGCTGGAGGATCGGTCTTCTTCCCGGCTGCTGGTGCTGGATAAAGAGACGGGAGAGATGGAACATAAGGTGTTCCGGGATATTCTTTCTTATTTAAAGAAGGGCGACTGTCTGGTCATCAATGATACCAAGGTCATCCCGGCCCGTCTGATTGGAAGAAAAGAGGGAACCGATGCCCATATTGAGATTTTGCTGTTAAAACGGCGGGAAAATGATATCTGGGAGACACTGGTAAAACCGGGTAAAAAGGCCAAGGTGGGAACGGTAATCCAGTTCGGCGACGGTCTTCTGACCGGTACGGTGGTTGATATCGTGGAGGAAGGAAACCGCCTGATTCAGTTCTCCTATGAGGGAATCTTTGAAGAGATTCTGGATCAGTTGGGTCAGATGCCGCTGCCGCCCTATATCACGCATCAGCTGAAGGATAAAAACCGCTATCAGACCGTCTATGCGGAGCATGAGGGCTCTGCGGCGGCACCGACGGCGGGACTCCATTTTACAAAAGAATTGTTAAAAGAGATTGAGGAGATGGGAGTATCCATCGCCCATGTGACGCTCCACGTGGGTCTGGGAACCTTCCGCCCGGTGAAGGTGGAGAATGTGCAGGAACACCACATGCACTCGGAATTCTACATTGTGGAGGAAGAGGCGGCAAGGGTGATCAATGAGACCAAGAAGAACGGAGGCCGTGTGATCTGTGTGGGAACTACCAGCTGTCGGACGCTGGAGTCTGCCACCGGGGAGGATGGGATCCTAAAGGCAGGCAGCGGCTGGACGGATATTTTCATCTATCCGGGCTACAAATTCAAGATTTTAGACTGCCTGATTACGAATTTCCATCTGCCGGAGTCTACACTGGTCATGCTGGTATCGGCGCTGGCCGGCAGAGAGCATGTATTGGCGGCCTATGAGGAGGCAATCCGGCAGAGATACCGTTTCTTCAGTTTTGGGGATGCGATGTTTATTCATTAGAAGCAGGGAATAAAGACAGGAAAAAGCGGAGAAAACTATGTTTCATAACAGCGGTGAGATTCGTCTGAATAAATATCTGAGTGAATCCGGTATCTGCTCCCGCAGAGAGGCAGATCGTCTCATTGAGGCGGGAAAAGTTCTGGTGGACGGAAGCGTAGCAGTGATGGGAATGAAGATCGTGCCGGGACAGCGCGTGGTCTGTGACGGGATTCCGGTGGGGGAAAAGGATCGTCCGGTGCTTCTGGCGGTGAATAAGCCCCGGGGCATTGTCTGTACCACTTCAGAGAAGGATCGGGCGGAAAATATTGTGGAATTTTTAAACTATCCGATTCGGATCTATCCGGTGGGGCGTCTGGATAAGGAGTCCGAGGGGCTTCTTCTGATGACGAATCAGGGCGAACTGATGGACCGGATTCTCCGTGCCAGAAATGGCCATGAGAAGGAGTACCGGGTGACGGTGGATCGGCCGATTACAGAAGCGTTTTTAAGACGGATGGGATCGGGGGTTCCCATTCTGGATACGGTGACCCGGCCCTGTGAAGTGAAGCGGCTGGGGGAACAGGAATTTGGAATTATCCTGACCCAGGGCTTAAACCGGCAGATTCGCCGGATGTGTGAGGCGCTGGGGTACCGGGTGACGAGGCTCTGCCGGATCCGGATTATGAATCTGACGCTGGGATCCTTAAAGTCAGGAGAATACCGGGAGGTATCCGGTACAGAGCTTACAGAGTTAAAGCGGCTGCTGGGAATGGAGGCGGAGTAGGACATGGAAGAGAAGAAGGCGGGGCTGGAGAAAGCGGAGCCGATGGAAGCAGAACCGAAGAAGGCGACGGAGGCAGAGGCTGCCCGGATCCGGGAGCTGGTGGCCATCCTGCGGGAGGCGGGACGGGCCTATTATCAGGAGAGCCGGGAGATCATGAGCAATTTTGACTACGATCGCCTGTACGATGAACTGATGAGGCTGGAGGAAAAAACCGGACTGATTCTGACGGGAAGCCCCACTCAGAACGTGGGCTATGAGGTGGTCAGTGCCCTTCCCAAGGAACGCCACGAAAAGCCTATGCTCTCGTTGAATAAGACCAAGAGTGTGGAAGAGCTACAGGAATGGCTGGGAGAACAAAAAGGCCTTCTCTCCTGGAAGATGGACGGTCTGACCATCGTTTTGACCTATGAGGACGGAGTCCTGAAAAAAGCAGTGACCCGGGGGAATGGGGAGATTGGTGAGGTAATCACGGGAAATGCCAGAGCATTTTCCAATCTTCCGGTGAAGATTGATTACCGGGGCCAGCTGATTCTGCGCGGGGAAGCGGTGATCCGTTATTCCGATTTTGAGAAAATCAATGCGCAGATCGAGGATGTGGATGCGAAATACAAGAATCCCCGGAACTTATGCAGCGGTTCTGTCCGGCAGCTGAACAGTGAGATTACGGCGCAGCGGAATGTCCGTTTCTTCGCCTTTAGTCTGGTGAAAGCGGAGGGCGTTGATTTTGACAACTCCAGAAAGGCTCAGTTTGAGTGGCTGAAGAATCAGGGCTTTGAGACCGTAGAATATAAAGAGGTGACCGCAGGGAACCTTCCGGAGAAGGTAAAGGAATTCTCTGAGGCCATCGCAACACAGGATATTCCTTCCGATGGACTGGTACTTTTAATGGATGATATCGCCTATGGACAGTCTCTGGGACGGACGGCCAAGTTTCCGCGGGATTCCATCGCCTTTAAATGGGCGGATGAGATTCAGGAGACAACACTTTCCTATATTGAGTGGAGCGCGTCACGGACGGGACTGATCAATCCGGTGGCAGTGTTTGAGCCGGTGGAGCTGGAAGGCACCACGGTAAGCCGTGCCAGTGTTCACAATATCAGTATTATGGAAGGCCTTGCTCTGGGTGCGGGGGACCGGATTACGGTATACAAGGCCAATATGATTATTCCGCAGATTGCAGAGAATCTGACAAGAAGCGGTGTCAGGGACATTCCGGAGATCTGTCCGGTGTGCGGCGGTCCTACGGAGATCCGGCAGGTGAATGATGTCAAATCGCTTTACTGCACCAATCCGGACTGTCAGGCTAAGAAGATCAAGCGGTTTACCCTGTTTGCCAGCCGGGATGCATTCAATATCGGCGGTTTCTCCGAGGCGACGCTGGAGAAATTTATCGGTGTGGGTTTTATTCACGAATACGCGGATATCTTCCATCTGGCCGATCATGAACAGGAAATTGTGGCTATGGAAGGGCTGGGGCAGAAGTCCTTCGATAACCTGATGGCATCGATTAAGAAATCGTCGGTAATAACGCTTCCGAGGCTGGTATACAGCCTCGGTGTGACAGGCATCGGTCTGGCCAATGCCAAGATGCTGTGCCGCCATTTTAAAAATGATTTTGAAGCCATGCGGGCGGCGTCCAGAGAGGAGCTGGTGGAGGTCGACGGTGTAGGCGAGGTTCTGGCGGATGCCTGGATTTCTTATTTTGCCGATGAGAAAAACAGGGAGATTGTGGATCATCTTCTGAAGGAAGTGACCATTGAACAGGAAGAAGCGCCGGCAGAGGGAGGAAACACGGCCCGTCTGGAAGGGATGACTTTTGTAGTGACCGGTTCGGTGGAGCATTTTAAGAACCGGAAGGAGCTGCAGGCGGTGATCGAGCAGCAGGGCGGCAAGGTGACCGGAAGCGTGACAGCCAAAACCACGTATCTGATTAATAATGATACGGCATCCGCTTCTTCGAAAAACAAGAAAGCGAAGGAGCTGGGAATTCCGATTCTGTCGGAGAAAGATTTTCTGGCACTTTTGCGGGGAGATACTTCCGGGGAAGAAGAGGCCGGAACGGCCGTCGGAGAAGTTTTTTCTGGAAATTCTTCGGACAGTGTGCTATGATAGCCAAAGAATGATGGAAGAGAAGAGGTAATTGTTATGCCTATTAAGATACAAAAGGATCTTCCGGCCAGAACGGTTCTGGAGTCGGAAAATATATTTGTGATGGATGAAGAGAGAGCCATGACGCAGGACATCCGTCCGTTGGAGATTCTGATCCTGAATCTGATGCCTATAAAGGAGGAGACGGAAACACAGCTGCTGCGGGCTCTGTCCAATACGCCGCTGCAGGTGGACTGCACCTTTCTGATGCTGTCGACCCATGTGTCCAAGAACACATCGGCCAGCCATCTGAATAAGTTTTATGTTACCTTTGATGAAATTAAGAAGAAGAAATACGACGGGCTCATTATCACCGGTGCGCCGGTGGAGCTGATGGAATACGAGGAGATTAATTACTGGGAGGAGCTGTCCCGGATCATGGAGTGGAGCAAGACGCATGCGACCTCCACCCTTCATATCTGCTGGGGCGCGCAGGCCGGACTTTATTACCATTACGGAATCCCGAAGTATTTAAGAAAGAAGAAGCTGTCGGGCATCTATGAGCATAAGGTGCTGGATCGGAAGGTGCCGCTGGTGCGCAGCCTGGATGACTATTTTTATTGTCCCCATTCCCGCTACACGGAGGTGCGTGAGGAGGATATCTTAAAGCATCCGGAGCTTCAGAT
>JAEDOC010000192.1 GCA_016302185.1 Clostridium sp. | reverse complement strand
CCAATTACATAGGAGCGCCGGCTTACGCGACGCTCCAGGTTACTCAATTACATCTTCAATGTCTCTCCCTTCGTTTCCCCCGCCTTCAGCGCCCTGACTCCCTCTTCCAGCCCGGCGGCGGACAGCGGAAACATAGGGATCTGTTCCCGGATCATACGGATGGTTCGGGCGCCATAGGTATAATCCCAGGAATCGCGACGGATGGGATTGAGCCAGATGGCAGAGGGGAATCTCCGTTTCAGCCGCTCCAGCCAGTAGAGGCCGGTCTGCTCATTGCTGTGAAAATAATCCAGACTTCCGCCCCGATAGAGAAGCTCTGAGGGGGCCATGGCACCGTCTCCCACCAGGATCACCTTGTATTCCTCTTTCAGATTCTGCAGCACCCACTCTGTGGAAATCTTCTCCTTCCAGGAACAGGAGGGAGTCGTGAACAGATACTCATAAAAACAATTGTGGAAATAATAGATTTTTAAATCCTTGAAATGGCTAGCCTGATTGACCGCCTGAAAGAGGCGGTTGCAGAGCTCCGCGTAAGCCCACATGGAACCGCCGCTGTCCATCAGAAGCAGAAGCTTCGTCTGATTCTTTCTGGGACGTTCCATTACCAGTTCCAGCTGCCCTCCCCGATCACACGTCTTTTCAATGGTTTTTTCCACATTTAATTCCGTCTTCGGTCCGTCCTCCCGACAGGAAAGAAGGCGAAGCTTTTTTAACGCCACCTGGAACTGGCGGATCTGCAGCACAGAATCATCCCGGAAATCCCGGTAGTTTCTGGCCTCCGCCACCTGAAGAGCGCTCCGGTTTTTCCCGGGACCTCCCACACGGATTCCCCGGGGACTATAGCCGGAGTGACCAAAAGCCGAGGTTCCCCCGGTACCAATCCACTTATTTCCGCCGTGGTGCTCCTCCTTCTGTTCCTTCAACCGTTCCTCCATCATCCGCCGGATCTCCTCCAGCGAAAGTCCTGCAAAACGGGCGTCCACATCTTCCTTATTGTAAGGTGTCTGCTCATGGGTATGGGAAAGCCAGTCCAGAAGCTCCTGCGGCAGCTCCTCAATGGTCTTTACATTTTTAAAATATTCCAGAAATGCCTGATCAAACCGGTCATAATCCGATTCTTTCTTTACCAGCACCGCCCGCGCCATGTAATAAAATTCCGTCAGGCTGGCTTCATGTAAATTCAACTCCAGGGCATCCAGAAAACTGTTCCATTCATTTAGCGTGGTTTTCATACCGTAGTCCCGAAGCAGATAGAGGAAGTCAGTAAACATGTCTGCGTCCCGTCCGTGCCGTCATGGCAGCCTGTTCCACCTGTTTTAAATCTTCCGTTTTCTTTAAGAGAACACCGGCAAAGGGAATCTCTGTCTCCAGACGTTCCGGACTGATTCCGCCTATGGCCAGCGCCTGAATCCAGTCCAGCACCTCCGAGGTACTTGGCTTCTTCTGAAGTCCATGCAGCTCGCGAATCCTATAGAAGGCTTCCAGCACCGCATCGATCAGCTTCTGTTCCAGCTGCGGATAATGAGCCCTGATGATCCGCTCCATCATCTCCGCGTCTGGAAAGGCAATATAATGGAAAATACACCGGCGCAGAAAAGCATCCGGCAGTTCCTTCTCCGCATTGGAGGTAATAATCACAATCGGGCGTGCCTTTGCCCGAATGGTCTCTCCCGTCTCCGGAATATAAAATTCCATCTTGTCCAGCTCCCAAAGCAAATCATTGGGGAACTCCAGATCCGCCTTGTCGATCTCATCGATCAGCAAAACGACCTGCTTCTCCCGCTGAAATGCTTCTCCCAGCTTTCCAAGACGGATATATTTTGCGATATCATCCACGCCTTCCGCACCAAACTGACTGTCATACAGACGCTGTACTGTATCATATACGTAGAGTCCGTCCTGCGCCCGGGTGGTAGACTTGATATTCCAGATCAGAAGTTCCATCCCCAGAGACTGGGCGATGGCCTCCGCCAACATTGTTTTGCCGGTTCCCGGCTCTCCCTTGATTAACAGCGGCTTCTTCAACGCCGCCGCGATATTCACACTTCGGATCAGCTCCTCCGAAGCAATATATGTCTCATTTCCGTGAAATTGCAACATCATCTCTCTCCTTACAGATTCATATGAGCGGCGATCTGCCCCGCATAGACCGCGTATTCATTCAGAAGCTGCTCAATAAACTCCTGCTTTTCTTCCGTCCACCGAAACAGCGGAATCGTCACGCTCATGGCCGCCACTGCCGTTCCGTTTTTCAGAATCGGCTTGGCAGTGCAGCGGATCATCTCATTGGACTCCTCCTTCTCATAGGCCATCTGCTTCTCCTTCACCTGACGAAGCTGCTCTGCCAGCACACCAAAATCCGTAATGGTATGGGGCGTAATCGGCTTTAAGCCTTCCGGATACAGAGCTCGCAGCTCTTCTTCCGTATATCCCGCCATCAGAGCCTTGCCCACCGCCGTACTGTAGGCCGGAAGCCTCTTTCCAATCGCAGAATACATCCGGATCGGTTCCGTGGAATCCACCTTTGCCACATAGAGCACGTTCTGACCGTCCAGGACCGCCAGATGGACCGTCTCTCCGCAGCGCTGCACAATCTCCTGCATAATCACCGTCATATTTTCAAAGGCATTGGAATACTGCATATACCGGCTTCCAATCTCAAACAGACGGATCCCCAGAGAATAGGTCTGTGCCTGCTCATCGTAGCTTAAATATTTATTCTCACGCAATGTATGAACAATGGGGGATAAGGTTCCCATGGGAATTCCCAGACGGGCCGACACCTCCGACAGACGGCAGCCCTGATGCTCAGAAGAAATTAAATTCAGAATCTCTATAATTCT
>JAEDOC010000002.1 GCA_016302185.1 Clostridium sp. | reverse complement strand
AAAGGTAAAAAGATTACCACTGATAAGAAAATCAATGGCAAACATTATTACTTTGACGAAGACGGTAAGATGAAGAGCGGTTGGCAGAGTGATGGAACCGATGTTTATTATTTAGGTACCGAGGATGAAGGCTGGAGAGCAGAGTCTCAGTGGTTATGGCTGGAAAAATCCAGTTTAATCGATAATGATGATGACGACGACGGCCTGACAGGCGAAGTTGTTCGCGATTGTGTCGAAGATGATGCTTGTGATAACGAAGGTTGGTACTGGTTCCAGAGTTCTGGTAAAATGTACTATGGCTCTGGCAAGAAGAAAATCAATGGTAAATATTATATCTTCAATGAGCATGGTCAGATGCTGTACGAGTGGATTGATACAGATACTACTTTAACTCATGCTTCCAACTCTGTTCTGGATGGTAATATTGTTGCTACCGATGCTAATGGTAAGAAGAAATCTGCTACCATTTCTGACATGATCTACTATAATGAAGTAGAAGATGGTTCCAGAGCAAATGGTTGGTACCAGATTGATGGTTCCAAAGACGTAGGAACAGATAATGATACTAACTGGTACTTCTTCGATGACGGTGAGCCGGAGCATGCAAATCTTGATTCTGATTATACCGGTGCATTAGATGAGGATGGCTTAAAGGTTTACAGAGCAAGAATTAAATGTGATGGCAAATACTTCTGCTTCGACCAGAAAGGTAAAATGAAGACTGGCTTACAGTATATCCCGGCTCAGAAGGCATTCTATTACTTTGATGATAATGGATATATGCAGACCGGAAAAGTTGCTGATGTAGAGTGCGATGATGATACCAGACTTTACTTTGTTGATGGTGACATCTATCTTGTAAATACCAAGGGTAAGATTCAGAAAGCTAAAAATGGTAAGAAGTTCGATATCGAGAATGCAGGAATTAATGCAGAGGATGTTTATGTAGAGACAACTTCTGAAGGTAAGGTAACTCTTGTTGGTAATATGAAGAAATCCGATTTACTTGCAGCAGTAAAAGATGTTGTTAAGGGCGAAAATAATAAGAAAGATTACAGCAAGGTAATGACTGATACCAAAGTATCTGTACCGTTTATCGCTCTGTATAACGATGATGTAGAGGCTATCTTTACTTATAACCTTGATGAAACTAATCTTGAAGCAGCTCACGCTTCTGGATGGAAAAACAACTAGTTTTATTTTGACCTGTTTTCAAAAATCCATGTAGAAAAACTGCCGCAGAACCGGAGAACCGGAACTGCGGCAGTTTTTCTATTTACTGCATAGATTTTTTAATTAAATAGATTATTTGGTAGCTTTCGGAGCATTTAATCCTAACCAGCCTTCTCCAAATTTAACAGTATCTTCCTTATCTTCTTCTGTAGCCTTTGTTACAGTGAAGCTATAAGTATAAATATCATCATCATACAGAGAGATGAACGGAACAGATACATAAGTATCCTCTACTACTAAACTGGAGTCAATAACATCTTTGCCATCTTTCTTAACTGTAAGATCACCGATCATTTCAGCAATCATATCAGCTTTGTAGATAACATCATTGGAACCGTCTTTGCGAATCCACTCAACTTTACCATCTTTATTGGTCTTAACTGTTACGTCTTCAGCATCAATACCAGCGTTTTCTACGTCAAACTCTTTACCATCTTTAGAATTTGCTTTCTGAATCTTACCTTTGGTATTGGTCAGATAGATATCGCCATTGTAGAACCACAGTCTGTAGTCATCATCAGCTTCCAGTCTCTTACCATTGAAGTACAGATAACCATCCTTCTCGCCCTTGTAACCCTGGCCATTCTTACCGTTGGAAGTATTGAAGTAGAAGTTGTAATCATCATCATCACACTCTACATTAGTCACTTTTCCGGTCTTCTGATAACCATTTTCGTCGAAGTAATAGAAACCATTATCGTCTCTTACGAACTGTAAACCATCCTGCATCTGGCCAACTTCGTTGAATGCAAAGTATTTACCATCGATCTTCTCTCTGGTAATATAAACCATCTTGTGGTTTTCATCGTAAGTAGCGTAATCCTTGGCCGGATTATCTGCGTACTTAACTTCACCGTCATCAATGTAGTACCAGTCAGTATCGGAATCGGTACCAACGTCTTTAGAACCGTCGATCTGATACCAACCATTACCTCTGGAACCATCTTCTACTTCATTGTAGTAGAACATCTTAGCGATATCTGCATTCGGAGCAGATGCTTTCTTTGTAGAATCATCAAGCTGAGCATTGGTACCAACTTTTACTTTGGTATCGTTGTCAATCCACTCATACAGCATCTGGCCATGGTTATTGAACATATACCATTTACCGTTGATTTTCTTCTTTGCAGCCTGCTTGCATGCCTTACCTGAAGAACCGAACCAGTACCATCCCTCATCATCACAGTCATCATTTTCGGTACAATCAAGAACCCGAACGCCTTCGGTATCGTTATCATCATCTTCATCGATTAAACCAGATTTCTCCAGCCATAACCACTGAGACTCTGCTCTCCAGCCTTCATCTTCAGTTCCAAGGTAATAAGCCTCATCGCCGAACTCCTGCCAACCGGATAACATTTCGCCATCTTCGTTGAAGTAGTAAGTCTTGCCGTTGATCTTCTTATCATCATCAACAACTTTCTTACCCTTGCTTCCGAAGTAGTACCAATGCTCGCCATCCTCATCCGGATCATCCTGATCCTCGTCAGAGTATGTCTTTACCCACTCGTTAACCAGCATAGCGCCGTCTTCGCCTACATAGTAGTCGTCGTCTACCCAGTCATTGATGAGCATATCGCCGTCTTCGTCAAGATAGAACCACTTGCCGCCGTCCTTCTTCCACTCATCGGTTACCATCTCGTCATCTTCGTCATAATAGTGCCAGATACCAGCTTCATCTTTCTCCCAACCAGCGGCGAAAGAAGTCATGGATGCACCAAGAGCGAGTAAAGCTGCTGCAGAAAGAACTGCAACTAATTTAGTCTGCTTTCTCATAATTATGCACTCTCCTTTTTTCTTTTTGAAATTTGATATTTTCTCGAAATTCCAATATCGCATTACAAGGGTTATTATACTTCGTATAAGGAAAATTATCGCAAGTTAATTTTCGATTTTAAAGTCGTTTTTTCTATTTTCTTTTTTAATTTTCTCCTTTTTTGATAAAATTGTGTTGCAATTTTGGGAATAAAGTGTTATATTGAAACTGGACTTTTCGCTTAGTATAAATGGACAATTTGATTCAATATGTGTATACATTTCTTCGAAATTGTATATTTATTCAAGTTACTCAAATTGCCCATCAGGGGGGCAAAATTGCAGAAGGACAATCATGTCCAAATTGCACTAATTTTTCAATCAGCTGATTCTATTTACTCTAATGCTGATTTTTTGTGGTATGAAAATCCTGACATTTCTGCGTCGCAGACTCCTCTGCTGTCTTTCATTTTCCCGTATATTGAGATCTATACTATGGAAAGGAAGGTACTTTTATGAACCAACTCTCAGCAACGCAGATTCCCTTCGAAGCATCAGTCCTGCCTCAGGAATCGGAAGCTTTCATTGAGGCTTTTGCCGATTATCTGGCATCACGCAATATGGCCGGCAATACCATTCACTCCTACACCTTCGCTATCCGGCAATATTTTTCTCTGTTCTCAGAGATTACACACTCCAATATGAAACTGTACAAGCTGTTTCTTTTGGAGCACTACCGGCCGCAGACCGTCAACCTGCGTATCCGGGCCTTAAATTCTTTTATTGAATTCCGCGAACTGAATCCCGGAAGACTGCCCATGATCCGAATCCAGCAGAAAAACTATCTGGACAATGTGATCAGCAAGGCAGATTACGAGTATTTAAAATCCTGTTTAATCCGTGACAAAAAATATACCTATTATTTTCTTATTCGCTTTATGGCTGCCACCGGGGCCCGTGCCAGCGAAGTAGTTCAGATGCAGGCAGAAGACATCATCGCCGGTTATCGGGACGTTTATTCCAAAGGAAATAAGGTACATCGCATTTATATTCCCAAAAAACTGCAGCAGGATATGCTGCGCTGGCTAAAATACCTTCATAAAGAGCACGGTCCTGTCTTTCTGAATCGTTTCGGGCGTCCCATCACCACCGGTGGAATCCGAAGCCAATTAAAAACCATCGCGAGTATTTACGGCCTGATGCCAGAAGTGGTTCATCCGCATTCTTTCCGCCATCGTTTTGCGAAAAGCTTTATTGAACAGTGCAGCGATATCTCCCTGCTATCCGACCTGCTGGGTCATGCCAATCTGGAAACCACCCGAATCTATCTGCGTCGTTCCAGTGCCGAACAGTATGAAATTGTGAACCGTGTTGTCAACTGGTAGGGAGGCCGCTTATGAAAAAAACAAAGCAGCCAGTACTTGAACTGAATACAACCGAAGACTATATTGAGCATTTTAAAAACACACTGGAGCACCAGGGATGTTCAGCCAAGACTGTAAATATTTACGCCCGATCCGTTATCCTGTTCTATTCTCTGTATGGAGAATTGAGTATTGATAATTTAAAAAATTATCGAACATACCTTATCAACTCTTTTCAGACCAGCACAGTAAATACCCGGATCTGCGGAATCAACCGTTTTCTGGACTGTATGTATGTCTGGGGACAGCTTCCCGACAGTCTGATCTTAAGCAGCGAAACTCCGATCCAGAACCTGATTCTGCTGTCAGAATTTCGCGATGGAAGAAAAGACAAAAAAGAGCACAATGGCGGCGACGTGGAACCTGTATTTACCCGTGCCAATTCCAACGGAATCTATAAGCTTCTTCCGGTAAAGGAACAGCGAAAGAGTTATATGGATAATATTATTTCTCAGAGGGATTATGAACGTCTGAAGCGCCGGTTAAAGCAGGACCGAAATCTCTACTGGTATTTTGTTGTCCGTTTTCTTGGTGGCACCGGAGCCAGAATCAGCGAACTGCTGCAGATTAAAATAGAAGATTTGAGCGTGGGATATCTGGATCTTTATACTAAAGGAGGAAAGATCCGCCGGCTTTATTTTCCGCGGATCCTCTGCGAAGAGGCAATCCCCTATTATCACAGCCAGGGAATTCAGAGCGGCTTCATCTTCTTAAACCGACAGGGAAACTTAATTTCCTCCCGTGCCATTGAAATGCAGCTAAAAACACTGGCAAAGCGGTATCATATCAATCCGGATACCGTATATCCCCATTCATTCCGCCACCGGTATGCTAAAAATTTCCTGAAAAAATTTAATGATATCACCCTTCTGGCTGACTTGATGGGACATGACAGCGTGGAAACCACCCGAATCTACCTAACTCGCTCCAGCCAGGAGCAAAAGGAGCTGCTGGACCGGATTATTACCTGGTAAATGACATAAAAAACGAGAGCGCTTCGTATTCTGCAGATATCGCAGATGCGAAACACTCTCTCGCCCATAACATAAATTATTGTATTGAAAACGTTCTACAGCACCTTGCTCAAAAACGTCTTTAATCTTTCATTCTTCGGATGAGCAAAGAATTCTCCCGGCTCATTTTCTTCCACGAAGTTTCCGCCATCCATGAACATAACGCGGGTAGCCACCTCTCTGGCAAAGCCCATCTCGTGGGTTACCACCACCATGGTCATCTTTGCTTCCGCCAGATCACGCATTACGTTCAGCACCTCACCTACCATCTCTGGATCCAGCGCAGAGGTAGGTTCATCAAACAGCATCACATCTGGTTTCATACAAAGTGCGCGGACAATGGCAATACGCTGTTTCTGTCCGCCGGACAGCTGACCAGGATAAGCATCTGCCCGATCCTGAAGTCCCACGCGCTCCAGAAGCTTCATAGCTTCCGCCTCAATTTCACTCTTCTTTCTGTTCTGCAGCTTGATCGGTGCCAGCGTCAGATTCTCCATGACCGTCTTATGGGGAAACAGATTAAACTGCTGGAATACCATGCCCATCTTCTGACGGTGTTTATCAATATTCGCTTTTTTATCAGTAATATCAATGCCCTCAAAATAAATCTTTCCGGAGGTCGGTTCCTCCAGACGGTTCAGACAGCGTAAAAACGTACTCTTGCCGGAACCGGATGCACCGATGACACAGACAACATCGCCGCGGTAGATATCCACATTGACGCCATCCAGTACCGTATTGGCACCAAACGCCTTCTTTAAATCCCTTACCTGAATCAAGGGCTCTTCCATACGATTATCGCTCACTCTGTCTTAACCTCCTCTCCAGTAACCGAACCAGCTTGGTAAATACGATTACCAGCAGTAAATAAATCAGGGCCACCGCAATCAGGGGCATAAACGCGTCATAGGTACGGCTTCGGATAATGTCGCCGCCTTTGGTCAGATCCTGCAGTGCGATATAACCGGCAACGGAGGTTTCCTTTAACAGTGCGATAAACTCATTGCACAGTGCCGGAAGGACGTTCTTAAAGGCCTGCGGCATAATAATGTACCACATGGTCTGGGAATAGTTAAATCCAAGACTTCGTCCTGCTTCAAACTGGCCCGCATCGATGGACATAATTCCGCTTCGGAAAATCTCAGCCACATATGCGCCGGAATTGATACCAAATGCCAGGACCGCCACCAGTGATTTATCAATCTTGACAGAACCAAATACAACGAAATAAATAATCAAAAGCTGAACAACTACAGGCGTACCGCGAATTACGGTCAGATAAATGTTGCACAGGAAATTGAGCAGTTTCAGCTTTCCTGTCTTATCGCAGGTGGATCGAACCATCGCAACCAGAAAACCAATGGCAATACCGATCAGACCGGCAAAAAGAGTTACCTTTAATGTAACTCCAAGACCATCCCAAATATATTTCCAGCGGTCATCCGCAATAAAATTCAGGACAAATCTGCTTTTAAACGATTCCCACATAGTTTAAACATCCTTCATTCAAGACAATTCAGCCTACTCAATAAATGAATAGGCTGAACAGGATTAACGGTAACAGATTCTCTGTGAATTACTCTGCTGTGATGTACTTGTCAACAATCTCCTGCAGTTCGCCGGACTCTTTCAAGTTAGCGATTGCGGTATTGATGCCTTCCAGAAGCTCGGTGTTGCCCTTCTTTACGCAGATTGCATATTCCTCTGTAGTAAATGCCTCATCCAGAATCTTTAAGCCTTCATTCTCAGAAACAAATACCTTTGCCGGCTCACCGTCGATGATAACGGCATCAATCTTATTCTGGGACAGAGCCTGAACAGCCTCAAAGCCCTTGTTGTACTGCTCGATGGTTGCATCCTCGATATCACTTGCATAGATATCGCCGGTAGTTCCCAGCTGTACACCGATGGTCTTGCCAACCAGATCATCCGGAGTCCCAATCTCTGTGTTGTCCTCTTTTACGATGATAACCTGAGTAGCGGTTGCATAAGTATCAGAGAAATCTACGCTCTGCTTTCTGTCTTCCGTTACTGTCATACCGGCTGCACCGAAATCTGCCTTACCGGACTGAACTTCCGGAATAATAGAATCAAATGCGATATCCTCAACTTCAAAATCCATACCCAGCTCTTTGGCGATAGCTGCAGCGATCTCAACGTCGATACCTACGATCTCACCGCCGTCATGGAATTCATAGGGCGGGAACTCTGCATTAGTTGCCATTACCAGAGTGCCTTTGCTCTCTGCTGCGGCCTCTGTCTCTTCTGCCTCAGTCTCTGCCGCCTCAGAAGCTGCCTCGGTTGCTGCCTCGGTTGCCGGAGCTGCTGTCTCTGCCGGTTTGGATGAACATCCTGCTAAGGATACTGCTGCCATCATAGCAGCCATAGATAATGCTGCAAACTGTTTTTTCATAATAATGTTTCCTCCTCTTTTTGCATATCGATGTTGTTTTTATTCATCGTTTTTGCATAAATATAAATTCAAGTCCTGAACTACATTATAACTCATTTTTATAAATAATCAAGACCTAATTGTGTTTTTTTCTTCTTTTATGAATTATTATGCAAAACCTTTCTCTTTTTGCTTTCCTATTGGCAAATTCACCATTCCGGAGTATACTTACGTTACCAAAGAAAGAAGGCGCCTCATGACTGAATTACTTATCCGGCTGCTGAAGCTTACCGCCTGGCGCATGACGCAGCCGCAGCCCTATTCTGCATTTCATCTGTATTTTTCCTTTATCGGCGGCTTTCTGGCCGTCTTTTTGGCATGGAAGCTGCGCGGAAAGCAGGAACATTACCAGCTGCGTCTGCTCTTCCTGCTGGGTCTCCTGCTGGCCTTTAGTGAAGGCTACAAGCAGCTGTTTCTGACACTGATTGTGGGTCACGGGACATATGACTGGTGGTATTTTCCATTCCAGCTCTGCAGTCTCCCCATGTATTTCTGCTTGATTCTCCTCTTCCTTCCGGCATCCTCCCGGCAAGTTTTATACACTTTTATGTATAGTTATAACCTCCCCGGTGCCATACTGGTCTTTGTATGGCCGGATGGACTGATGCACCCTTACTGGACTCTGACTATTCACGCCTTCCTGTGGCATATTCTGCTGATCTTCCTTGGATTTTATGCAGTCTTTTCCGGAAATGTTCCGTCTTCTGTATCCACATTTCAGAAGGCAACTGCCCTGTTTCTAGGCTGCTGTGGAATTGCCACTCTGGTCAATGTCCTTGCCATTCCAAAGGGCAGTGCCGATATGTTCTATATCAGCCCCTATGAGCCGACTCCTCAGCCTGTCTTTTCCATCCTTGCCCGCCATTTCGGCATCTGGATCGGCAATCTGGCATATCTTGGCGCTATCATCTTCGGCGCCTGGCTGATGTTTAAAATCTACATCAAAGTTTCCCGCAACGTAATTCCATAAAAAGAGACCACAGCTTTCCGCACTGTGATCTCTCTTTTTCTGCCTCTTCTACCTCAGGCCTTGCATTACTCTGTTTTCTGTTACTGAATCTCGCTGTGGAACTCCTGTAAGGATTTTACTGCAATATTTCCATTTTTCTTCAGTGTCCTTAATGCCTGAACTGTTGCTTTGGCTGCTGCCATATTGGTAAAGTACGGAATCTTGCCCTTTACCGCAGCCTTACGGATATAGCTGTCGTCGCCGATTCCCTTCTTGTCCATCGGAGTATTGATGATAATATCAATCTTCTTATTGGTAATCTTATCCAGGATATTGGGACGACCCTCATCAATCTTCGCAATCTTCTCTGCGGGAAGGCCTGCAGCAACCATCATATCGTAGGTTCTGCCGGTACCCATCAGCTTGAAGCCGCACTCATGAAAGCCCATAGCCACCTCGATTAATTCCGGCTTATCCTTATCGCTGACACTTAAAAGAACGGTTCCGCTCTTCGGAAGTCTGGTCTGAGTCGCCTCCTGTGCCTTGTAAATCGCTTCTCCCACATTCGGAGACATACCAAGAACCTCGCCGGTGGAACGCATCTCCGGTCCCAGAACCGGGTCAACCTCCGGGAACATCTTGAACGGGAATACCGGCATCTTTACACCGTAGTGCGGAATCTTTTTCTCTTTTAATTCCGGAATCGGTGACGGCCTTCCTGTTAAATGAGAAGTCATAATATCGGTAGCCAGCTTCACCATCTTGATATTGCATACCTTGGATACCAGCGGAACGGTTCTGGATGCTCTCGGATTTGCCTCCAGCACATAGACCTCGCCATCCTCGATAGCATACTGCATATTCATCAGACCGACAACGTTCATCTCTTTGGCGATGCGGCTGGTGTAATCACGGATGGTATCCACCTGATCCTTCGTTAAGTTTCTGGACGGCAGGATACATGCGGAGTCACCGGAATGAATACCGGCCAGCTCGATGTGCTCCATCACCGCCGGAACAAATACATTCTCTCCATCACTGATGGCATCTGCCTCACACTCAGTGGCATGATGCAGGAAACGGTCAATCAGGATCGGGCGATCCGGAGTTACCCCGACTGCCTCTTTCATATAGAAGGTTAAGGCTTCATCATCGTGAACAACCTCCATACCACGGCCGCCCAGAACGTAGGACGGACGCACCATCACCGGATAGCCGATGCGTCCGGCAATCTCCAGCGCATCCTCTACGGTAACAGCCATGCCTGACTCCGGCATCGGAATATTTAATTTATCCATCATGGCACGGAACAAATCTCTGTCCTCTGCCATGTCGATGGTCTCCGGAGTGGTTCCCAGAATATTGACACCATATTTCTTCAGATCCGCTGCCAGATTCAGAGGAGTCTGTCCGCCAAACTGTGCAATCACGCCCAGCGGCTTCTCTTTCTGGTAGATGCTTAATACATCCTCCAGCGTCAACGGCTCGAAGTAGAGCTTATCGGAGGTATCATAGTCTGTAGATACAGTCTCGGGGTTGCAGTTTACCATGATGGTCTCAAAGCCCAGCTCTTTTAACGCAATTGCCGCATGGACACAGCAGTAATCGAACTCGATACCCTGACCGATACGGTTCGGACCGCTGCCAAGAATCATAATCTTCTTATTATCGCTGCACGGACTCTTGTCCTCAATGTGGTAGCTGGAGTAATAATAAGCTGCATCCTGTGTGCCGCTTACGTGTACGCCTTCCCAGCCTTCTACAATACCGGCTTCAGTTCTTGCGCCACGGATCGCTTCCTCCGTCACCTCCAGAATCTGGCTTAAATACTTATCTGCAAAGCCATCCAGCTTCGCCTGACGAAGCACCTCTGCCGGCGGAACGCTTCCCTTATACTGCATAAGGGACTCCTCCTCTTCCACCAGTTCCTTCATCTGCTGGATGAAATAATGTTTAATTTTCGTCAAATCGAAAAGCTCATCTACGGTAGCTCCCTTGCGCAGCGCCTCATACATGATAAACTGACGCTCACTGGTCGGTGTATGCAGCATGGAAAGCAGTTCTTTTTTGCTCTTCTGATCAAAATCTTTGGCATGTCCCAGTCCGTAACGGCCTCTCTCCAGGCTTCGGATTGCCTTCTGTAGTGCCTCTTTATAGGTCTTGCCGATACTCATTACCTCTCCTACGGCTTTCATCTGAGTACCTAACTTGTCCTCCGCACCCTTGAACTTCTCAAATGCCCAACGTGCAAACTTGATAACCACATAATCGCCGGACGGGACATATTTATCCAGAGTACCATACTTGCCGCACGGAATCTCATCCAGAGTTAATCCGGTTGCCAGCATCGCGGAAACCAGCGCAATCGGGAAGCCGGTTGCCTTGGAAGCCAGCGCAGAAGAACGGGACGTTCTCGGGTTAATTTCGATTACGATGTCTCTGTCCGTCTTCGGATCATGAGCCCACTGTACATTGGTACCGCCGATGACCTGAATGGCCTCTACAATCTTATAGGATTTCTCCTGCAGTCTCTTCTGAACCTCTTCGGAAATCGTCAGCATCGGAGCAGAACAGAAGGAATCGCCGGTGTGTACACCCAGCGGATCAATATTCTCAATGAAGCAGACCGTAATCATATTATTCTTTGCATCACGGACAACTTCCAGCTCCAGTTCTTCCCAGCCGAGAATGGACTCTTCCACCAGAACCTGGCCTACCATACTTGCCTGAAGTCCTCTGGCGCATACTGTCTTCAGCTCTTCTACATTGTATACCAGGCCGCCGCCTTCACCGCCCATGGTGTAAGCCGGACGGAGAACTACCGGATATCCCAGCTTATCTGCGATCGCCAGCGCATCTTCTACACTGTAAGCAACCTCGCTTCTTGCCATCTCGATACCAAGCTTCTCCATGGTATGCTTAAATTCGATACGATCTTCACCACGCTCAATTGCGTCTACCTGAACACCGATTACTTTCACATTATATTTATCCAGAACACCTGCGGAAGCAAGCTCTGAGCAGAGGTTCAGTCCGGACTGTCCACCCAGGTTTGGAAGCAGTGCGTCAGGACGCTCCTTCTCGATAATCTGTGTCAGCCGTTCCACATTTAACGGCTCAATGTAGGTTACATCTGCCGTCTCCGGATCCGTCATAATCGTTGCCGGGTTTGAGTTTACCAGAACAATCTCATAGCCAAGCTTTCTTAAAGCCTTGCATGCCTGAGTACCGGAATAGTCGAACTCGCATGCCTGTCCAATGATAATCGGACCGGAACCGATAATCAATACTTTGTGAATGTCGTTTCTCCTCATGTTTTTTCCCTCTCATCGTCTGCAGTTTACATTTACGTAAACGGCCTGCCGGATTCTAACTGCCTTCTCTTTTCCCTCGAAATCTGAAGACCCCAGTAAGCCATTATCAGCATTATAATAGAAAAGCCTTTTCTTGTAAACCAAAAATTTTGTATTTTTTTTGTTTTTTTACTTTCCTTTTTTCTTAGTTTGTGCTATACTCACAAGGATATACTGGGGTATTATTTTCGAGAAGAATTAATGAGACATAGATAAAGAAAAAACGGAACCGGCATTGTGTCAGTTCCGTTTTTTTTGTTTTTCATGAAGTCTGCGGCCCGCTTCTTTATCAGAAAGCACCTGTCGTTTCAATTCGTCAATTCCGGAAAAATGATTCTCCGGCCGCATGAATTTCAACAGCTGTACTTCAATCCATTTGTCATAAAGATCCTGATTTAAATCATAAATATAGGTTTCCACTCCCACCGGATGCTGCCCTTCAATGGTTGGCTTGCGTCCGATATTGGTGATACTGTCATACAAGTTCCCGTCAATCACGGTTCGGGAAAGATACACTCCAAAGGCAGGCAGATGCTTCTGCACCTTCGGCTGGATATTGACAGTAGGAAATCCCAATGTGGATCCCAGATGTTTTCCGTGAATCACGCGGCCATGAATCATATAAGTATACCCCAGCAGTTCATTCGCCTTCTCAATATGGCCCAGTGCCAGTTCCTCACGGACATAGGTACTGCTGATCTCCCGATCCCCGTCCATTGCCTTCTGAACTACCACCAGCTCATAGCCGTACCTGGGTGCCAGCTGACGCAGCATCTCCACATCTCCCCGACGCTTATAGCCAAACCGGCCATCCGGTCCGGAGATAATAGCTCTTGCTCCCATCTGTTCCACCAGAATATGTCTCACAAATTCCTCCGGATCCATATGGGCCACTTCCTGATTAAAGGGATATTCCACCAGATACTCCACACCGGCCCGCTCCAGATTCTCCTTGCGCTCGGCATTCGTGGTGATCATGGTCTGAAGACTCCCTTTCATCAGCGTCCCCGGCGCTGTCTCAAAGGTAAAAACCGCCGGACGAAACCCTTTTTCCCTGAAATGAAGCACTTCCTTCAAAAGTTTCTGATGCCCTCTGTGGAGTCCGTCAAACTTGCCTAAAGCTACCGCCGTCGGTTCTTCTATCTGAAATTCTCTGGTCCCGGTTATATACTGCATGTTAATCTCCTCCCAGGAAAATCTTCTTTGGTTTCCATCTTCCGGTATCCTCATGATATTCATAGATACCGATGAACCGTCTCCCACTGTCATAAATACGCACCCAGGACTCCGCTGCTCCTTCCGGCTTCGCCAGATCCTTCGCAAGATCTTCCGAAAATGTATTCCCGTTGGACAGAAGCTTGTCCAGCTCCTGATTTCCGGAAATGTACGCCGGATACCGGCTGAACATCTCATCCACCGGAATCACTGCCTCCTGAATCCGCCCCGCCCTCATCAATGTCTCCACCTCTGAAAGCGTGAGGCTGTCTTCTATTGTAAAGCGCTCCACCCGGGTTCGGGTCAGCTGCTCCATACACGCGCCGCAGCCAAGACTCTCTCCAATATCATGGCACAGGGTACGGATATAGGTTCCCTTAGAACAGGTAACAGTCATCGTCACACGGGGAAGATCCACAGATTCCACAATCAGCTCATAGATCTCCACCGGCCTCGCCTGCCGCTCCACTTCCTTACCCTGCCGTGCCAGATCATACAGCCGGGTTCCGTTGACCTTCAGTGCAGAATACATCGGCGGGATCTGCTGATACGGCCCGATAAACCGTGCTGCCGTCTCTCGAACGGCTGCTTCGGTCAATACTGCTGTATCCTGAGTAGAAAGCACAGTTCCCGTGGTATCCTGGGTATCCGTCCTCGTTCCCAGAAGCATCACGGTGCGATAGGTTTTTCGCTTATCCGTCAGCATGTCACAGAGACGGGTTCCCTTGCCAAGGCAAACGGGAAGCACTCCCACTGCCGCCGGATCCAGTGTTCCCGTATGTCCAATCTTTTTCTGTTTTAAGATTCCCCTCAGCTTTGCCACTACATCATGAGAAGTAAAGCCGGCTTCTTTATAAATATTAATTACTCCGTGAATCATACTTACTCCGCGTCCGCAGTCTCCAGCTGCTGGGCAATCAGCTTCGACAAGTTATTCAGCACATCATGGCTGCTCCCCATCATGGTACAGCCGGCAGCCCGGATATGTCCGCCTCCGCCAAAATACATGGCTATCCTGCTGACATCCACAATTTTGTTGGAACGCAGACTGACTTTGAATTCCTGCGGATTCTTCTCATAGATAAAGATCGCACATTCTACTCCCGCTGTCACCCGCAGCTGATCGATGATACCGTCCAGATCATTGCTGTCAGCTCCGTAAAACTCCAGATCCTTCTGGGACAGCGCGGTAAAAATACAGCGTCCGTCCATAAAAAGGATACTTTCCAGAAGTGCCCGACCCAGAATCTGATTCTGTACGTAAGTCTTCCGGTAAAAGCTGTCATCAATGATTCCTGCACAGTCAATCCCCCGGGACATCAGTATTCCCGCAATCTCCATGGTTCTCTTCGATGTATTACTGTACTTGAAGACTCCGGTATCGTGAACAATTCCGGTATACAGGCATTCTGCCACTGCTTTAGAAATCTTCTTCTCCTCCAGAAGCCCAAAAAGCACTTCACTGCAGGAGCTGGCATCCGGCTCAATCACGTTTTCCATGGCAAAGCCACGGTTGGTCCGGTGATGATCGATACAGAGTGTTCTTTCCGCCGTCTCAAAATAAGGCAAAAATTCTCCCAGCCGCTCACTGTCGCTGCTGTCCAGCGTAATGCAAAGACCGTATCGCTTCTCCGGTTTCAATTCTGTCTGAATCTCCGAAAACCCTGCCAGGTAAGAAAACTTCTCCGCCGGATGATCCAGATAAAGATCCACCGTCAGTTCCGGCATGGTTTCTTTCATATAATTGAAAAGGCCCAGTGTGGTTCCCACGCAGTCTCCGTCGGGATGCAGGTGTCCCAGAATCACCACCGTAGTTTTCCCTTCCAGCGCTTCTGTCAAAAGATTACTCATCCGCTTCCTCATCCTCCCGATCCGGCAAATCCGCAGTAACCTCATCAATCAGACGGGTCATATGAACACCGTATTCAATCGACTGATCCAGAATAAAGGTCAGCTCCGGCGTATTTCTCAAATTCACACGTCTGGCCAGCTGGTTGCGGATAAAGCTGGATGCACTGCGAAGCCCCTGTATCGTGTCCTTGCCGGCCTCCTCACTGCCGAGAACACTGATATAAGCCTTACAATATTTTAAGTCCGGAGTAACCTCCACCGCGACTACACTGGTCATCGGATGAATCCGCGGATCCTTCACCTCACGGCTGATGATCTCACTCAGTTCTCTCTGAACCTCATTATTTATTCTTGTATTTTTAATGCTGTTTTTGCGCATGCACGCTTCTCCTTCCGCTGCGGCGAAAGGCGCCCCCGCTGACTAGCGGGGTACCTCCACCATTGCATATGCCTCAATCATATCGTCTTCCTGAATGTCATTAAATTTCTCAAATACAAGGCCACACTCGTATCCGGCATTGACTTCCTTCACATCGTCTTTGAAACGTTTTAAGGATGCCAGCGGACCATCGAAGATCTGCTCGCCGTCACGGGTAATTCTGGCCTTGCAGCCTCTCTGGAACTTACCATCCAGCACGTAAGAACCGGCGATCGTACCAACGCCGGATGCCTTGAAGGTCTGACGAACCACAGCGTGGCCGATGATCTGCTCCTCAAAGATCGGATCCAGCATACCCTTCATGGCAGCTTCCACATCCTCGATTGCCTGATAAATCACGCGATACAGACGGACATCTACCTTCTCGCTCTCCGCGATAGACTTGGCGGTTGCATCCGGACGGACATTAAAGCCGATGATAATCGCGTTGGATGCCGCTGCCAGACTGACATCGGACTCATTGATTGCGCCAACACCGCCATGAATCACTTTTACCACAACCTCTTCATTGGAAAGCTTCATCAGACTCTGTTTTACTGCCTCCACAGATCCCTGAACATCTGCTTTCACGATGATCGGAAGCTCCTTCACATTGCCTGCCTTAATCTGAGAGAACAGATCGTCTAAGGACAGCTTCGTCTTCGTATCTTCAATTAATTTATTTTTGCCCTCGGAGATAAAGGTCTCAGCAAAGCTTCTGGCCTCCTTCTCATTGGCAGTCTGAACGAATACCTCACCGGCTCCCGGCACATCATTCAGACCCAGAATCTCTACCGGAGTGGACGGACCTGCCTCTTTCACACGACGTCCTTTATCATCCATCATGGCACGAACCTTACCGTAGCAGGAACCAACTGCAATCGGATCACCCACATGCAGGGTACCCTTCTGTACCAGAACCGTAGCTACCGGTCCTTTGCCCTTGTCAAGCTGAGCTTCAATTACCAGACCGCGTGCCTTGCGGTTCGGATTGGCCTTTAATTCCTTTACCTCTGCGGTCAGAAGGATCATCTCCAGAAGGTCAGAAATACCTTCCTTCGTATGTGCGGATACCGGAACAAATACGGTACTTCCGCCCCAGTCCTCAGCAACCAGCTCATACTCGATCAGCTCCTGCTTTACCTTCTCCACATTGGCATTGGGCTTATCGATCTTGTTGACTGCCACAATAATCTCAACTCCTGCTGCCTTGGCATGGTTAATTGCCTCTACCGTCTGCGGCATCACACCGTCATCCGCAGCAACCACCAGAATCGCAATATCCGTGGACTTGGCACCACGCATACGCATGGCTGTAAATGCTTCATGGCCCGGAGTATCCAGGAAGGTGATCTTCTGACCGTTAATCTCTACCATATAAGCACCGATGTGCTGAGTGATACCACCAGCCTCCCTGGCTGTCACATTCGTCTGACGGATGGCATCCAGAAGAGAGGTTTTACCATGATCGACATGACCCATAACGCATACGACCGGAGGTCTGGTTACCATATCTGCCTCGTCCTCTTCTTCTTCTTTCAGAAGCTCCTCAATGACATCAACCTTTTCTTCTTTTTCACAGAGTACATCGTACTCCATCGCGATCTCTTCTGCCTGATCGTAATCAATCTCCTGATTGATGGTCACTATCTTGCCCTGCATAAACAGCTTCTTCACAATAGCAGACGGCTGCAGCTTCATCTTCTCCGCCAGTTCCTTGATGGTAATCACATCCGGAATTACAATGGTTTTGATCTCTTCTACCTTCGCCTCTTCCTTCTTCTGAGGCTGAACCATCGCCGGCTTATTGTTCTTTCCGCCTTTACCGCCCTTGCCCTGCTTGGAGCTTATCTCCTCGTCATGATCTTTCTTGTCGTACTTATCATTCTTATAAGCATTCTTGCTCTGCTTATTGTTCTGCGGCTTCTGTACTACCGGTCCGTCAAAGGATGGTTTCGGAATATTTAAGCCTCTTCCGCTCTGACCGTCTCTTCTCTGACCATCACGGTTTCCGTTAAAGCCTTCTCTTCTCTGACCATCACGATTGCCGCCAAAGCCTTCTCTTCTCTGACCATCACGGTTTCCGCCAAAGCCTTCACCTCTCTGGCCGTCGCGGTTTCCGTTAAAGCCTTCTCTTCTCTGACCCTCGCGGTTTCCGTTAAAGCCTTCTCTTCTCTGACCCTCGCGATTGCCGCCAAAGCCCTCTCTTCTCTGACCATCACGATTGCCGCCAAAGCCTTCTCTTCTCTGGCCCTCACGGTTTCCGCCAAAGCTTTCTCTTCTCTGACCCTCGCGGTTTCCGTTAAAGCCCTCTCTTCTCTGACCCTCGCGGTTTCCGTTAAAGCCTTCTCTTCTCTGACCCTCGCGGTTTCCGCTAAAGCCCTCGCCTCTCTGACCATCACGATTTCCGTTAAAGCCTTCTCTTCTCTGGCTCTCACGGTTTCCGCTCTGAGGCGCTGCCGGGGCTGCCTGCTGCGGCTGGCTCAGGGACTGAACCGGAGCTGCCTGCTGTGCCTGCACCGAAGCTGCTGATCTGCTGCCTGCTGCCGGTCTGCTGCCTGCTGCCGGGGCTGTCGGACGCTGTGCGTTCTGCCCTGCCGCCGGTCTTCCTGCATTCTGCCCGGACGGTCTTCCTCCCTGACGGGAATTTCTGTTGCTCTGTACGCTGTTCTGCGGACGGTATACAGCAGCGATTCTCTTCTTGGGCTGCTCTGCCGGTTTCTCTGCTCTACCCGCCGCCGTTTTTTCTATCTCTTTTGTCTCAGCCTTTACCGGCTCTTTCTTTATCTCTTCCACTCGTTTTGTCTCCGCCTTTCCTGTACCTGATTTTGATATCTCAGCCGCAGACAGCGCTCTGCCGCCCGCTGTCAGTGAACGTCTCACTATGGCTGCCTGCTCTTCCGTTATATTCGAGGCATGGCTTTTGACGTCAAAATGATTCTTCTGCAGTATCTCTAATACTTCTTTATTGGATTTACCGAGTTCCTTCGATAATTCATTCACTCTCATGTTTCCCGCCTCCATTCAGTTCCAACTGCTTTTTGAGCGCTTTTGCAAAGCCAGCATCCAGGACAGCCAGAGATGCCCGCATCTCCTTACCCATGGAATGCCCCAGCTCTTCTTTCTCTCCGAATACGTACATCGGGACTTTGTAGTAAGTACACATATGAAGGAACATCTTTCTGGTGTTCTCCGATGCCTCCTCCGACACCAGCACCAGATATGCCTTACCGCTTTTTACAGCCTTCTCCGTCATAAATTCCCCACTGGCTGTTTTTCCCGCCTTGGTGGCAAGCCCCAGCAGGTTCAGGATCTTTTTACGATTCTCCAAGCTGCTCCATCTCCTTTTCCAGCATTTCGTAAACGCTTTTTGGAATGGCCATTTTCAAAGAACGTTCCAGGCCTCTGTTTTTCACTGCTTTCTGATAGCAGGCCACCGATGGGCAAAGATATGCGCCACGGCCGTTCTTACGTCCTGTCGCATCAATCTCAATCTCATCTCCGGTTGTTTTCAGCACCCGGATCATTTCTCTCTTGTTCTTCATCTCGCCGCATCCGATGCACTGCCGTAACGGAATCTTTTTTATCGTACTCACCAAATCTCACTTCCCAATCTGAATCTTATTCTTCTGCTGCTCATCTGCTGTCAGTCCCGGTTCTGAAAGGTAATCAGGAAAGCTCTTCCTCCGGAACCTCACCCTGGTCTTCCTCACGGTTTCCGATTAACGGCTCATCAGTATATCCCTCAAATCCGTCCTCATAGCCCATCTCCAGCTCATCCAGCAGTCCGGACTCTCTGGCCTGAGTCTCACTCTTAATATCAATCTTATAGCCGGTCAGACGTGCTGCCAGTCTGGCATTCTGGCCTTCCTTGCCAATGGCTAAGGATAACTGATAATCCGGCACGATTACCTGTGCCTCTCTGGCTTCCTCATCTGCCGCAACCAGAATTACCTTGGCCGGGCTTAAGGCATTCTCAATCAGGAACGCCGGATTCTCATCCCAGTTAATAATATCAATCTTCTCACCGCGGAGTTCATTCACCACCGCATTTACTCTGGCGCCGTTGACACCGACGCAGGCACCCACCGGATCCACGTTGGGATCATTGGAGTAAACCGCAATCTTGGTTCTGGAACCCGCCTCACGGGCGATGGCCTTAATCTCCACGGTACCATCCTTCACCTCAGCTACCTCGGATTCAAAGAGACGCTTTACCAGATCCGGATGGGTTCTGGAAACCGTAATTCTCGGTCCCTTATTGGTATCCTTTACTTCAAGCACATACAGCTTGATACGCTCGGTCGGGCGGAACACCTCTCCCTTTACCTGTTCGCTCTCATTTAAAATCGCATCGATCTTTCCTAAGTCGATGCAGACATTTCTGCCCACATAGCGCTGCACAATACCGGTAACCACATCCTTCTCCTTGCAGTACCAGTCATTGAACAGGGCCTTTCTCTCCTCCTCGCGGATCTTCTGAAGAATCACGTTCTTCGCATTCTGGGTTGCGATTCTGCCAAATTCCTTCGAATTAATCGGCACATGTACTATATCACCCAGATCATGTCTGCCGCTCATCATCTTCGCTTCTGCAAGACTGATCTGAAGCATCGGATCCTCCACAGTCTCCACAACCTCTTTCTCGGCGTAAACGGCGAAATCTCCGGTTTCACGATTGATGGTCACCTTTACGTTATCAGCCTTGCCGAAATGGTTTTTGCAGGCTGTCAGTAAAGAATTCTCGATCGCCTCAAGAAGGACATCCTTGCTGATATTATTTTCCTTCTCCAGCACATTTAACGCTTCAATCAACTCTTTATTCATCTTTCTTTTATCCTCCTACCGTCTAAAAATCAAAGGCCAGACGTATTAATGCAATTTCTGATTTTTCAATTGTCAAATCGCTCTCATCTTCTAAGGTAATCGTTACCGTATCCGCATCGTAGGATTTCAATGCGCCAGTGTATTCCTTCTGCTTGTTCAGCGGCTTATAGAGACGAACCTCCACATCCTTTCCGATGCTTCTTGCAAAGTCCTTCTCCTTCTTCAGCGGCCGTCCCAGTCCCGGTGAACTCACCTCCAGAATGTAGCTGTCAGTGATAAAATCCTCCTGATCCAGCCAGTCACCCAGCTGACGGCTGATCAGCTCGCAGTCGTCCACGGTAATGCCGCCTTCCTTATCAATATAGGCACGCAGATACCAGATTCCCACTTCACGCACGTATTCCACATCCACCAGTTCAAACTGATGCTCGGCAAGCACCGGCAAAAGCCAGGCTTCCACTCTTGCCTCATACTGTTCTCCTTTTGCCATATCTCCACCACCTTTCATTCGTCAAGTAGCAAAATGAAAGAGTGGACGTTCTGTCCACTCTCTCTAGCCAATCTATTCTGTTATCATATGGGATTATACCACCATTTATTCAGGAATTCAAGTAAAATAATCCCATGTCCGATGGATTCCTTTTATTTATTTTCTCCAAAATCCGTTATTCCGTGATTCCGTAATGATTAAACCAGACTCTTTCCTCAAATGCCTGCTTTTTCGGCGGCTTCGTTTCCTGCGCCGGAATACCGATGGGAAGATATGTTTCAGCCTTTTTTCTCCACCACCTCATATAAATCGGTTCTCCGGTTCTCCAGAGACGGAATCTGTGCCCGGATCTTATCCAGATAATCCAGATCAATCTCCGCATAGGTGATACCCGGGATATCCTTCGCGCGGGCAATCACGGTGCCCCAGGGATCCACCACCAGACTGTTGCCATAGGCCACATAGGCTGGTTTGGTTCCGATCTGGCCCGTCGCCACGATGTAGCAGCCATTTTCAATGGCCCGTGCCCGCAGCAGCGGCTCCCAGTGATCCTTGCCGGTGGGCATGGTGAAGCTGGCAGGAACAAAGATCACCTGGGCACCGCGCAGCGCCATGAGCCGGTAAAGCTCCGGGAAACGCACATCGTAGCAGATGGACATGCCGAAGGTTCCCAGCTCCGTCTCCACTGTAACAATCTCATCCCCCGGACGGACCTTATCAGACTCCTTGAAGGGAGTACCGTCTGCCAGGGTAATATCAAACATATGAAGCTTCCGGTAGGAAGCCAGAATCTCTCCTTTTGGAGAAATCAGGACACTGGTATTCGAAGATCTTCGTTCTCCCGGATTCTCCTCCGTAATGCTGCCTCCCTGGATATAAACACCGTGTTCCTTTGCCTTCCGGCAAAGAATCTCTGTCGTATAACCGGGAATCTGCTCCTTGCCGCCGCCTTCTCCCACATTCCGTCCGATCAGGTTCATCACCTCCGGAAAGCAAATCAGCTTTGCTCCCCGGGCAGCCGCCTCATCAATCCAGGCACAGGCCTGTTTTAAGTTTTCTCCCTTGTCATTCTGCGTATCCATCTGGAGCATCGCAACTGTATATTTTCGAAGCATCCTGCTCTCTCCTTCCTTCTCGAAGCCAGAGTTTTTATTCCCGGCCCTCTTTTCAAATGTATCCTTATTATCTCATTTTTCCATAAAACGGTCAACCACTCTGTTACAGACAGCTTCCCCCGTTTTTGACCGGGTTTCTGCGCACCTTGCCGCCGCTTCCTCATATTCTACACTAAAGCCCTATTTCTTTCCGAGGTGTCCCATGACTCCAAAACTGGAAGTATCCGCCTTAAGCTACTCCTACCACACACTGGACGGAGAGACACAGGCGCTTTATGATATCAGTTTTTCTGTCGATCCCGGTGAATTTGTCGTCATCGTCGGTCCTTCCGGCTGCGGAAAATCCACACTTCTCTCGATTATCTGCGGCCTGCTCTCTCCCGATGAGGGTTCCGTCAAGCTGGACGGAATCCCGATTTCCGGAGGAAGTCCTGCCATCGGCTACATGCTTCAGAAGGATCACCTCTTTGAGTGGAGGACCGTTCTCTCCAACGCCGCCCTTGGCCTGGAGATTCAGCATAAGTTAAATGAAACGAACTTGCAGAAGGTTCACCATCTGCTGGAAACCTATGGTCTCTCCCAGTTTGAACATTCCCGTCCTTCCCAGCTTTCCGGCGGCATGCGCCAGAGAGCGGCACTCATCCGAACCCTGGCTCTGGAACCGGATCTCCTGCTGCTGGATGAGCCTTTTTCTGCTCTGGATTATCAGACACGCCTGACAGTCTGTGATGATATCGGAACCATTCTCCGGAAAACAAAAAAAACCGCAGTTCTGATTACCCACGATCTGGCGGAAGCCGTCAGCATGGCCGATCGAATCATTGTGCTTACCAGACGGCCCGGCAGAATTAAGAGCATTGTTCCCATCCATTTCTCCGCACCGGTTCTCAGTCCTCTGGAGCGCAGAAACGATCCCGCCTTCAGCAACTATTTTAACAGTGTCTGGAAGCTGCTTCAGACATAAGGAAGCAACCAGCAAGGAGGTATCTCTCATGAAGCAAAGAGAAAGCCTGGCCCAGCAGGAATTCATAAAACAGCAGAAACAGCGCCGGACGCTTGTTACAGTCAGCCGCATTCTGCTTCTTTTTCTTTTTCTGGCGCTCTGGGAAATCAGCGCCGGAACCGGACTGATTGATGATTTCATCTTCAGCTCTCCATCCCGCATGACACGATGTTTTCTCCGTATGGTTAAGGATCGCTCCATCTTTCTCCACATGGGAGTTACCCTATCAGAAACTCTCATCAGCTTCTTTCTGGTCACTCTCATCGGTATCCTGGGGGCCATGCTTCTCTGGTCCAGCCGGACGCTCTCCGAAATACTGGAGCCATATCTGGTTATGCTGAACAGTCTGCCCAAATCAGCACTGGCTCCCATTCTCATCGTATGGCTGGGAAGCAACCGGAAAACCATTATTGTCGCCGCCATCTCTGTGGCAGTCTTTGGCTCTGTCTTAACTCTGCACAACGGCTTTGCCGGCACCGATCCGGATCAGATCAAGCTGATTCACTCCCTGGGCGGGACGAAAAAGGATATCATGTTCAAGGTTCTCCTGCCCGGCTCCATCCCGCTGATTCTCAGCAATATGAAGGTCAACATCGGACTCTGTCTGGTTGGGGTGATTATCGGAGAATTCCTGGCGGCAGAGAAAGGGCTTGGGTATCTGATCATTTATGGGAGTCAGGTTTTTCAATTGGATCTTGTTCTCATGTCAATTTTTCTTCTCTGTATCATATCAACTATTTTATATCAGGGAATTGCAATCCTGGAAAAAAAATTAATAAAAACGGAGCTGCCGCATTGAGCGACAGCTCCTCTTTCTTCATAGCATTTTTAATTTTTTTATCTGGTTCCCGCCATTTTCATAATTCTGATAGACTTTTTTTCTCAATAAGACTATAATCATAGTCGCAAATTACAGAAGATATGGAGGGATTTTTACGGGAGTTATTGAAACACTGATTTTTACTACAACACTGGCCGGTGTCGCCGGAACCGGACTCGGCGGCCTCATCGGTGCACTATTACAAAAGGATTCCAACCGGGCGGTCAGCCTGCTGTTAAGCTTCGCCGGAGGTGTCATGCTGAGCGTGGTCTGCTTCGATCTGATCACAGAAGCCATACATACCGACATCAACGTGATGACTATCATTATTTCTGTCGCTTTCGGTGTCGCTATTATTTTCCTGCTGAACTACCTGATTGACCGGAAAACCAATCCGGAGGTTCCTCACATCGATGCAGATCATCCGAAAACCGCCGATGATCTGAACGAACTGATCCACAGCGATCATCTGGAACAGCATTACGCAAAAAACGATAACAAATTGGCCCTTTTTATCGCCGGTGTTGTCATGGCCGGCGCCATCGCGCTTCATAACGTACCGGAAGGAATGACCATCGGCGCATCCTACGCCAGCAACGATGGAGTGATGGGAAGTGCCGCTCTGGTTCTGGCAATCCTGATCGGCCTGCACAATATCCCGGAAGGAATGGCTGTCTCCGTTCCTCTGATCAGCGGGGGGATGAGCAAAACAAGAGCAGTCCTTGTTACCGCAGTCTCCGGTGCCCCGACCATCCTCGGTGCTCTCATCGGATATCTGCTGGGTGACATCGGCGCATTAGGCCTGGCCTTAAGCCTCGGCTTTGCCAGCGGCGCCATGCTCTATGTTGTCTTTGGAGAGATCCTGCCGCAGGCGATCCTGATGTACCGCAGCAAGCTTCCTGCCTTTTCCACCATCATGGGAATGCTGGTCGGACTATGGATCATCTACGCTTAACTGCTTCTCTTTTTAATTACCTTCAGCCTGGTAAATTCTTCCCGATCCTTTTCCTCCAGTGCATTGGAGATATCGGTTACCAGCGTCTGATACGCCGGAATGGTAATGTTTTTTAACGCATTGGCACGTTTCTGCGTCTTCTTAATGCTTTCTGCCAGACGATATGCGGAGGTCTCCACCATGGAGAGCTCCGCTGTCAGCTTCTTTACCCGCTCAAAAGCCAGACAGGCCTCGTCCAGAGAATCGCTGGTGCTGTAGAGAGAGTAGGGAGGCCGTTCCTTTCTCTGCGGTGTATACTCTACCAGCGGAATCTCTGTTCCCATGATACTCCGGGCCTTCACACGAATGGAATCTTCCACCGGAATCGAACCCGCAATCTCTTCCACGAAATGGATTCCCAACTCAATATTGGCCTTCTGCAGCGCCTGATAGGCCGCCGTAAACGTCGAATCTATCTCCGACTGGATATTCTTCGCCCGGTCAATCAGTCCCATCAATTCCCTGAGAAGAATATTTCTCTTTTTATCCATCAAGCCATAGCCCTGGGTTGCCAGCGCCAGAGAATTTTTCGCCAGAATTAAATTTCCCTTGGTAGGAAATGCATTGAGATTCACGTTTTCTCCTCCTTATGAATGTTCCGGTGTTGACGGCTGATAATAGCGATCCAGAAGCTTCGTGTCAATCCGATCCAACTCTTCCCTCGGAAGTAGTCCCAGAAGCTCCCAGCCAATCTGCAGGGTATCCAGAATCGTCCGGTTATCATGAATCTCCTGGCCCACAAACCGATGCTCGAATTCCCGACCGAACACCAGATACTTTTTATCCAGAGGTGACAGTTCATCCTCGCCGATGACGGAAGCCAGCGCCCTGGCATCTCCCACTCTGGCATAACAGGAGAACAGCTGATTTGCCACCGCCTGATGATCCTCCCGGGTATACCCCTCACCAATTCCGTCCTTCATCAGACGGGACAGGGACGGAAGCACGCTGATAGGCGGATAGACAGACTGCCCGTGAAGGCTGCGATCCAGAACAATCTGCCCCTCTGTGATATAGCCGGTTAAATCAGGAATCGGATGGGTGATATCATCGTTTGGCATGGTCAGAATCGGGATCTGAGTCACCGATCCCTTTCTCCCCGCCACGATACCTGCACGCTCATAAATGGAAGCCAGGTCGCTGTAGAGGTAGCCCGGATAGCCCTTTCTGGACGGAATCTCTCCCTTCGAGGAGGAAACCTCACGCAATGCTTCCGCATAGGAAGTCATATCAGTCAGAATTACCAGAATGTGCATTCCCTTTTCAAAGGCCAGATACTCTGCTGCCGTCAGCGCTACCTTCGGCGTAATCAGACGTTCCATGACCGGATCGTTGGCCAGATTGATAAACATGACCACATGATCGAGAACACCGCTGTCCCGGAAGGTCCGTTCAAAGTATTCCGCCACGTCATATTTGACCCCCATCGCCGCAAAAACCACAGCAAATTTTTCTTCAGAATCATCCCCCAGAGAAGACTGCATCACGATCTGCGCCGCCAGCTTATCATGAGGAAGTCCGTTACCAGAAAAAATCGGCAGCTTCTGCCCGCGAATCAATGTCATCAGACCGTCAATTGCCGAGATTCCGGTCCGGATATAGTTCCGGGGGTATTCCCGAGACACCGGATTCAGCGGTTTTCCGTTCACATCCAGATTCTTCTCAGCCAGAATAGGCCCCAGACCGTCAATGGGATTGCCGATACCGTCAAAGGTACGGCCCAGCATCTCCGCAGAAACGCCAATCTCCATCGGATGGCCCGTCAGCCTGGTGTGTGTATTGCGCAGCGCCATATTTTCCGTGCTCTCAAATACCTGAATCACTGCCTTATCCGCATAGGACTCTATCACGCGGCCCAGCTTTTTTTCTTTTCCTTCCACCGTCATCTCTACGATCTCATCGTAAGCAGCTCCGGAAACTCCTTCCAGAATCGCCAGCGGACCGTTTAAGGAGCTTAAGCCAAGATATTCTATTGCCATATTTCCATCCCTCCTTATGCGTTCCGTTCCATGACAGCCTGATAAAAATCATCTATCTGCTTCTTATAAGCATCAAACAGCTCCGGCTTATCATTGGGAACATCATACTTCATGGCAATGATACGCTCAAATATCTTCTCTTCCTTCAGCACGGACATCGGCATTCCCATAGAAATCAGCGCCCGGCATTTCCCATAAAGATAAAGAATCGTCTCCATCATCCGAAACTGTTTCTTTAACGGCACACAGGTATCATCCTTGTGAAATGCATTCTGCTGCAGAAATCCCAGACGAATCACCCGGGCAATCTCCAGAATCAGCTTCTGATCATCCGGCAGCACATCTGAACCAATCAGCTTCACAATCTCCATCAGGCTGCTCTCCTGGTTTAAAATGGTCACCAGCTGATTGCGGTCGTTCACAAAATCCTTATCCACATGCTCGGCATACCAGCCGGACAGATCGGATAAATATTCCGAATAGCTGGTCAGCCACTGAATTGCCGGAAAATGTCTGGCATAGGCCAGATTCTTATCCAGTCCCCAGAAACAGCGGACGAATCGCTTGGTGTTCTGGGTAACCGGTTCAGAGAAATCACCGCCCTGCGGAGAAACCGCACCGATGATCGATACCGAGCCCTCAGTCCCGTTTAAATTCTGTACCATTCCGGCCCTCTCATAAAACTGAGACAGGCGGGAAGCCAGATACGCAGGAAATCCTTCTTCCGCCGGCATCTCTTCCAGGCGGCCGGACAGCTCCCGAAGTGCCTCCGCCCAACGGGAAGTAGAATCTGCCATAATCGCCACATGATACCCCATATCCCGGTAATATTCCGCCAGAGTCAGACCGGAATACAGACTGGCCTCGCGGGCCGCCACCGGCATATTGGAGGTATTGGCAATCAGGGTGGTCCTCTCCATCAGAGAATTTCCTGTCTTCGGATCCTCCAACTGGGAAAACTCCTCCAATACCTGTGTCATCTCATTGCCGCGCTCACCGCAGCCGATATATATGATGATGTCCGCATCCGACCATTTGGCAATCTGATGCTGCATCATGGTCTTGCCTGTGCCGAAACCGCCCGGAATGGCTGCCGTGCCTCCCTTGGCCAACGGAAACAGGGTATCCACGATTCTCTGTCCTGTAATTAACGGCTGGGATGCCGGATAACGGCGGCTGGTGGGCCGTGGAACCCGAATCGGCCATTTCTGCGTCATAGTTATCGGAAGCTCAGAACCATCCTTTTTCTGAAGCGTTACCAGAGTCTCTTCGATGGTATACTCCCCGTCCGAAACCACAGAAATAATTCTGCCTTCCAGATCCGGAGGCACCATTACCTTGTGGAGAATCGCCCGGGTTTCCGCAACCTCAGCCAGGATCGTTCCCGGATAAACGTAATCACCCTTTTTTACCGTCAGATGAGTCTTCCATTTTTTCTCCGTATCCAGAGATTTTACATGAACTCCCCTGTCAATGTAATAGCCGCCGGTCTCCTGAATAGCACGCAGCGGCCGCTCAATTCCGTCAAAAATACTGGTCAGAATTCCCGGGGCCAGTGTGGCAGACACCGGTGCGCCCGTTCCGGTTACCGGCTCTCCCGGCTTTAAGCCGGTCGTTTCCTCGTATACCTCGATGGTTGTCTTCCCGGAAGTCAGTCCGATTACCTCACCCACCAGGTTTTCGCTGCCCACATAGACCATCTCATTCATCCGGAAGCCGGAATCTCCCTTTAAATAGACAATGGGACCGTTAATCCCATAAATCGTTCCTCTGGCTGTCATGATTTCTTTCCTCCCAACATAAACTGGAAGCCTTCTTCCGCCTCCTTAAGCTTCGTCTCAAAGGAATTATCAATCAGAATATTCTTCGCAAGAATAACCGCCCTGGTTCCTCCCAGAAACGGATAGCGGCTGACGCGAACGTCACATCCGGTTTCAATGGATAACAGATTTCTCCGCTCCTGATCCGCCGGATCAATATAGATATGAATTTCTTCCTCTCCCGCAAATTCCTTTGCCTTCCGAATCTGACACTTCAGCATGGTTTCATACTGCGGCGTCTCCATAAAACAGGCCAGCCGGTCACGAAGCTCGGAAAAAATTTTCCCCCGCAGCTCCTCCTTCTTCTGACTCTCTGTCCTTCGGATCGCGATCTGGCTGACAGACAGCTTACGATTTGTCTCCCGGCGAAGCTTTTCTGTTTCCGTCTGGATTCGAAACGCAGCCTCTTTCTGGGACTGCGCCATATGTTCCTTCAAAACAGCCTCCTGGGAAACGACATAATCCGAAACCATTTTTTCACATTGTTCGGTGGCGTCGCGGGTACAGATATCTTCAAAATGTTTCAGTTTACTCTCAATCGTCAAAACAGTCACCTCGTTATGTCAGAGTTTCAGGCCGATAGCTTCATTCACATAGGCCGTGATAAAGTCCGGCCGGCGGCCGGTGCCATGGCGGTCCGGTATTTCAATCAGAAGAGGCATCTTGCGGCCGGAACGGACATCTTTTACCAGATCCGGATAATTTCGCCCCAGTGCTTCGGTAAGCAGAAGAATCCCCACATCTTTTCTGTCCAACGCATCATCCAGGGCACGCGTTACCTCTTCCCGGCTGTGGGCAACCACACCTTCCACGCCCGCCAGGCGCATACCGGTCAGTGTATCGGTATTGTCACTGATCAAATACATTTTCATATAAAACGCCCCGTTCTACAGACTGCCGATAATCATAAAGGAAATAATCAGTCCGTATAAGCAGACACCTTCTGCCAGGCCCACAAAAATCAGCGATTTGCCAAGGATGGAAGAATCCTCGCTGATCGCTCCCAGTGCTGCGGAAGCTGCCGCCGATACGGCCACACCTCCGCCGATGCAGGAAAGCCCGGTAGAAAGTGCTGCGGCAATATATCCCATGCCTGCGGCTCCGGAAGAAACAGCAGCCGTTGTCTCTGCAGCATAGGCATTTCCTCCAAACAGTACGCACACCGCGAATACCATGGTGCCGAAAAACAGAAATGTATTGGCTGCGACCGCCCTCTTATATCTTCCTCTGGACTTCTCTCCCGCGGCATAAGCGCCAAAAGGAACTGCAATACTTAACACAAGAGCAGCGGTTAACAGAATTTTTACGGTAAGTGTCATGATAAATGTCCTCCTTCTCATTTTTTCACAATTTTTGCTGTGACATCACTTCTCACAGAACGGCCGGAACTCACGGCCGGTTCCTTTATAAAAACGGCTGAACAGCTCATAATATTCCAGACGCAGTACCTGAATACCCACCACCAGACCTTCCATACCGCAGACAAACAGATTGCCAAGCACAATTACCGGAATACTGATGTGACCGTTCTCAGCTCCTGACAGCATCAGAACCACCTGCATCATGGCCGCATGACTGACCGCAAAGGCCCCCACACGGACAAAGGACAGCGTATTAGAAAAATAGCTTAACAGCACCTCAAACAGTTCAAAAAATCCCTGAACAAAAAACATGCCCAGACTGCCGGAAATCTTCTCCGACTTTTTTTCCACCAGTGCAGTCAGCGGTTCTTTCAGGAAAATCAGTCCCAACGGAACCACAAACATTACCGTCAGAATCACGGTAGCCGGAAGCGCTTTTCCAGTCATATAGAGGACAATGACTGCAGCCAGGCTGGCATAGAAGACAAATCCGGCCATTCCGTTGGTATCAAACCATGTTTTTTCCGTATCATGGTTTTTGAAGCCGGCAGCCATATTCAAAAGCATGGTTAATAAAATCATGCCCATACCCAGGGCAATCGCCACTACAAAAACTGTATTAAGCCGCCCAACAAAGGGAAGCCTGGTCATCGCTTCCGTCGGTTTCAGCCACAAGGCCGGAATCACATTTTCAAATCCGAACACGCTTCCGAACAGCAGTCCGAACACAGTGGAAGAAATACCACAGCAGGAGAGAATCGCCGCCAGATCCATCTTCTTTGTCTTATAAAGCAGAAGCCCGCCCACAAACAGAAGAAGGCCCTGCCCCGCATCCCCAAACATAAAACCAAAAAAGACGGAATATGTGACAGCAATCAAAAGCGTCGGATCAAATTCATTGTAGGCCGGAAGACCGTACATCTTCACAAACATCTCAAAAGGCCGGAGAATTGCCGGATTCTTCAGCTTTGTCGGCGGAAGACCGACCGCATGCTCTTCCCCTCCCTTCAGAGAAAAGAAGGTATCCCTGTCGTTTTTCAATTCTTCCTTCAGCTTCTCTGCTTCCTCCGCAGTCATCCACCCGCACAGGATGTAATAGGGATGATCCTTTTCATGGGTCAGTGCCGCAAACCGGCGAACATCAAAATTCGAATGATATGCCTCCAGGACATCCCGTGCCCGGCACAGGGAATCCATCCTCTCCTGAAGGCTGAGCGTCTCCTTCTTCTCCAATGCTTCCAGCTGTGCTTTCCGCTCATTCATCTCCCGCTCCAGCCGGTCCGCCGTCTCCTGCGGTGTACCATTATACTCATCCGGGAGAAAAATCCGTTCAAACTGGAGAGAAGAAAAGACGGCATCGATCCGGTCAGAAACCACCTCCGGTACAAAATAAATCAGCGAAACGTAATGCTCCGTCTCATGACATTTGTACAGGATCGTATCCTCTGAGGACTCCGCGAAATGTTCCAGCTGTTCATACTGTTTTTTCAGCACCCGCCCGAAGCGGTATTTGATATGCCGGAACTTCATCAACGCCGGAAGATTAAAATCCAGCTCCGTATACAGTTTAAACTGTTCATACTGCGCATGGATATCCCTGATCCGGTTTCTTAATTCTTCCTTCTCCCGTTCACTCTCCTCCAGAAGCCGGCTCGTTTCTTCCACCAGAGAAACCGCAGAATCAGCCGTCATGGATGGAATCCGTTTTTCCTGCTTCCAGACCCCGTCCGTCAGCTTCTTCACTTTTTCCAGTGGAGACCGGTAAGGATTATTGCCCGGAAAAGGAACCAGCTTATATACAGATTTTAGCTCTGTAAGAGCATTTTCCAGCTGGATTTCATAATGAGACAATACTTGATTCACCATACGATCCAGATCGTCCTTCGGGCCGGAAATACTGATGAACCTCATCTGCTCAATCATAATGAGTACCTCCTCGCTCTAACACTCTCCCAGACAGGCAAGAATCTCCTCCCTGTCCAGGCTGTAACGGATGCCCTCGATGATCGTGATGAGCTTCCGTATCTCTTCTTCTTTAAAATACAGATAACTGTTTAAAATGGCCGCCGAATAGGGATTCTTTTTCCGCGAGGATTCGTACACCGTATTCAACAGGGAGCGAAACAACTGCTTTAATCCCGTAGTTTCCTGTTTTTCCCCCTCTTTTCCAAAGACACGATCGCCATAACGGGTTGTCCGCAGACTGTCAAGAAAGGAATCAAATGATTCGGCCTCCGACAGATCATGCACCTGCTTTTTTCTCAGACGATAGTATACCGGAATCAGCAATTCCCGAATAGCCCGGCCATTTAACTGATAATACTGCTTTGCTCTTGCAATCCATTCCAGATTCAGAAGATCGATCTTTTCCCCGATACACTCCATCACCGCTTCTTGTTCCTCCCGGCCCAGATGTTTTATCACGTGCTTCCATACTTCTGTAAAGTAGAGTGTGTCCAATGCCGACACATAATCTGCCAAAGCTATTCCCCCTGCTGCAGTAAGCTCCTGCATAGGTTTCGCATAGACAGAGCCCGACAGCCTCTCTACAAAATCACCGATTGAAGTACATTCCGCCAGGGATATAAAGTCAAGTCTGGAATGATGGCGGAAAAAATTCTCATACAGATGTACATCCGGCGGAGAGCTTCGGCCGGAAGCCACATTCCGCAGACAATGCTTCAGAAGCTCCACTTCAAAATGCATAAAATAAAGATCCAGAAATTTTCTCTGCCGCACAGAAGCGAAACGGTACAAACCGGAAAAATCACGATACAAAGAAAGCCAAAGAAGCTGCTCTATCTGTTCCCGGTGGAGATTTCCGCTTTCTGCCCCTTCAAATATCTTTTCATAGGCAGGATACCCTCTCAACACTTCCACCGCAGCAGGCACACTCTCCTGCATCGCCAGTTTCCGGAAATCCTCCGCCGAAAAAAGCCGGCTGCGCATCGCTCGTACCTTGGCAGCAATCGCACTATAATTTAACAGATTTCCCATCGGCTACACCTCTGTCATATCCCGAAACAGACGTTCCACACATTCCCTGTGATTCTGTTCATAATACTGTTCCAGCCGTTCGATAGATGTCTTTGCATCCGCTTCCTGCTTCTTTAACTGACGCTCCATCTCCGCTTCCATCTCTGCTTTCAGACCAGCCAGCTGTTCTTCTGTCTCCCGGTTCAGTTCTTCCTCAAACTGTTTTGCCTTCGCTTCATACTCTTTTGACAGTTCTTTCTTCCTTGCCGCGCCATCCGCCAGAATCGCAACTGATTTGTCCTCAATCTGTGAGAGTTGCTTAATGATTGTATTCATATGCTTCCTCCCTTCCCAAGGGAAATCCTACCCTTCTTTTTACTTACCTGATATAATATAACTTGTTTTTTATTGATTTCAAATATATAATATTTATATCATTATAATATTAACATTATAAACATAGAAAAAAGTGAGGAAATACCATGGAACTGCTGCAGTTTCGCTACTTTCTGGAAGCCGCCCGTTATGAAAATCTGACCCGCGCCGCCGAGGATCTCCACATTGCTCAGCCGGCTCTTTCCCAGTCCATTCACCGACTGGAATCAGAGCTGGGAGTCAAACTCTTCGATCGGAAAAACCACCGGATCTATCTCAATGAACAGGGCCGGCTTTTAAAAAAGCGGCTGATCCCTCTGATGGAATCTATCGACAGTTTAAAGGATGAACTGTGGGAGTCGGTTTATTCCTCGGAACGCACCATTTATCTGAATTTCTTTGCTGCCTCCCCATTCATTACCAACTGTATCATCTCTTACCGCAGTCTTCATCCAGATGTGAATTTCCAGGTTTCCCAGATCGAGATGAGTTCAGCCTGCGATATCCATATTGATTCCAAACGCGCCGTTCCCGGCTTTCCCACCGGAACAAATATCCCCCTTCCGGAAGGCATTATCCGTCAGGAGATCCTGCAGGAGGAAATCTTTCTGGCAGTACCAGCCGGCTCGGAGCTGGCAAAGAAAAAATCAGTAGATCTCAGGGATCTCAGGAAAGAAGGCTATATCCGTCTCGGACATGGCTGGCAGCTGAGAGAAATCTGCGATTCCTTCTGCCGTCAGGCAGGAATCCGCCCGCAGATGATCTTCGAAAGCAACAGTCCGGAATCCGTCCGGAATCTGATTGCTGCCGGCCTTGGAATCGGCTTCTGGCCTGAAAAATCCTGGGGCGGACCCCCTGGACCGCAGGTCGCGCTGATTCCCATCCGTTACCCGGTCTGCCGACGGGATATTCACGTCATTGAGCTGGAACAGGCAAAGGAAAAACCTGTCGTCGATGAATTTATAAGCTACATGTGTGAATATTTTAAATCGGGGATTTCTCTTTCTGATACAAATTAATAGACACAACCGGTGCCAGCAAAGAACACCGGCTTTCCTAAATTGAAACAATAAAAAAGTACCCTTCCATCCTAAGATGAAAGGATACTCTCTTATTCTTCGTGTTTATGTAGAATCACTTACAGAAGCGAATCTTCGAATGATTATTTATCAGCCTCGATACGTTTCTTGTTGATCTCTTTCCACATCTCAACATCTACGCCCTTCCAGCAAAGCTTATCCGGATTGTAGTACGGATCCTTCTTTGCCTTCATCTGCTCGCAGTAATCCTTGTAAAGAGCAAATGCCTTCGGAGAAAGGATTAATACAACAAGCATGTTAATCCAGGTAGCGCCACCAAGAGCTAAGTCAGATAAGTTCCAGGCAAGGCCGGACTCAACATTACCCCAGATGAAGATGAGGATCGGCATAGCGATCTGCATTACTCTGATAACAGCTTTACGTGTCTTTGCTTTGCCTTCGCCCTGGAACAGATACAGTACGGAGGTCTCGCCCTCGTAGTAGTAGCTGATTAAGCAGGTGAAGGAGAACAGAGCCAGCATGATAGCAACGAACAGAGGAGCAATGCCACCCATAACGGTACGGCAGCCTAACTGAACGAAGATAACGCCGTTGGTTCCTGCTGCAGCTAAGTCAGCAAGCTCCGGAGCACCGGTACCAACGTAACCAAACTGTGTATTGTAGCAGCCGGTCAGAAGCATCATCAGACCAGATGCAGTACATACGATAACGGTATCAAGCCAAACACCAGCTGCATTTGCCAGACCCTGTTTCACCGGATGGCTGGTCTCTGCTGCTGCTGCGGTAGGCATGGACTCACCCATACCAGATGCAGATGAGAAGGTACCTCTCTTAACACCCTGCTGGATAGCGATACCAATACCGCCGCCCAGGAAAGCTTCCTTGGAACCAAACGCACATTTCACAACGTCAGCAACAACGCCAGGAATCGCGCCAAGGTTGGTAACTAAAACGATAACAGTAACAAGCAGGTAAACGATAACCATCGGCGGAACCAGAAGAGATGCAGCAGCACTGATTCTCTTAACACCGCCCATAACTACGATTGCCATAATTACTGCGATAACAAGAGCGGTGATCCACATCGGGATACCAAGAGCGTTCTTGAAACCATCACAGATAGTATAGGTTGCAGCTGCCGGCATGAAGCAGATAACGCCGATTCCGAAGAATGCAGCATAGAAAGCGCCATACCATTTCCAGCCAAGACCTCTCTCAGCAACGTATGCACCGCCGCCACGGTACTGACCATCGATCTTTGTCTTGTAAAGAACGGAAAGTACACACTCGGTGAAACATACTGCGGAGTTGGTCATACCGGCTAAGATCATCCAGAACATAGCACCCGGGCCGCCCATGTAAAGAGCAACGGCTACACCGGCTACGTTACCGGTACCAACACGCATGGCCATTGTCGTACAGAAGGATGCGAATGAGGAGATACCGGATTCGGAATCACCCTTATCCAGAATACGGCTCCACATATCTCTGAAACGAGCAAACTGGAAACCTTTTAATCCGACGGTAAAGTAAATACCACTACCAAAGATGAGGATCAGCATTCCAACGCCCCAAATCGGACCATTCAGCCAACCAACAACATTGTTTAATGCTTCGATCATATTAACTTTTCCCCCTTATGAGATTTTTGTCATGCCGCGCGCTTGGCATTGCAGATTCTCCGCCCTGAAGAATCCACGTTAATTTGTGCATCCTGTGTCTACACATAAAAATTACATGGATATTATGCAATTTTCACATATAAACCACGTTTTGGACTTAAGTCTATTATAGTAATTTTCCATATAATTGTCAAGCATTTATTAAAACTCTATAAACTTTCTAAAAAATAGTCTAAAAACCATCGTTAAAAAAAGGCCAAAAGCCTTTATTTTTCAAGGGTTCTGCCATTTTTTACAGTTGTTTGAATTTCTACATTTTACGACAGATTCCAACCACTTTTTTCTTCCGGAATGCATTTTCTTTTGTAATACGGACAGCCGCCCCTGCGGCACTGCGCGTTCATCTCACTGAAGCTGCAGCTTTCCCATGTCTTTCGAAGCGGCATCTGAATCCTTGCCTGCTGTGCCGTAAATTCCACCGCAGCCTCGATCGCCAGACGGGAATCTCTTTTGCAGCAGCGAGGTCCTCCCACAGAAGCTATTTTCTCCAGACAGGCTGCCGTCAGCGTCTGAGGAACCGGCCAAATCTCCCCGTTTAACGGTGCGGAGCCCAGCAGAAGGCTGGCGTAGATTCCCGCTCCGATGGCCGCTCCGCAGGTCCCCCAGAAGCCGCAGATTCCCCCCGGCACCTGACTTCCCCGCTGATACGCTTCCTCCATGGCATCGTCATAAGGAACCGAAAGTCGGCCTCCGTTATTACGATATGCAGTCAGAAGAACCCAGGGCACAATACAGTGGTGCTCCGGCCCGTGCATATGTACACCGGGATGGGCAACCGCCTCCAGAAACAGGCGATCCGGATCCGTCTCCGTGCTGTACTTTAAAAATCCCCGGATTCCGACGAAACCCGAGCTGTGACAGCTGTCACAGACAAAATGGCCATCCTCGCAGGCCGCATTGCTTTTTACCTCTTTGCCGCAGACCGCACAGACGCGCAGGCGGCTTTCTGTCTCATACACCAGCGGTTTGCCGCAGATACAGCAGCCGCTCTGAAAATCAAGCTTATCTCTTGCCATTTTTCTTTTCCCTACTCTTCCCCGGCTTCCCGACGCAGCTGCTCCAATACATTCTTCGGAATCGAATCAAACAGATAATGCCGGCTGCTTTTGGGAGGAGTTCCAACTCCATGCTCCTGCCGCAACAGTTCTTCCACCCGGGTGATCTCTTTTTCAAATTCTCTGGCGGAAAGAAGCACGCAGCCCTGTCCACGGATAATAATCTGCTCCAGGTGATCGGAGGTAGCCACCGTGATCCGGTATTTCTTCCCATTTTCGTGGGCAAATTTTTCAATATACTGATCCGCCGTCTCCGCTTCTTTTGTATAGACCACATGAATATTGTGATAGTCCAGAAATTCCGTGGCGTGGCCCTGCACGCGGTACGCGTCGAACACCGCAATCAGTCCGCACTTTTTATAGCCCTGATAATTACAGAGAATATCCAAAAGCTTATCTCTGGCACTGTCAATATTGATTTCCGCCAGTTCTTTCAGCTCCTGCCATGCAAAAATGATATTATAGCCATCTACCAGAAGATATTCATCCCTGGGGGGCTCCTTTCCTTTCGGCACAGATATTCCTTTTGGTGCAGCAGTTTCTTTTTGTACGGAAGTTCCGGCAGTATAGGTTCCCGGCTGGCGATAGGTACTGTCTGTCAGGCGCGAAACCGCGGCACCGCCTCCGTTTCGTACGCCGGAGACCGTCTTACCGCTCCATTTCCGTCTTCCGGCGTTCTTATTTCTTTTATTGGCGTTATAGGTTCTGGATAAAATACTGTCTATCTCATCCGTTCCAATCCAGATTTCCTGAGAAGCCGTTCCCTGACGGCTGTTTCCTCCCAGGCCATCCGCGGACCGGGCTCCGGACGCAGCTTCCTCCGCCCGGGAGGCCCCCCGTTTTCCCGCCGCAGTCAGGCAGCTCTCCAGATGCATATAAGAAGCCACTTCATCCCAGTTCACCACAAAGCCTGCACCATGGGTACAGAAAACGGAACCGGACGGATTCTCCAGATCCGCATCCGGATCGTAACCGCTGGCAGCAATAACCTCCTCTGCATTGTGGCATGGACCATAGCCCTTCAGCACACAGGTAAGATGTCCCGTACCGCCGGTATAGGCCGTCACCTCCGCCTGATACCCGTCCATGGTGGAAACCGGAGCCGTTCCTTTTAAAATCGCCTGTTCCAGTTCAATCATCGGAGGTTCAAAGCTCCCGTTCATCCGCTCGATATCTGTCATCGCCCGCCCAATCATCCGCTCCGGAATCTCCAGACGAAAATCATAAAATGGCTCCAGCAGCACGGATTCTGCCTGCATCAGGCCCTGACGCACCGCCCGGTACACCGACTGACGGAAATCACCGCCCTCCGTATGCTTCACATGGGCCCGTCCGGACATCAGCGTAATCCGCATATCCGTCAGCGGAGCGCCGGTCAGCACTCCCCGGTGTTCTTTCTCCTCCAGATGAGTCATCACCAGCCGCTGCCAGTTCTTATCCAGAATATCCTCACTGCAGGCCGTCCCGAAGGTCATACCGCTGCCCGGCTCTCCCGGCTCCAGCAGCAGGTGCACCTCCGCATAGTGGCGCAGGGGTTCAAAATGGCCCACGCCCTCCACCGTATTCTGAATGGTTTCCTTATATACAATACTCCGCTCACCAAATCCAATGGAAATGTCAAACCGCTCTTTGACCAGGCTTTTCAGGATTTCCATCTGGATCTCTCCCATCAACTGGGCGTGAATCTCCTTTTTTTCTTCTTCCCAGGCGATGTGCAGCTCCGGCTCCTCTTCTTCCAGCTGTAACAGTTTCGGAAGCATAGCTGCTGCATCCACCTCCTCCGGCAGAAGAATCCGATACGTCAGTACCGGCTCCAGTACCGGAAACACAGTTTCCGCATCAATCCCCAGACCGTGCCCGGGCACAGCCTTCGTAAGACCGGTCACCGCACAGACCGTCCCGGCTTTTGCCTCCGAAATCATCTCATACTTATCGCCGGAATAGACTCTCAGCTGATTGACCTTCTCGCCGTCAATCATATCCTTGACACGAAGCGTCCCTCCGGTCACTTTCACATAGGTAAGACGGTTTCCCTGGGGATCTCTGGCAATCTTGAACACTCTGGCGCCAAATTTCTCCGGGTACAGAGGCACATCCATATAGGTTTCCATCCCCCGCATAAACTCTTCTACCCCGGACAGACGCAGTGCGGATCCGAAGAAGCAGGGAAACAATTCCCTGTCCGTAATCAGATTCCGTATCGTCTCCACTGCGATTTCTCCTGTTTCCAGATACTGTTCCAGCACACTCTCTTCTGACATGGCTGCATTTTCCAGAAATTCCTCGCTTCCCTCGGTTCCGAAATCAACGAAATTGCCTCCCAGGTTTTTCTTTAAATCTGCGAGAATCTCCTCTTTTTGTTCTCCCGCCAGATCCATCTTATTAATAAACAGGAAGGTGGGAACCTCATAGCGGGCCAGCAGGCGCCACAGCGTCCTTGTGTGCCCCTGCACCCCTTCTGAGCCGCTGATCACCAGAATCGCATAATCCAATACCTGCAGCGTCCGCTCCATTTCCGCGGAAAAATCCACATGTCCCGGCGTATCCAGAAGCGTGATCTCCATATCATGATAACGCAGCAGCGCCTGCTTGGAAAAAATAGTAATGCCCCTCTTTTTTTCCAGCTCATAGGTATCTAAGAAGGCATCCCCCTTATCCACTCTACCCAGTTTCCGAATCGCACCGCCCGTATAAAGCATCGCCTCCGAAAGGGTTGTCTTTCCCGCATCAACATGGGCCAGCAGCCCCGCACAAATATGTTTTTTTTCGTTTTCCTGCTTCTGTTCACCCATGAAAATGTCTCCTCCTGTGATTGCATACTGATATCAGTATATCACAAGAGAAGACAATCGTCGAGTCAACGGTCCTTTTCAACCCTTGTAGAATGATTCCCTTTTTACTGTATTTTTCTGGATTTTTTTGTGCGGATTATGAATTGCCATTTTACTAATTTTTTTATAGAATGGTCTGAACTGCGGCAAATGCCGCTTTGAGGAGGAAGAAAAATGGCAACAAAGCAACCTGCATCCCGTTCACTTACGAAAGATATGACAACAGGAAGCCCAATGCTCCTGATTCTCGGTTTTGCGATTCCCATGCTTTTAGGCATGCTGTTTCAGCAGTTTTACAGTATGGTAGATACTGTGATTGTCGGCCAGTTTTTAGGCGTCGACGCGCTGGCCGCTGTCGGTTCCACCGGAGCTATCAACTTTATGATCAATGGATTTGTCATGGGTGTCTGCGCCGGCTTCTCCATTCCTGTTGCCCAGCGCTTTGGTGCGCAGGATTATAAGGATATGCGCCGGTTCGTCGCCAATGCCGCCTGGCTCTCCATTCTGTTTGCCACCGTCATGACCATCATCGTCAGCATTCTGACGCGGCAGATTCTCATCTGGATGCAGACGCCGGACAATATCATCGACGGTGCCTACCAGTATATTTTCTATATTTTTCTGGGAATTCCAGCCACTTATCTCTATAACCTGCTGGCAGGAATTATCCGTTCTCTGGGTGACTCCAAAACGCCGGTATACTTTTTAGTATTTTCCAGCCTTTTAAATATCGCACTGGATCTGGCTTTTATCGTGGCCCTGCATACCGGCGTGGCCGGCGCTGCCTACGCCACGGTAATCTCTCAGGCCATTTCCGGCATCCTGTGCCTTATCTACATGCGCAAAAAATTTGATATATTAAAGATGGAACGTGAGGAAACACATCTCACCGGGCGCCATGCCGTCATTCTCTGCAAAATGGGAATTCCCATGGGGCTGCAGTATTCCATCACAGCCATCGGCTCCGTAGTGATCCAGACCGCCATCAACTCTCTCGGTTCCATCGCTGTAGCTTCTGTTGCCGCCGGGCAGAAGATCAGTATGTTCTTCTGCTGTCCCTTTGATGCACTGGGAAGCACTATGGCTACCTATGCCGGACAGAATGTGGGAGCCGGCAAGCTGTCCCGAATCCGCCAGGGTGTCCACTCTGCCACCTTTGCAGGTGCCGTATACTCTATCATCGCTTTCGGAATTCTGTATACGTTCGGCGGCATCATCCCTCTGCTCTTCGTTGATCCTTCCGAAACCGTGGTCATCGCACAAGCGCACCAGTTTTTGACCTTTAATTCTCTGTTCTATATCCCGCTGACCATCGTCAACGTATGGCGTTTTACCATCCAGGGCATGGGCTTCAGTATCCTGGCCATCGTCGCCGGCATCTGCGAAATGATCGCCCGCGCCCTTGTCGGATTTGCTCTGGTTCCTGTTTTCGGATACATCGCCATCTGTTTTGCGTCGCCGCTGGCATGGATCTTCGCGGATGCGTTCCTGATTCCGGCGTTCTTTCACTGTATGAAGGTGCTGAAAAATATAGAGATTTAGCGCAGAAAATGAGGGCGTCGCGGCAGCTAACGCCCGGCGTAGTGAGATGGAAATATCTTTCAAAAGCAGGGAGGATATCGCCGCTTTTATTTGTCGAGAAACGGACGCAGAAAAGGGGGAGAGGTCCGGCAGAGAGGAACGCCCTGAAAGTCTTCTGTATTCGATGGGCT